>NZ_JBEYUZ010000025.1:0-79709 GCF_040643755.1 Streptomyces sp. NPDC047079
ACCGGCACCTGCACCACCTGCCACCGCCCCCTGCCCCGAACGTCTACCACCAGCCCAGACACAAGAACCAGAGCAACCTAACGGAGTCCTACTAGATGCAGCAGTCCGGGTCCAGGCCCCGGGGCAGGCGTTCGCCGCCGAAGACGGCGCAGGTCGGCTCGTCGCCGCCGAGCGCCGCCACGGCCAGCAGCAGCGAACCCGCCGTCCAGGAGGTCAGCTCCCGCGGCCAGATCGTCCGGTCCTCGAAGACGTAACCCGTCCAGTACAGGCCCGTCTGCGGGTCCCTCAGGTGCTGGATCGACTGGAGGATCTCCAGCGCGCGGTCGGACTCGCCCATAGCCCACAGCGCGAGGGCGAGTTCTGCCGACTCGCCGCCGGTGACCCAGGGGTTGGGGACCACGCACCGCACCCCGAGGCCGGGCACCACGAAGCGCTCCCAGTCCGCCTCGATGCGTTCCTTCGCCTCCGCGCCCGTCACGGCCCCGCCGAGGACGGGGTAGTACCAGTCCATGGAGTAGCGGCCCTTGTCCAGGAACCGCTCGGGGTGCCGGCGTATCGCGTGCCGCAGCGCGCCCACCGCCAGCTCCCAGTCCGGCTGAGGCTCCTCGCGCTGCTCGGCGATCGCGAGGGCGCAGCGCAGCGCGTGGTGGATGGACGAGCACCCGGTCAGCAGGGCGCCGGCGACGTCCGTGCCGTCGTCCTCCCGCTTCCAGCCGATCTGCCCCCCGGGCTGCTGCAACCGGAGCACGAACTCCACTGCCGCGTACACCGTCGGCCACATCCGGTCCAGGAACACGTCGTCGCCGGTGGCCAGGTAGTGGTGCCACACGCCGACGGCCACGTACGCGACGAAGTTGGTCTCGCGGCCGCGGTCGGTGGCGTGCTCCGGGTCGCCGTCGGCGTACGCCGCGTACCAGGAGCCGTCCTCGTTCTGGTGCCGGGCCAGCCAGTCGTACGCCTGCTCGGCCGCCGTGTGCTCCCCGGCCGCGTCGAGCGCCATGGCCGCCTCGACGTGGTCCCACGGGTCGAGGTGGTGGCCGCGGAACCACGGTATGGCTCCGTCCTCCCGCTGCACGGCGAGGATTCCGCCGACGGTCGCGGCGGCCTGCTCGGCGGTGAGAACCCCGGGCAGGACCAGGTGTTCCGTCCGGGGGGTCGTCACTGGGCGGCCGCCTCGGACAGCGGCAGGTGCGGCTTGGTCGCGTACGCCACGAAGCTCTTGCCGAGCAGCGGGTTAAGTGCCTGCTCGGCGACCCGGGTGGCGAGCGGCTTCTTCATGATGTCCCAGACGAGGAGCTTGTGGTACGCGCGTACCGGCAGCGCCTTGTCGTTGTCGACGCCGAACGCGCACTTCAGCCACCAGTAGGGCGAGTGCAGGGCGTGCGCGTGGTGCGTGCCGTACGGCTTCAGGCCCGCCTCCCGCATCTTCGCCAGGAGTTCGTCGGCCTTGTAGATGCGGATGTGGCCGCCCTCGACCTCGTGGTAGGCGTCGGACAGGGCCCAGCAGACCTTCTCCGGGCCGTAGCGCGGCACGGTGATCGCGATACGGCCGCCCGGCTTGAGCACCCGGACCATCTCGGCGAGGACACCCTTGTCGTCCGGGATGTGCTCCATGACCTCGGAGATGATCACGACGTCGAAGGACGCGTCGGGGAACGGGAGCGCCAGGGCGTCCCCTTCCATGGCGGTCGCGGTGGCGCCCGCGGGGGCCTCACCGGCCTCCTTCATCGCCGCGAACCACGTGGCGACCTCCCGGATCTCCTCACCGTTGCGGTCCAGGGCCACGACCTGGGCGCCGCGCCGGTAGCACTCGAAGGCGTGCCGCCCGGCACCGCAGCCGAGGTCCAGGACACGGTCGCCCGGGGCGAGCGGGAACCGGGAGAAGTCGACGGTCAGCACGTGGCCCTGCTTTCGCGGTTGGAATCGACGTCGGTCACAGTCGCGGCACCTGGGGAGCCCAGGGGACGGGCGGCGTGCGCGACGGCGGAACGGCCGGCGCTGGCCTCCACGGGTACGGCACGGTCGGCCATCGCCTCGCGGTACCGCGCCACCGTGCCCTGAGCCGCCTTGGCCCAGGTGAAGTGGCGCAGCACCCGCTCACGGCCCGCCGCGCCGAGCCGCACCCTGAGCTGCGGGTCCCCGAGCAGCCGGCTCAGACCGGCGGCCAGCGCCCCGGCGTCACCGGGCGGCACCGCCAGGCATGTCTCGCCGTCGGGTCCGGCGACCTCCGGTATCGCGCCACCGGTCGTGGCGACCAGCGGCGTGCCCGTCGCCATCGCCTCGGCCGCCGGCAGCGAGAAGCCCTCGTACAGCGAGGGCACGCACGCGACCTCGGCCGAGCGCACCAGGTCGACCAGCTCCGCGTCCGAGATGCCCTTGACGAACTCGACGGCGCCTTCGAGCCCGTACCGCTCGATCGCGTGTGCGACCGGCCCGTCCTGTGCGCGCTTGCCGACGACGACGAGGTGCGCGCCGGGGTGCTCGGTCCGCACCTTGGCGAGCGCCTCGATCAGGAAGACGAGTCCCTTCAGCGGCACGTCGGCGCTGGACGTCGTCACGATCCGGCCCGCCACCTGCGGCACCGAGGGATCCGGCGAGAAAAGGTCGGTGTCGGCGCCGATGTGCACGACGTGGATACGGTCCCGGGAGACACCCAGGTGGTCCACGATCTCCTGGCGGGAGGTGCCGGAGACGGTGAGCACCGACGGCAGCCGGCGCGCGACCCGCTTCTGCATGCGGGTGAACGCGTACCAGCGCCGGACGGACGCCCGCCGCTGCCAGCCCTCGGCCGCGTCCAGCTCCAGCCGCCGGTCCACGGTGATGGGGTGGTGGATGGTGGTGACCAGCGGGGCGCCCACGTCGCCCAACAGGCCGTAGCCGAGCGTCTGGTTGTCGTGGACGACGTCGAAGTCACCGCGCCGGGCGCGCAGATGGCGGCGGGCGCGCAGTGAGAACGTCAGCGGCTCGGGGAAGCCGCCGGTCCACATGGTGGCGACCTCGAGGGCGTCGACCCAGTCCCGGAACTCCTCGCGCCGCGGGGTGCGGAAGGGATCGGGCTGGCGGTACAGGTCGAGGCTCGGCAGTTCGGTGAGGGAGAGCCCCGCGAGGTCCTCGCCCTCGTCGAGGACGGGGTACGGCTGCGCGCCGATGACCTCGACCCGGTGGCCGAGCCGGGCCAGCTCGCGCGAGAGGTGCCGTACGTACACGCCCTGGCCGCCGCAGAACGGGTTCCCCTTGTACGTCAGGAGCGCGACGCGCAGCGGGCGTTCCCCGTCCGCGGCCGAGCCCTCCCCGGGACCGGCCTCCCTGGCCTCAGCGGTCACTCTCGGCCCCTTCTCCCTGCCGTTTCCCGCGAGACTACGACGGGACGGTAATCTAGAACAAGTTACAGACTTGATCGTTGAAGAGGCTCTGAATCTACCGGCAGGTAAGGGCAGCGTGAGCAGTGGAGCAGGTGATTCGCGCCACGGCTCGGGCCCCTGCCATGCTGTCTGATCACTCGCCCTCACCGACTGTCACGGAACACGGAACGGGACCCATGCCTGCGGAAGCCAAGGTGCCATCCAGTACCGCGCGACCGGCGGCGCAGCCGGCCTCGCCTCCGCTCACCGAGCGGCAGGAAGCGCGCCGCCGCCGGATCCTGCACGCGAGCGCGCAGCTGGCCGGCCGGGGCGGTTTCGACGCGGTGCAGATGCGGGAGGTCGCCGAGTCCTCGCAGGTGGCGCTCGGCACGCTCTACCGCTACTTCCCCTCGAAGGTGCATCTGCTGGTCGCCACCATGCAGGACCAGCTGGAGCATCTGCACCGCACACTCAGGAAGAAGCCGCCGGCCGGAGAGACTGCGGCCGAGCGGGTGGCGGAGACGCTGATGCGAGCCTTCCGGGCGCTCCAGCGCGAGCCCCATCTCGCCGACGCCATGGTCCGCGCTCTGACCTTCGCGGACCGAAGCGTCTCGCCGGAGGTGGACCAGGTGTCCCGTCAGACGACGGCGATCATCCTGGACGCGATGGGACTGGCGAACCCGACGCCGGACCAGCTGGCCGCGGTCCGCGTGATCGAGCACACCTGGCACGCGGCGCTGGTCACCTGGCTCTCCGGCCGCGCCTCCATCGCCCAGGTGAAGATCGACATCGAGACGGTGTGCCGGCTGATCGACCTGGAGGCATGAAAAAGACCTACGAGACAAGTTCCAACCGTTTTCCGATCTCTCGATCTTCCAACGTTCTGCTCGACCGTCGATGTCGGCCTGAGCGGAAGCCTTTTCGACTTCACGCCTAAGTCGGCTACTCCGGTTGAGCGTCTTCGCTCATCCCGTAGGCACTTATCAGTGTAACCTCCGGCACTCCGGATGGAAGACCCCAAACGTTGATTTTTTTGCCCATTTCGGGCATTTAGCCCTCCGTCACGAGATCCCGCGGGAGGCCCCGGCTTCCCGGCCGGGGGACGTCCACAGGGGCCTCCCAGGTCCGCCGATACCGGCGGGTACAGTAGCCGAGTCGTTCTCATACCCGTACGGGGGGAAGCCGGTGCAAATCCGGCGCTGACCCGCAACCGTGAGCCGCCCCCGGGCGGCGAGCCGGAACGCCGCGTACGGGACGTGACCGGCTCACGCGCACCGGCGGCCCGCCGGTGTACGGCACCGTCGAGGTCTGCGGAGCCGAGCCGCCCGGGGGGTGCCCCGTGCCGCCCTGCTCCCGGACACCAAGGGAGAGGCACCCGCCGATCATGATCGTTCGCCGCAGCGCAGCGGTACTGGCCGCCATAACCGTCCTCGGCGGGGCGCCTGTCACGGCGGCCCTCGCCGCCACCCCCTCCCCGTCCGCCTCGCCCTCGCTGCCGTCCGGCCTCTACGGCACCGCGGACCCCACGTACGACGGCGTGTGGCGTCAGTCGCTCGCCCTGCTCGCCCAGCACACGGCCGGGGTGAAGCCCGCCGCCGAGGCCGTGGACTGGCTGACGGGCCAGCAGTGCGACAGCGGAGCCTTCGCCCCGTACCGCGCGCGGCCGGCGGCGAAGTGCGACGCCAAGACGCCCGTCGACACGAACAACACCGCGGCGGCCGTCCAGGCCCTGGCCGCGCTCGGCGGCCACGGTGGCGAGACCGGCAAGGCGGTGGCCTGGCTGAAGTCCGTGCAGAACAAGGACGGTGGCTGGGGCTACACCGCCGGTGCCCCGAGCGACGCCAACTCGACGTCCGTGGTGATCGGGGCGCTCACCGCGGCGGGCGACCGGCCGGGGGACGTCCACAAGGACGGCAGGTCCCCGTACGACGCGCTGCTGAAGCTCGCGCTTCCCTGCGAGGGTGACGGGGCGGGAGCGTTCGCCTACCAGCCCGACAAGAAGGGCGGGCTCACGGCCAACGCGGACGCGACGGCGGCGGCCGTGGTCGGCGCGCTGGGCAAGGGGCTGGCAGGGGCCCCCGGACGACCCGACGGCTCCGCCCCGACGTGCAAGGACGCCACCGACCCCGGGCAGGCCGCACGCAACGGCGCCGCCTACCTCGGCAAGGCCCTGGCCAAGGACCAGTACCTCGTCTCGGCCCTGCCGGGCGCCAAGGACCAGCCCGACTACGGCAACACGGCGGACGCGGTCACCGCGCTCGCGACCGCCGGCCAGGGCGACCGGGCGACCGGCGCCCTGCGCTGGCTTCAGGCGCACCACGGGCCGTGGGCGCGGCAGAGCGGCCCGGCCGCGTACGCCCAGCTGATCCTCGCCGCGCACGCGATGGGCACCGACCCGCGCCACTTCGGCGGCTCCGACCTGGTCACCGCGCTCAACGCGACGGGCCCGGCGCCGCAGGCGGCCGAGAAGGCCGATGACAGCGGCAAGCCCGGCAAGAAGGCCGACTCGGGTTCCGGGTTCGGCGTGTGGTGGACCGTCGGCGTCTGTCTCGTCGCCGGTATCGGCGTCGGCTTCCTGCTCAGCGGCCGAGGCAAGGGACGCCGGCCGTGACCCGCGCCCGCGCTCTCGTCCCGCTCCTGGCCGCGCTGCTCCTGCTGTCGGTGGCCGCCGGTCCCGCCCGGGCCGTCGGCTACCGCTACTGGTCCTTCTGGGAGCGCCACGGCGGCACATGGACGTACGCCACCGAGGGGCCGTCGACCTCCCGCCCTTCCGACGGGGACGTCCAGGGCTTCCGGTTCGCGGTGAGCGAGGACTCCGGGGACGCGACGAAGCCGCGCGGCACCGCGGACTTCGCGACGGTCTGCGCCGGCACGCCCGCCCGGGGCGGCGAGAAGCGCGTGGCTTTGGTCGTCGACTTCGGTACGGCCGCGGACGCACCCTCCGGCGAGACCCCGCCCGCCCCGCGCACGGCCTGCGCCCGCGTGCCCGGGGACGCGACGACGGCGGACGCGCTCGCCGCGGTCGCGGGACCCCTGCGCTATGACACCAACGCCCTGTTGTGCGCGATCGCGGACTATCCGGGCAAGGGCTGCGGCGAGCAGGTGACGACGGGGAAGGAGACGGCGAAGGAACGGGCCCCGGCGAAGAGCACGGCTCGCGAGCAGCAGGCACCGACGAAGGAGGCGGCGGACCACGGCCCGGCCGTGGGCCTTCTCGCGGGCGTCGCCGCCGTGGTCGCGCTGGGCGGCGCGGCGCTGTGGCAGGCGCGCCGCCGCAGGGGCTGACGGTGGCATCGCGTCCCGGCCGCGGCAGGACGGCCGTGCACCCGGGCGCCTGGTGGCTGTGGGCCCTCGGTCTCGCCACCACCGCCACCCGCACCACCAACCCGCTGCTGCTGGCCCTCCTCCTCGCCGTGTCCGCCTACGTCGTCGCCGCCCGCCGCACCACCGCCCCCTGGTCCCGCTCCTACTCCGCCTTCGCCCGGCTCGGCCTCGCCGTCCTCGTGATCCGTCTGCTGTTCACCGTGGTCCTCGGCTCGCCCATTCCGGGCACCCACACCCTGTTCACCCTCCCCGAGGTCCCGCTCCCGCACTGGGCGCAGGGAATCCGCCTCGGCGGCCGGGTCACCGCCGAGAGTCTCGTCTTCGCCCTGTACGACGGTCTGCGACTGGCCACGCTGCTGATCTGCGTGGGCGCCGCCAACGCCCTGGCGAACCCGGCCCGGCTGCTCAAGGCCCTCCCGGGCGCGCTGTACGAGGCGGGCGTGGCGGTCGTCGTCGCGCTCACCTTCGCCCCCCATCTCGTCGCCGACGTGCGGCGGCTGCGCGCCGCGCGCCGGCTGCGCGGCCGGCCCGACCGGGGGGCGCGCGGTCTGCTCCAGGTCGGACTGCCGGTCCTGGAGGGCGCGTTGGAACGCTCGGTGGCGCTCGCCGCCGCGATGGACGCGCGCGGCTTCGGCCGCACCGCCACCGTCCCGCCGGCCGTCCGGCGTACCACCACCGTCCTCACGCTGGGCGGGCTGCTCGGCGTCTGCGCGGGCACGTACGGACTGCTGACCGCGGAAGGCACCGTCTACGGGCTGCCCGTCCTGCTCGCCGGTCTCGCCGCCGCCCTCGCCGGGCTGCGGCTCGGCGGCCGCCGTTCGCCCCGCACCCGCTACCGCCCGGATGTGTGGGACGTGCGGGCGTGGCTGGTCGCCGTCTCCGGCTTCGCGGCGGCGGCGCTGCCGGCCGTCGCCGCCGATCCCGCGGCACTGCACCCCGGTGTCGTCCCCCTGACCGCCCCGACGCTGCCGCTGCTCCCGGCGGCGGCGGTGCTGCTCGGTCTGCTGCCCGCGTTCGTCACTCCCGCCCCCGAGGAGGCCGCGTGATCCGCTTCGAGAAGGTCTCCGTGACATACGACGGGGCGGCCGGACCCACCGTGCGGGAGGTGGACTTCGAGGTCCCTGAGGGCGAACTGGCGCTGCTCGTCGGCCCATCCGGAGTCGGCAAGTCCACGGTGCTCGGCGCGGTGAGCGGGCTGGTCCCGCACTTCACGGGCGGCACCCTGCGCGGCCGCGTCACGGTGGCCGGACGCGACACCCGTACGCACAAGCCGCGCGAACTCGCCGATGTGGTGGGCACCGTGGGGCAGGACCCGCTGTCCCACTTCGTGACGGACACCGTCGAGGACGAACTCGCCTACGGAATGGAGTCGTTGGGGCTCGCCCCGGATGTGATGCGGCGGCGGGTCGAGGAGACCCTGGACCTGCTGGGGCTGGCGGGTCTCAGGGACCGGCCGATCGCCACCCTCTCCGGCGGTCAGCAGCAGCGTGTGGCCATCGGCTCGGTGCTCACCCCGCACCCGCGGGTCCTCGTCCTGGACGAGCCGACGTCCGCGCTGGACCCGGCGGCGGCCGAGGAGGTCCTCGCCGTCCTGCAACGACTCGTCCACGACCTCGGCACGACGGTCCTGCTGGCCGAGCACCGGCTGGAGCGGGTCGTGCACTACGCCGACCGGGTCGTGCTCCTCCCGGCGCCCGGCGCCCGCCCCGTCCTCGGCACCCCGGCGGAGGTGATGGCGGTCTCCCCCGTGTGTCCGCCGGTGGTGGACCTCGGACGGCTGGCGGGCTGGTCCCCGCTGCCGCTGACCGTCCGCGACGCCCGCCGCCGGGCGGGCGCCCTGCGCGAACGGCTCGCGGGTACCGTGCCCGCAGCGCGCGAGACCGTGCGCACACCCGGGACCACGGCCGTGAACCGGGCTCCCGCCGTCCCCGCCCCGCGCCGTTTCCTGCGCCGCCGCCCCCCTGCGCCCGTCATCGAGGAGTCGGACGCCTCCACGGCGCCCCCGCCCGCCGCGGTCGTCGAGTCCCTGGACGTCCGCCGTGGTCGCGTCGAGGCCCTGAGCCACGTCGACCTCACCATCGGCCCGGGCGAGACCGTCGCCCTCATGGGCCGCAACGGCGCCGGGAAGTCCACGCTGCTCGCCGCGCTCGTCGGGCTCGTCGAACCGGCCCGTGGCCGCGTCCGGGTCGGCGGTGCGGTGCCGCACCGCACCGCGCCGCGCGAGCTGGTGCGCCGTGTGGGCCTCGTCCCGCAGGAGCCACGGGACCTGCTGTACGCGGACACGGTGGCCGCCGAGTGCGCGGCGGCCGACCGGGACGCGGGTGCCGCCCCGGGCAGCTGCCGGGCCCTGGTGTCCGAACTGCTGCCGGGCGTCGCGGACGGCACCCACCCGAGGGACCTGTCGGAGGGGCAGCGGCTGGCGCTCGCTCTCGCCGTCGTGCTCACGGCGCGCCCTCCGCTGCTGCTCCTGGACGAGCCGACGCGCGGTCTGGACTACGCGGCGAAGGCCCGTCTGGTGGCCGTGCTGCGCGGGCTCGCCGCCGAGGGCCACGCCCTCGTACTGGCCACGCACGACGTGGAACTGGCCGCCGACCTCGCGCACCGCGTGGTGATCCTCGCGGACGGCGAGGTGGTCGCCGACGGTCCCACCGCCGAGGTGGTCGTCGCCTCCCCGTCGTACGCGCCGCAGGTGGCGAAGGTCCTCGCCCCGCAGCGGTGGCTCACGGTCGCCCAGGTCCGAGAGGCGCTGTCGTCATGAACCGCCGTTCACCGGATCCGGTCACGTCCTCCGAACCGAGTGCCGTCACGGCCCGCGGGCCGAGTGCCGTCACGGCCCGCGGGCCGCGAGCCGTCGCGGCCCCACAGGCCCGTCCCGTCCGCCTCGGCCCCCGTTCCGTCGCCGCCCTGCTTCTCGTGAGCGCGGTCGGCGCCGCGGGGTTCACCTGGCCCCTGTTCGCCGACCCCGACTCGGGGCTCGGCGCACACGCCCAGGACGCCCCCTGGCTCTTCGCCGGGCTGCTCGTCCTGCTCGTCGCCGTCGTGGCGGCGGCGGTCTCCGAGTCGGGACTCGGGCCGAAGGCCGTGGCCATGCTCGGGGTGCTCGCCGCGACCGGCGCCGCCCTGCGGCCGATCGGCGCGGGTACCGCGGGCCTGGAGCCGATGTTCTTCCTGATGGTGCTGAGCGGGCGGGTGCTCGGGCCGGGCTTCGGGTTCGTGCTCGGCAACGTGACGATGTTCGCGTCCGCGCTGCTGACGGGCGGGGTCGGCCCCTGGCTGCCGTTCCAGATGCTGGCCATGGGGTGGTTCACGCTGGGCGCGGGGCTGCTGCCGGGCCCGGACCGGCTGCGGGGGCGGGGCGAGGTGGCGCTGCTCGCGGGGTACGGATTCCTGGCCGCGTTCGCGTACGGCACGGTGATGAACCTCGCGGGCTGGCCCTTCATGGGGACGCCGGCGTCGAACATCGCGTACGACCCGCACGCCCGTCTCGCCGCCAACCTCGCCCGCTTCCTCGCGTACTGTCTGGCCACCTCGCTGGGCTGGGACCTGGGCCGAGCGGTCCTCACGGCCGCCCTGACCTGCTTCCTCGGCCCCGCCGTCCTGAAGGCACTGCGCCGGGCGACCCGCCGCGCGGCCTTCGAGAGCCCGGTGGCCTTCGACCCGCACCAGCCCTCGCGCGCCGGGGCCCGATGTGCGGGACCGGAGGGGTTGCGAAAGGCTGGAGTCAGCGCCCGTCACGGCGTCCCCACCGGAGCAGTCAGATGGCAAAGAACGATGCGGACCGGCCGTCGGCTCCCATGGAACCGGCAGCGCGGCACACGACGGGACCGCGGTCGTGGGCCGGCGACTGGGGACTCCTGCTCCTCAGGCTGACCTTCGGACTGCTGATGGCCTCGCACGGCGCCCGGAAACTCTTCGGAATCCTCGGCGGCGAGGGCCTGACGGCCACCGGCAAGGTGTTCGCCGCCCTCGGCTTCCATCCGGGCAAGGTCTTCGCCGTGATCGGCGGCCTCTCCGAGTTCCTCGGCGGCCTCGGTCTGGCGCTCGGGCTGCTCACCCCGCTCGCGGCCGCCGCCCTGATCGGCGTGATGATCAACGCCATGGTGACCGTCACCGCCGCCCACGGCCTGTGGGAGACGGAAGGCGGCGTGGAGTACAACCTCTGCATCGCCGTCGTGGCCCTCGCCGTCGCCGCCATCGGTCCGGGCCGGCTCGCCGTCGACCGCTTCTTCCCCTGGGGCCGGGGCGGCTGGGCCTCGGCCGCCGTCGCCCTGGGCCTCGGCGGTCTGGGCGCCGGGATCACGCTGAGCCTGTGAGCGGCCGCGCGCGTGCGGCGCCGGTCACACTTCGCCCTCCATGCGTGCGGCCCAGGTCACACCACTCAATTCCTCCCCGTATAACCGCCATGGGCGTTCCGCTACGTAAACCGTGACGAGCCCCACGTGACCACCGTCACCTACGAGGCGGGGCCGTAGGTGGATTTGACTGGCATGCACCCCTCAATTGCCCGCGCGACCTGCGGATTGAGAGCCACGTCACATGACGATCCTTTCTCGCAAATGCGACCACAACTAGTAAAAGGGGGCATTGCGGACGGCTTCTCCGCCTGCTTCTCTGGATGACGTCGCAGGGCGCCACGAACCCACCCGGGTCGCGGCGCCGGCGTATGCCCCCTTCGCCTCCGCGTGGTTCCGGCATGCCTGTGACGCCCATGTCCCCGACGAAAAGGTTTCTCTGTGTCCGTCTCCTTCATCCGCCGCATCGCCAACCCGAAGAAGGCCGTCGCCGCCACCGCCCTCGCCGCCGCCGCGGCAGGCCTGGCGATGACCTCGGCGCCCGCCCAGGCCGCCACCCCCACTTCGGCCACCAACGCCAAGGCGATCGCGCGCCAGATGATCCCGGACGCTACGCAGTTCGAAGCGTTCAACAAGATCGTCACCCACGAGAGCGGCTGGAACGTCCACGCCACCAACGCCTCCTCCGGCGCCTACGGCCTGGTCCAGGCGCTGCCGGCCTCGAAGATGGCGTCGGCCGGTGCCGACTGGAAGACGAACCCGGCCACCCAGATCAAGTGGGGCCTGGACTACATGAACTCCCGCTACGGCAGCCCCGCCGCCGCGTGGAACTTCTGGTCCACCCACCACTGGTACTGATAGAGCCGAACGCCTGACTGCGAAGGCGGTGACCCCCATCCGGGGTCACCGCCTTTGGCGCGTTCGCTCACTTCCGGCACTCGAACCACACGGCCCTGCCGCCCGAGGCTTGCGAAGCCCCGCGGCCTCCGGAGGCAGGGGCACTCTCCCCACGCCCCGCCCCTGCCTCCCTCACGCCCCGCAGGGCACACGAGCCCCGTACGGGTGAACGTCCTTCTTCCCTTCGACGTCTTCGCAGGGGCAGAGTCGTCCCGCACTCGCCGAAAGCGCCGACAACGTCGAACGGAAGCACGCGCCCGTGATCCCTGCCGCACTCGCACCGGTCCGGCCCGAGGACACGGCCGCTCCCCGTAACCGACCCCTCCGGGGCTTCGGCGCCCGTCACCGGATCCCTCTCCTCGCCACACTCCCCACCGTGCCGCTGTACGCGGTGTGGTGGCTGTTCCTCGCCACCGGAGGCGGCGACCTCGCGGCCCAGCAGGCATGGGCCCGGTTCGCGGCCCAGCACGGCGGGTCGGCGTACGGCCTCTTCTGGTACGGCGGGATGCACACCGCCAACTACAGCCTGATCTCCCCGTATCTGATGGCAGCCCTCGGTGTGCGCACCGTGACCGTGGTCTCCGGGGTGGCCTCCTCCTGGCTGGCCGCGGTGCTGATCGTGCGCACCGGAGTGCGGCGGCCGCTCGGTCCGGCGCTGCTCGCCTCGCTGGCACTGTGGTGCGACGTGGCCTCGGGCCGCACCACGTTCGCGCTGGGCGTCGCCTTCGGGCTGGCGGGCTGTGTCCTGCTGGCCGGGGAGCGACGGCCGGCCTCCGCGGCGGTGTGCGCGGCGCTCGCGACCATGGCGAGCCCGGTGGCCGGTCTGTTCCTGGCGGTGCTGGGGGCCGGCTTCCTGTGCGTACGGGACTGGAGGCGCGCCCTGGCGCTGCTGGCGCCGCCGTGCGCGGTGGTCGCCACGACCACCCTGCTGTTCCCCTTCACCGGGGAGCAGCTGATGCCGGCGGACCGCATCTGGCAGCCGACGCTGCTGGGGCTGGCCGTGACGGTCCTGGCCCCCCGGGACTGGCGGGTCGCACGCTGGAGCGGTGCCGTGTACTCGGCCGGGCCCGTGCTCGCGTATCTGATCCCCTCCCCGGTCGGGACGAACGCCGAGCGGCTCGCGGAACTGTTCGCGCCGGCCGTGCTGCTCGCGACGCTGCTGGCCGAGCCCCGGCTGCGGGGGCTGCGGCGGGTTCTGCTCGTCGCCGCGCTGGTCTTCTCCGTCACCTGGGTGGGCCGCAAGACCGCCGACGACCTGAGGGTCTCCACAACCGTGCCGGCCTGGGCAGCGGACACCGACGGGGTGGTGCGGGCCCTGGAGCGGCTGGGCGCGGACCGGACCAGGGTCGAGGCCGTCCCGGCCCGCAACCACCGCGAGGCCACCGCCCTGGCCCCGCACCTGAACCTGGCGCGCGGCTGGAACCGCCAGCTCGACATGGAGCGCGGCCGTCTCTTCTACGACGGCACCTTCTCGGCCGCCACCTACCGCCGGTGGCTGGACCGCTGGGCGGTCGGCTTCGTCGTCCTGCCGCTGGGCAGGCCCGACGGATACGCCGAGGACGAGGCCCGGCTCGTACGCGAACACCGCCCCGACTGGCTGGAGCCGGTGTGGCAGGACGCCCACTGGAGGGTCTATCGCGTCCGCGACGCCGTCCCGCTGGCCACCGCCCCCTCAACGGTCCTGCACACCACCAGCGTCACGGTGGACGTACACGTACCGCGCCCCGGCCCGGTCACCGTACGGATCGCCTACTCCCCCTGGCTGCACACCGACACCGGCGCCTGCCTCACCCCGGCCGGCGAATTCACCCGCCTGACGGCCCCCGCCCCGGGCACCTACCGCATCAGCTCGGAATACGGCTCGGCCTCGGAGCGGGGTCACTGCTGAGTGTCCAGTGCGCGACCGCGGGGCTCAGCGGCGTTCGACCTCGACGTCGGACTCCTGGAACACGGAGAGCACCGCGTCCGTGTAGTCGTTCCCCAATGCCTCGCGGGAGACCGGGAATCGGCGCCACAGCACACGCAGAGGGCGGTCGCTGTCCCGGCGCATGGTCCGGAGGCAGTCGTGCAGCGCGTCGAGGTTGGATCCGAAGTAACCGCCCGGGCCGTTGACCGCTTCCCCCACGGCGCAGTACAGGGAGGCCTTGGTGCCGATGTCGGCGCCCTCGATCACCGCCGTCTCGGTCGGTCCGTACCGGGTCGCCCTGCGGCCGGAGGAGAACCACGCGGTCTGCACGACATGCAGCCAGCTTTCCTGGGCCCCCGCCGGGTACCGCCTCCACTCACCGGCCTCGACCGGGCCGCCCTGGGCCCACCTCCGCCACATCTCCCCCGCTTCGGGGTACTCGCAGACATGGCCGAACAGGGAGTAGTCCACGTCCGGGAGGGTGCCGACGGCATCGGGCGCCTGCCGGAAAGCGGCGGTCACCCGCCCCACGTAGTACGCTCCGATCCGCTTCCCATCCTGGCCGACGACCTCGAACTCCGTGCTTTCCGTCTTCCTGGCCCTCGGATCGATCCGGTGCGCTCTCACGAACGTGACCGTCTCCGGCGGCTCCTCGTCGGGGTCCACGAAGAATCCACGGACGTCTTCCGCCGCGACCAGGACATTCCGCGACTCTTTGTCGACGAGCCGGAACAGCACGCCTTCCGGGTGTGGGGGGGTCATTCCATCCAACCGATCGTGTGCCGGGTCCGCCCGGGCACGGGCGGGACATGTCTGCGCCCGTCGAGCCGCAGCCGCACGGCCGGGGCCGGTGAGGCCGACCGTATTTTAGGCGGCTGCGACTCGACGGGCATTCATTCCTTCCCCGCCTTACTTGGTCCAGCCCCAGTCAGGGAAATGCGGGGCCGTGAAACGCTGGATCTTCTTGTAGTGGGTCGAGGTCCACCCGATCATCTCGACACCGTTGGGAAGCGTCTTGACCAGGATTCTCTCCTCGTTCGACCCGCCGGGAACCGCATACTCCTTGGCACCCGCCCACTTCGGCCATTCACGCCCCTGGTAGACGTCGTGCGAGACCAACTCGCCCCGCTTGTAGGAGTCGTAGGCGTCCGCGATCTCGTTGGTCATGCCCTTCGGGAGCTTGTCCGACAGGCGGCCGTTGGGACAACGGTTGTTGTGGACCAGAACCGGGGTGGTGCCCGCCAGCACGTAGTACGTGTGCAGTTCGGCGACCGTCAGGTTGTGGACACGCTGATCCGCCGCGGCCCAGTACGTCGCCGCCGCGACCCGGGCGGAGGCGCCCGTCGCCGTCCTCAGCTGCATGCCGGGCCGAAGGTCGCCGGCGTCGACCCAGGCCTTGGTGGTGCCTCCGACCCAGAACGGGTGTGCCGTCGTGGCGGTGACCGATCCGCCGGCTCTTGTCCCCGGTGCCGACACCGTGATGTCGACGAGCTGTTTGGTGCCCTGACCCGTGATGGTCGCCTGGACGGGCTCCGCTCGGGTGCGCCCGGACCCGGGGTCGGTGGCCAGGACGCGGTCGCCCACACGGACCTCCTCGATGGACTTGGTCCGGCGGTCGGCCATCAGGACCCGGGTGCCCGGCGTGAAGCTGTTCTTCGCACACGGCGTCTTCCTGAGCAGCTTCATCTTGAGCGCGCTCAGGGCCAGGTCCTTCATGCACGAGGTGTCGAACTTGTCCAGACACTTCTTGATCTCGTCGACGCCCAGGTACCAGGCGATCAATCGGTCGAGGTACGTGCTGGTGATGCAGCTCATGCCGCCGGCCCCGTCACCGGCGCACACCAGGACGGTGTCGCCCGCCTTGATGTCCCCGTTGAAGGCGTGTTCCCTGCGGAACTCGAACAAGCGCTTCTCGAGAACGGTCCTCATCTCTGCGTCCGAGAGCGGCTTGCTGGGATTCTGCGCCTCCTGCTGCACCTGCGCCTTCAGCTCCGCCACCAGCTTGTCGGCCGCGATCTTCATCGCCTCCGACCGGGCCTTGGCAGCCGCCACGGCGTCCTTGCCCGCGGCCTCGGCGGACACCCCGGCCTGGTAGGCGGAGATGTCGGCCTGATAGGCGTAGCCATTGGCGAGACTCGCGGAGTGCTGAGCCTGTTCCGCGGAACGGGCGGCCGACTGGGCGTCCTTCTGGGCCGAGGCGGCCGCGTTCCTGGCGGTCTTGGCGGACTCGGCGGCGCGGTCGGCGGACGCGGCCGCGTCGTTCGCCGACTTGTTGGCCTGAGTGGAGTAGTCGGACGCCTGCTTGGCGGACTGGTTCGCCTTGTCCGCCCACTCGGTGGCCTTGGTGGCGTCCCTGCGTGCGTCGGCGGCCACCTTCTGCGCGTCGGCGGCGTCCTTGTGGGCGAGCGCCGCCGACTTGTAGGCGGCCAGCAGCAGGGTGTTGATCTCGGCGAGGTGCGCCGCCGCGTTGGCGTCACGCTGCTTCGCCCGGTAGAGGCCGACCTGGAGGAACGACCGCAGTCCGGCGGGCGGACCGCTGAGCGCGGCCTGCGCCGCGGCCTTGACCTCGGGACCGCCCTCGGCCAGGGCCTGGGAGACGGCGACCCGGTCGTCGTCCTCCCGTGCCTTGTACTGACCGGTGTCCAGGAACTCCTGCAAGTCGGCGTCGGTGCCGTCCAGCGCCTTGCTGCCCGCGGCCTTCACCCCGGGCCCGCCCTGGGCCATGATCTGCCCGACGGCGACCCGGTCGTCGTCCTCCTTGCCCGGATAGGCACGGGTGCGCAGGAACTCCCGCACCTGGTCGACCGGCTTGTCCAGCACGTCCAGCGCCGCCTGCCGCTGCGCCGGCTTGTCACTGGTCTCGGCGATGTGCGCCACGCTCGCCCGGTCGTCCTGCTCCAGGGCGATGTTCAGGCCCGTGCGCACGAACTCGGCCACGTCCGCATCGGTGCCGGTGACGGCCGTCTCCGCCGCGTCCTGAACCCAGGAACCGCCGCTGGACAGCAGACTGACGGCCGCCTGCCGCCCCTTCGCAGCCGTGACCTGCGGGTCGGTCGAGGCCGCGGCGTCCTGCACCAGCTGCTGGGTGTCGGCGTCCAGCTTCTGGATCCGGCCGGCCTCCCAGTCGGCCTGGGCCACCTGGGTCTCGTGCTCCCTGTTCGCCTCCTCGGCGGCGAGCACGTCCTCGTCCTGCTGCTCGGCCAGACGCTCGGCATCCGCCTTGCGGGCCAGGTCGGCGACGGTCGCCGCCTGGTCCGCAGCGGTCTGTGCGTCGTCGGCGGCCCGGGTCGCCTCGTTCGCCGCCTCCGTGGCCTCCTTGGCCGCGTCCACCGCCTTGCCCGCCTCATCGGCGGCTTTGTCCGCCGCCGTCGCCGCGGCCTCGGCGTGCGTGGCGGCCGCATTGGCCGCGTTGCGCGACTGCCGTGCCGCCGTCGCGGCCTGGTTGGCGTTGGCCTGCGCGGCGTTGGCCGCCCGCGTGGCCTGGTCGGCAAGCCGCTGGGCCCGGGCCGCCGCCTGCTGCGCCTCGGCGCTCTTGGAACCGGCCTCACCGGCCCAGCGGCCCGCATCGGCCGCGGCGGCCGCAGCCGCGGCGGCGTTCGCCCCGGCACTGGCCGCGGCTCCGGCAGCCTTCGCCGCGTTGTCGGCGGCGATGCCCGCCTGGTCGGCGGCGTCCGCTGCCTTCCGGGCCCCGGCCGCGGCCTTGCGCGCGTTCTCCGCCGCCTCCCTGGCCTGCTTGGCCCGGGTGGCGTCACCGGCCGCCGCCGCGGCGGCCGACCTCGCCGAGGACGCGGCGCTGCCCGCGCGGCCCGCGGCATACGCCGCCTGCGCGGCGGCACTGGCGGCCACCCGCGCGGTCGCGTTCGCCGCCGCGGCGGCCGATACCGCCGTACGCGCCGACTGAGCCGCCCGGTCCGCGGCCGCCGCCGCACGCGAGGCGGCCGCGGCCGCCCTGCCCGCGGAGGACTTCGCCTCCTGTGCCTCCCGCGCCGCGACCTGTGCCGCCTCCATGGCCCGCTGGGTGGCCGCCGCCGCCTTGGCCGCCTCCTCCTTGGCCGTGTCGGTCAGCTCCTTGGCCTGCTTCTGGGCATGGTCGGCCAGATCAGCCAGCTGAGCGACCGTCAATGTCTCCTGGTCCCGGGCGGAAGCGACCTGCCATCCGTCGTCCAGGAACGCCTGAATGTCCTCGGGCGTGCCGTCCATCGCCTGCTGCGCCGCCTGCTTGACGTTCGGGCCGCCCGCCGACATCAGGCGCAGCACCTGGATCCGGTTGTCGTCCTCACGCGGACGGAACTGGCCCTCCTCGATGAACGTACGCCAGTCGTCGGCCGTTCCGTCGAGCGCCTTGCCCGCCGCGGCCTTCACCCCCGGCCCGCCGTTGGCCATGATCTGCGCGACCTGAACCCGCAGATCCTCGTCGTAGGGTGCCTGGAAGCCGTTGTTGAGGAAGTCCTTGAGCTGATCCGCTCCACCACTCAGCGCGGTGTCGGCCGCCGCTCGCACACCAGGGCCGCCGATGGCCATGACCTGGGCGACCTGAACCCGCAGATCCTCCTCCCAGATGCCCGGGAGGTCCTGGCCCATGAATCTCTGGACATCCTCGTCCGACCCGGCGAGGGCGGCCGCGGCCGCTCTCTGCACGCCCGGGCCGCCGTATCTCCAGGCCTCCAGGACATCCGCTCTGTTGTAGTCCGGCAGGTCGTCAGCCACTGCCGGCCCTATGTCCATTCCCAGCAGCAGTGCCAGGGCGATCAGCGTGGCCACGACGCCACGCCGACCTGGCACCACCGGGATTCCGGTTGCCAATGTCTCTCCTTCTCCATACCTGTGGGCTGCACGGTTCGCACGGAAGTGATCAGGGAGAACCGTCAGTTGTCGGGGACCTCGGACATGCGGGACGCATGGGGGCGGTCCTCGCAGAGGAAGACCCGGCACGGAGGACCTCCACGCCGGGCCACCGTGGGCCCCGCCGAGCAGCCGGGCCCCGGCCCTTCAACCACGCCGTCCTCTGCGGGTCACTTGGGGGCGCAGTTCTGCTTCCGCCACTGGAAGAACTGGTCGGCCGTGTTGGTGATGACCCCGTCGACGGCCCATGACGTAGCGGTTTTCCACTTGGTGTCGCCGTCGACCGTCCAGACGAAGGTCTGGACACCGGCCGCCCGGAGCAGACGCACCGCCTCGGGGTGGGCCGAGAGGCTGGTGAAGTTGACCGCGTACGCGGAGAGGGAGAGCCGGCGGGCCGTCGCCACGGGATCCGCGTCGAGGTTGTCCCGCAGCAGCGCGACCTTGGTCCGGTACGGGGAGGCCGCCGCGTCCCGCACGATGTCCTCGTCGAAGGACTGGAGCACCGTACGGTCCCTCATCCCGGCCTCGGAGACCAGCCGCAGGGCGTAGTCGACCGACGCGCGGGGCTGCGGGCCCTTGATCTCCAACAGGAGGCGGACGGGACGGGGTTCGACGGCGGACAGCGCCTGTTGCAGGGTCGGGACGCGCCCGCCGCCCTTCACCGTGAGCCTGGAGATCTCCTCGGCGGTGAGCTGGTCGACACGTCCGGTGCCGTCGGTGGTCCGGTCCACGGTGGCGTCGTGCATGATGACCGGCTGGCCGTCCTTGGTGAACTGCACGTCCGTCTCGACGTAGTCGGCACCATGGGCGGCCGCCGCCTCGAAGGAGGCGACCGTGTTCTCCGGGGCGAGCCGGGGAGCGCCGCGGTGCCCGATGTCGCGGGTACCGGAGCAGTCGGCAAAGGGGCTCTGCTCGAGGACGCTGAGGTCGTCGACAGTTGCGGCGGCGTACTCCTGGAAGGTTCCCCGGTAGCGCAGCCGTCCGATCTGGAGGCCGCCCTTCGCACGCCAGGGAGTGGTGAACGCGGCCGCCGTCTGCGGCTTTCCGTTCACGAACAGCTGGATCTTCCTCGCGGACGCGTCGTACACCCCGGTCAGCTGCGTCCACACCCCGGTCCGGGCCTTGTCCGCGGCGACCGACCGTACGATGCCCGTGTTGTCGGCGTCCTTGACGTGCCGGTTGAACACCCATGTGTCGTAGTACTTCGAGTAGTACAGCTGGAAGCCGCTGGCCCGGGTTCCCGCCTGCGACAGGAACGTGTAGTTGGCCTTCTTGTCGTCCAGCTTCACCCACGCCGACACGGAGAAGGACTTGGTGGTGTCCAGGAGCGGTCCGGCCGTGGCCGCGTAAGCGGTTGTGCCGTTCAGCTTCAGTCCGGTGCGGACCTTCCCCGCGACACCGAGCCGGGCACCGCCGCCCACCCCGGCCGAGAGCTCCTGTCCCGGGCCTCCGCTCACCCGCGCGGAACCGGCGCGATCGTCGAGGGGGAACGCAGCCCGGGGGACGAGGACCGGCTTGAGAGGAGCCGGGGGACGGGCCGTTGCCGTCCGGCTGTTGAGTGCGGTGGCGCCCAGGGTCGCGGCCGAAGCCGTCACCACGACGAGCGGCAGCACGAATCCGCCACGCAGTTTCATCTGTTGTCCTCGAGTGAGAAGTCGAGCACGCCGGGACCACGCGCGGTGCTCGTGCGAATCGGGGCCCGGCGCGACACGACGTGGACGCGGAGCCTCTGCGGGAAAAGCGAGTTGAGTGATCGTCAGTTCGCAGCGGACGGGCCGTTCCTGGGATTCCCGTCGGTTCGGGCAGCCCGGTCCGGGACTCGGACGGCCGCCAGTCGTCCGCCGCTCCCGGCCGTCACCCCTGTCGGTGGTGCCACGGCCTCGGTCGCCGCCTGTCCGGGCATGCCACGCCGCCCCATCTGCATGTCCCCCATGGATGAACAGTCGGTGTCCGGGTGTGCCGCACACCGTCCTCCCTGCATGCCGGGTGCGGGTGCGCGCCATGAGAGCTGTCGGCACGTCCGGGTCGTGCGCGTCCGGTCAGGCAACCTGACGCCACGAACGCGACCGAACTTTACCTGGTGTTCACCGATTTCACAGCCGACTTCAACCTCGGATGGCCGGTCTTGATCACTGACCTGCGCCCGGCGCGGCCACGCCCTTCACGGAAGCGATCTTCTCGCGCGTGCCGTCGGCAGGGACACGACCCCCCGGGAGATGAGCCCCGCCATGCGTCCTCGTCACCGCCCGCGGGCCCGAAAGGAGATAGGTCAGCCCGAAGCCCGTACCCACTACCGCCGCGCCGCCGGCCGCGTCCAGCACCCAGTGGTTCCCGGTCGCCACGATCGCCGAGACCGTGAAGAGGGGATGCAGCAGTCCGAGGACCTTCATCCACCACTTGGGCGCGAGGACCGCGATGGTGAGCCCGCACCACAGGGACCAGCCGAAGTGCAGCGAGGGCATCGCCGCGTACTGGTTGGTGACCGCGGTCAGCGCGCCGTAGTCCGGCTTGGAGAAGTCCTGGACGCCGTGCACGGTGTCGACGATGCCGAGGTGCGGCATCAGGCGCGGCGGGGCCAGCGGGTAGAGCCAGAACCCGGCCAGCGCGACCAGGGTGCTGAAGCCGAGTGCCGAGCGCCCCCACCGGTAGTCGACCGGGCTGCGCCAGTAGAGCACGGCGAGCACGGTCAGCGGCACCACGAAGTGGAAGGACTCGTAATAGAAATCGAAGAAGCCGCGCAGCCAGCCGATCCTGACGACGGCGTGGTTGACCCCGTGCTCGATGTCCAGGTGGAGGAGCCGCTCGAGTCCGAGGATCTGGTCGCCATGGTGCTCGGCGGTGGCCCGGCCCGCCGTGCTGTCGTCCCCGGTCGCCGCGAGCCGGACCTGGGAGTAGGCGGCGTAGGTGACCCGGATCAGCAGCACCTCCAGCAGCAGGTTCGGGCGGGTGAGGACCCGGCGCAGGAACGGCAGGAGCGGGACGTGCCGCAACCTGACGGGCACGGGCGGCGCGTACCGCGTGGGCACGGGGGCCCGGTAGTACGGGGAGGTGCGCGACAGGAACGGTACGAAGGTGGCGGCGGCAAGGGCGGCCAGCAGCACCAGATTGTCGCGGATCGGCTCGACCACCGTCACGTTCGGCAGCATCATCCTCGCGGGCAGCGTCATCACCAGGACCACGGCGACCGGCCAGACATACCGGTCCGAGGCCCTCGTACCGACCCGGCCGACCACCGCGAGCAGCACCCACAACAGCTGGTGCTGCCAGCTGGTGGGCGAGACGGCGACGGCGACGCACCCGGTGACCGCGACCGCGAGCAGCAGCTGACCGTCCCGCGCGTAGCGGATCGCGCGGCGCAGCCCGAGGGCGGCGGCGGAGGCGCCCAGGACGAAGAACAGGCCGATCTCCAGCGGCCCGGACAGGCCCAGCCTGAGCAGGGCGCCGTGCAGGGACTGGTTGGTGTGGTCGTCGGCCTTGCCGCCGAGACCGGTGCCGGCCAGGTGGTGCACCCAGTAGGTGTACGAGTCGTGCGGCATCGCGGCCCAGGCGAGCACGGTGCACACGGCGAAGGTGGCCGCGGTGGAGGCGGCGGCGCGACGGCGGCCGGTGAACCACAGCAGGGGCGCGAACAGCAGGACGGTCGGCTGGAGCGCCGCCCCGAGGCCGATCAGCAGTCCCCCGGCCCGCTCGCCGCGCACGACGAAGCAACCGAGCAGGACCAGCAGCACCGGGATGATGCTGGTCTGGCCGAGGTAGAGGGTGTTGCGCACCGGCAGCGACAGCATCAGCAGGCTGATCGCGACGGGCGCGGCGAGCAGCGAGCTGCGCCGGGTCACCGGCTGGGGCAGGGCGCGGGCGGCGATCAGTCCGAGCGCGACCACCAGGAGCAGCGTGCCGAAGGTCCAGCTCCAGCCGAGAGCCTGCTGGGCCGCCCGGGTGAGGGGCTTGAGGGCGAGTCCGCCGAACGGTGTGCCGGTGAACCGCGTCGAGTCGTACAGGGACCCGTTGACATGGAGGACCCCGTTGGGGCCGACCCATGTCTCCAGGTCCGTCAGCCGCTCGCCCCGGGGGGTGCCGACGACGACGGCGACCTGCCGTACCGCAAGGACCGCGGCGATCAGCCACAGGCCCACACGGGCCGCTCTCAGCCGTGCCTTCGCCTCCTGGGGGGTCCCCGCCCCGAAGGCACCGGCCACCTGCCCGCTGTGCTCCACGTTCGCCACGCCCCGTCGGCCCTCCCGCCCCGTTCATCCGGTTCGTCTCGTGGCGTCCCGCGAGTCTCGTTCGTCCCGTGAGTAGGCGCCTGTCCGAACCCTATGAGGTTCGCAGCACCCCCGCGGTGAGACGCAGGCAACCCTCTCTTCACCTGAGGTCCGCCCGGCTTTTGCCCGACGACGATAGTGGGCGGACCGCTCCGGTTCCCTCCCAGGTGCGCGAGATGGATCACAAACGCGACGGCGGCCGGTCGCCCGCCCGCACGACGTCTTACCTGCATATGCCACGTTTATGCACGCGGCGCGGCCACTTCGTCACCGAACGCGCAAACGACACATGCCTCTATGGTCGGTTTTGGCCCGCTCCACGTGGGGGCCACCCGGCCCGCCGCCCGTCGGCGGGCCCTGCCCTTTGTCCCCGTTGAAAGGCAGGCGAGCGGAATCTTGCCGACCGTCGCACCACCCACAGCATCCGTCGCACCCGCGTACCCGCCTCAGGCCGGGCCCACCGTCACCGACCCCGCGCTGGTCAGGCGTGCCGTGAAGGCCGCCGCGCTCGGCAACGCGATGGAGTGGTTCGACTTCGGCGTCTACAGCTACATCGCGGTGACGCTGGGCAAGGTCTTCTTTCCGTCCGGCAACCCCACGGCGCAGCTGCTGTCGACCTTCGGCGCCTTCGCCGCGGCCTTCCTGGTCCGCCCGCTCGGCGGCATGGTGTTCGGCCCGCTCGGCGACCGGATCGGGCGGCAGAAGGTGCTCGCCCTCACCATGATCATGATGGCGGTGGGCACGTTCGCGATCGGCCTGATCCCGTCCTATGCGGTGATCGGCGTCGGCGCGCCGATCCTGCTGCTGGCGGCCCGCCTGGTCCAGGGCTTCTCCACCGGCGGTGAGTACGCGGGCGCGTCCACGTTCATCGCGGAGTACGCGCCGGACAAGAAGCGCGGCTTCCTCGGCAGCTGGCTGGAGTTCGGCACGCTGGCCGGCTACATCGGCGGCGCGGGCCTGGTGACCCTGATGACGGCACTGCTGTCCTCCGAGGACCTGGTGGCCTGGGGCTGGCGCATCCCGTTCCTGATCGCCGGTCCGATGGGCATCATCGGCCTGTACCTGCGGATGCGCCTGGAGGAGACCCCGGCGTTCGCGGCGGAGGTGGAGAAGGCCGAGGCGGACCGCCCCAAGGTGCCGCTGCGCGAGATGGTCACCGGCCAGTGGAAGGCGCTGCTGCTGTGCATGGGCCTGGTGCTCGTCTTCAACGTCACCGACTACATGCTGCTGTCGTACATGCCGAGCTACCTCACCAGCGAGCTCAAGTACGACGAGACCCACGGGCTGCTGGTCGTGCTCGGCGTGATGGCGCTGATGATGGTGGTGCAGCCGTTCGCGGGCGCCCTGACGGACCGGGTCGGCCGGCGTCCGGTGATCGCCGCGGGCTGTGCGGGCTTCCTGTTCCTGTCGATCCCGGCGGTCCTGCTGATCCGCCAGGGCAGCCTGCTCGCGGTCGCGCTCGGCATGGGCGCGCTGGGGCTGCTGCTGGTCTGCTTCACGGCGGCGATGCCGGCGGCGCTCCCCGCCCTCTTCCCGACCCGGGTCCGCTACGGCTCGCTCTCGATCGGTTTCAACGTCTCCGTGTCGCTGTTCGGCGGCACGACCCCGCTGGTGGTGACGGCGCTGATCGGCGCGACCGGGAACATGATGATGCCCGCGTACTACATGATGGCGGCGGCCGTGATCGGTGGTGCCTCGGTGTGGTTCATGGCGGAGTCGGCGGGCCGCCCGCTGCCGGGTTCGGCGCCCTCGGTGGAGCGCGCGGACCACTGACGCGCAGCCCGGCGTCCGGGGCGGTCCCGGCGGCGGGCACCGCCCCGGACGCCGCTCTCCCCCGATCGGCTGACATCTGCGCCCGCGGCCGAAAACGCGCTGACAGCAGACCCCGACCCGGCTATCTTCGTTAGCGTGGCTAGTTAGACCGCCTAACCAGATCCCGGAAAGGGACGGTGCATGACCACAGCGCACGAGCTCTGGGACGACGTCGACGCGTACTTCACCGGCCTTCTCGCCCCCGCCGACGAGGTGCTCACCGCGGCCCTGCGGGAGAGCGAAGCGGCCGGACTCCCGCCCATCAACGTCGCGCCGAACCAGGGCAAGCTGCTCCAGCTCCTCGCCCGGCTCCAGGGCGCGCGCCGTGTCCTGGAGATCGGCACCCTCGGCGGCTACAGCACGATCTGGCTGGGCCGGGCACTGCCCGCGGACGGCCGGCTGATCACACTGGAGTACGACGCGAAGCACGCGGATGTCGCCCGCCGCAACCTGGCCCGGGCGGGCCTGGACAAGAGTACCGAGGTCCGCGTCGGCCCCGCGCTGGAGTCGCTGCCGAAGCTGGCCGAGGAGCGCCCCGACCCGTTCGACCTGGTCTTCATCGACGCGGACAAGGCCAACAACGCGCACTACGTCGAGTGGGCCCTCAAGCTGACCCGCCCCGGAAGCCTGATCCTCCTCGACAACGTGGTGCGCGGCGGCCGGGTCATCGACGCGGACAGCGACGACCCCGGCGTTCGGGGCACCCGGGCCGCGCTCGAGCTGATGGCCACCCACCCCAAGTTGACCGGGACGGCGGTGCAGACGGTGGGCGTCAAGGGACACGACGGGTTCGCGCTGGCGCGCGTGCTGGACTGACGGCTTCTACGCCCCGTGGTGGAAGCCCACGTTCACGCTGCGCGGAGTGGTGCGGTCCTGGATGACCAGCTCGCCGAAGCCGCCGTGCGGGAGCCTGACCGTGCCGCCGTAGGGCAGGGCCTGGGCCGGCTGTCCCGCCAGGGTCAGCTCCACCTCGCAGGACGGCTCGGCCAGGGAGCCGCGCAGCCAGCTCACCTGCCACCCGCCCTCCGGACCGCACAGGAACTCCAGGTGGACCCGCGAGACGAACAGCCAGTCGTCCGGGGTCACCAGCCGGCACACGGACGCGTCCCGGCCCACCCGCAGCACGGTTCCCGGGGCGCTGGGCGCGTCGGCCATCAGCATGCCGGCCGTCGCCCCGGCGTCCGCCCCGGAGACCGAGGCCATGGTGAGTTCGAGCACGTGCGCTCCTCCTGAGTGCGGCCGTTCAAGTGTCCTGCGGGCGCGCCGCGTTGGCGTTCCGCGGCGGAATGATAATTCGCCCGATCGCCGCGTCGGGTGACGTCCGGCACAATGGGCCCATGACCGAGCGCAAGCCACCCGGCGTCAGCTTCGAGTCTTTCGTCGACAAACAGATCCGTGACGCACAGGAGCGCGGAGAGTTCGCGAACCTCCCCGGCGCGGGAGAGCCCTCGGCCTCGGTCACCGAGACGGTGTACGACGAACTGTGGTGGATCAAGCGCAAGATGGCACGCGAGGGCATCACGGTCCTGCCGCCGACGCTGGCCCTGCGCAAGGAGGCCGAGGACACCCTGATCGCGGCCGCGGCGGCACCGTCCGAGCGGGTGGTACGACGACTGGTCGAGGACCTCAATGTGAAGATCCGCGACATGATGTTCAAGCCGCCACCGGGCCCGCCGCTGGGCCTCAAGCCGTACGACGTCGAGGAGGTCGTACGGCAGTGGCGCGAGCGCCGGGCGGGCGGGCGTCCGGGCACGAGTGGGCATCCGGGCGGCGGGCCGGGCGGCGGCGCGGACTGAGTGACGGCCGGGCGGAGGGCGCACGTCGGCGGGGCCGGCCCCGGGCACACGGTCCGGCGCCGACCCCGCTCCAGCGGACGGTCTCCTACGGCCTACGGCCGAAGGCTCACAGACTCAGCAGCCGCTCGACGGTCACGCGGTAGTCGCGCAGGGCGAGCCGCAGCTGTTCGGTGTCGGCGCCGGCATGGGCGTCGTCGCCGGTTTCCTGCCACGAGGCCTTCAGGGTCCGCCGCCGTGAGGCCACGGCCTCCGACAGCCGTGCGACGACCTCCTGCGCCACGCGGTCGGCCTCCTCGACGGCGTCCCTCGGCTCGTCGACGAACTCGCCGATGGCGTGCTGCAAGCGCTGCGCGAACCTGTCGCACTCCTCCCGGGGCAGCAGCCGGGCCGACCCCGAAGCGCCCTCCGCCCGGAACTCCCCGGACGCCCCCGGGGTGCCCGCACCGGCGGCCTCGCGATACCCGGTCCCTTCGGTGCCCTCCCGGTATCCGGTCCCTTCGGTGCCCTCCCGGTATCCGGTCCCTTCGGTGCCCTCCCGGTATCCGGTCCCTTCGGTGCCCTCCCGGTATCCGGTCCCTTCGGGGCGCATGCCGGCGGCCTCCCGGGCCGTCTCCTCGGACCGCATGTCGGCCTCCTCCCGGTACCCGAGACCCGCGGGCCGCACATCCGCGGCCTCCAGCGGATCGGTACCTTCCGGCCGTACGTCCCTGCGGCGCGCGACCCCCTCGGACCGCACATCCGCGGTGCCCCGTCGCCCGGCGCCCTCGGGAGGCATCTCGCCTTCCGCCCGGCGCTCGTCGCCTCCGCCCGTTATCCGGTCAGCCATCATCCTCAACTCCCCTTCGCATGCTGCCTGTGGAAGCCCCACGGAAGACGGGACTGTCCCTCGGTGCGCCCGCCGGCCCCCCGGTGCGTGTCCGCCGCGGCGTCGGCCGCCTCGCGGCGCGCGGGTTCGACCAGGTCCTCGAAGAGCGCGCGGGCCTCCAACAGGGCCGCCCGCATCTCCTCCGTGCCCGCGCGGCCGTCGGCGGCACCGCCGGCCGGGGACTGCGCCACCCGGTGCAGTCGGCGGTAGCCGTGGACATGGTGGGCGTGGTGCACGGACAGCGCGTCCAGCTGTTCCTCGTAGCGCCCGCCGTCGGGAAAGCCCAGGGCGCCCGCCAGCTCGGCGAGCAGCCGGTCAGCCTCGGCCACCGCATCCCTCGGGGAGTCGACGAAACGTTCCTGGGCGGCCGTCCAGCGCGCCGAGTACCGCTCGCGCTCGGCCGGTTCCAGCGGCTGCTTCCGCAGCGAACCGTACTTCTCCAGGCGCGCGGTGAGTTCCCGTTCGGCGGCCTTGGTGTCACCGTCATGCCGGGTCACCGTCCGCTCGTACTCGGGTCCGAAGCGGCTCTTCAGCCCCCGCCCGCCCAGCGCGCGACGGGCGCGCGGGGAGACGGCGGCCGCACCCGCGACGGCGGCCGCGACGATCACGATCACAATCAAAGCGATGATCAGGCCAGTGGACATGGATGCCTTCCGATTCCTCGGCCCGGCGGGCCGTCTTCCGCCCGGGTTGCCCGGAGGACGGCCGCCAAACGGGCACCCGCAACCGGAGGCCGCGCTCATCGGGCGTCGGTCACGGCGCGAGCCCGTCGCGGCCCGGTCACCACCGGCCGTCAATTCGGTTGCGCACTCCTACCCGGCGGTCCGGACAATGTCCGGCATGACCTGGACCATCGCTCCCGAGCCCCCGGACTCGCCCGTCGCCGCCGCGTTGTGGCGCGCGTACTACACGGAGGTCAGCGACCGCTGGTACCGGCTCCACGAGGGGCGCTCGACCGACCCGGAGGAACTGGAGCGCGAGATCGCCGCCGGCACCGGCGCCCGGCTGGCGCCGCCCGGCGGCGTGCTGCTGGTGGCGCGGTACGGGGAGGAGCCCGCCGGAACGGCGGGCGTACGGCTGACGGACCCGGCCACGGCCGAGCTCAAGCGGGTCTTCCTGCGCAGGGAACTGCGCGGCAGGGGCGGGGCCCGGCTCCTCGTCACCGCCGCGGAGGAACACGCCCGGGCGCTCGGCGCCCGGCGGATGGTCCTGGACACCCGCCACGACCTGGTGGAGGCCCGTGCCCTGTACGCCCGTCCGGGATACGCCGAGACCGAGCCGCACAACGACGATCCGTACGCGGAGCACTGGTTCAGCAAGCGGTTGGCCCCGGTCTGAGCGGGCCCGGCGTCTACAGGGGCCGTCCGGGCGTCCTCGTCCGCCTGCCCGTCCGGTCGTGCGGACGTTCCGCGTCGCAGCCGCACATCTCGGCGTTCAGCTCCTGGACCAGCTTGCGCAGGTCGGTCGGGCGGCCAGGCCCCCACCAATCGCCGAGAAGTTCGGCCAGGGACTCCTCGCGGGCCTGACGCAGGTGCTCGGCCACCTCACGGCCCCGCTCGGTGAGGGTCAGGTCGAGCCCTTCGCGCGCCACGAGGCCCCGCTCCTCCACCTGCCGCGCGGCCTGGAGGATGACGTTCAACGGGACCGTACTGCGCTCGGCGAGGATGGCCGGTTCGGCCCAGCCGTGCTTCTGGATCCGCAGCAGCAGCCAGCTCGCGCTGGGCAGCAGGTCGTACCCCGCCCGTTGGGTGATCTTCTCGTAGATCTCGCGCCGCCCCTCCCGCGAACCGATGACGGACAGCGCCCGGCGCACCTCGTCGGACGACGAACGCTCCACCGGATTGCTCGCCAGCGTCTCCGTGACCTCCGGTGCCGTCACCGAGCCGCGCAGTTTGTCCTCGCGCAGGTACCACGCCAGCACGAAGCCGAGGAGGACGACCGGGGCGGCGTACAGGAAGACGTCGGTGATGGAGATGGAGAACGCGTGCAGGACGGCGGGCCGCGCGGCGGCCGGGAGGGCCGCGATACCGCGAGGATCGGCCTTCAGGGTGTCGGGCGAGACGCCCGGAGGGAGGGGGCGCCCGGCGAGCGCCGCCGAGAGCTCGCCGCCGAGCCGGCTCGCGAAGATCGCGCCGAAGACGGCCACCCCGAAGGAGGCGCCGATGGAGCGGAAGAAGGTGGCACCGGAGGTGGCGACGCCCAGGTCCTTGTAGCTGACGGCGTTCTGCACAATCGTTACCAGGACCTGCATCACCAGGCCGAGGCCCAGGCCGAAGACGAAGAAGTAGACGCTCATCTCCGCGGTGCTGCTGTGTTCGTCGAGCCGGTGCAGCAGAAGCAGGCCGATCACGGTGACACCGGTGCCCGCGACCGGGAACACCTTCCAGCGGCCGGTGCGGCTGACGATCTGGCCGGAGCCGGTGGACGTCAGCAGCATCCCGGCCACCATCGGCAGCATGCGCACTCCGGACACGGTGGGGCTGATGCCGTGGACGACCTGGAGGAAGGTCGGCAGGTACGTCATCGCGCCGAACATCGCGAAGCCGACGATGAAGCTGATGACGGCGGAGAGCGTGAAGGTGCGGGCGCGGAACAGGTTCAGCGGCAGGACGGGTTCGGCGGCCCGGCGTTCGACGAACGGGAAGGCGAGGAGCAGGACGGCACCGAGGACCGCCAGGCCGGTGATCTGCGGTGAGTCCCAGGCCCACGTGGTGCCGCCGAGCGAGGCGACCAGGACCAGACAGGTGGCGACGGTGGCGATGAGGAAGGTGCCGAGGTAGTCGATGACGTGCCGCTCCGGCTTCCTCGGGATGCGCAGGACGGCCGCGCTCACGGCGAGGGCGAGGATCCCGAGGGGCAGATTGACGTAGAACACCCAGCGCCAGCTCAGGTGCTGAGTGAACAGCCCGCCGAGGAGTGGCCCGAGCACGCTGGTCGTGCCGAAGACGGCGCCGAAGAGCCCCTGGTAGCGGCCCCGCTCCCGGGGCGGGACGATATCGCCGACGATCGCCATGGACAGCACCATGAGCCCGCCGCCGCCCAGTCCCTGGACCGCCCGGAAGGCGATCAGCTCGGGCATGTTCCGCGCCATGCCGCACAGCGCGGAGCCGACCAGGAAGATCACGATCGCGCCCTGGAACAGCTTCTTGCGGCCGTACTGGTCGCCGAGCTTGCCCCACAGCGGAGTCCCCGCTGTCGAGGCCAGCAGATAGGCCGTGACCACCCACGACAGATGCTCAAGACCGCCGAGGTCGCTGACGATGGTGGGCAGCGCGGTCGACACGATCGTCTGGTCCAGGGCGGCCAGCAGCATGCCCAGCAGCAGCGCGCCGATGGAGACCAGGACGCTGCCGTGCACGCTCTCGTCCGAGGGCGCGACGCCGCGGACGCCGAACGGGCCGCCGGAGCCGCCGGGCCCTTCCGTCTCAGACCCGTCGGCCGCGTCCCTCGGTTTCGCCTCGCCTCTCGCGTCCGTCTCTTCCGTCTCGTCCGTCACCTCCGCGGCATCTCCCGTCCTGCCCTGCGCGTCGCTGGTCATGAAAGGCCTCCCGTGGACGGTGATCGGCCTCTGGGGCTCTCGTTCATCGTGCACTCCATCGTGGGAGGTATGCCCCACTATTGCCTGTTGTGTACCAATGGGAGGCGGAGGTTCTGGGGGCTGCCGGGAGATTCTGTGAGGGAGATCTGCATAATCTCTGGAGTTCGTCGGGAGGGGACCCACGCGTGAGCGGATCGAACGGACGAGCCTGCCCGGAGTGCGGGACGTCGCGACGCCCGGACGGTACGCCGTCGTGCGCGTGCAACCAGCGGGCCTCCGACGCACTCAGAGACGCGCGTACGGCGGAGGCGGCAGCGGCGGAGGACTTCGATCCGCTGCGGATCCGGCCGTATGTGGAGCTGGGGGGCACACCGCCGACGGCCAAGGCTCCGGCCGCACCCGAGGAGTCTTCCGGGAAGCCGGCGGGGGCCGCGGCGCATAAGGACACGGGAGCGATCACACCGGACGGGACGTTGCGCCGTCCGGGGGTACCGGAGGGGGGCGGGGGCTCCGGCGCGGCACCGGAACCCACCGAACGGCCCACGGCGGCCGACGCGGCACCGGAACCCACCGAACGGCCCACGGCGGCCGACGCGAGGGCCGTACCCCTCGCACCGGCCGGGACCGGGCAGCCCAGTGGCCCCGCAGACGAGGCAGGCGAGGCCGACCAGACGACACGACTGCCGGCGAGCGGGGCCCGCGGACCGGACGAGACCATGCCGCTCGGTGCTGTCCAGAACCCGACCATGCGCCTCGGCCCCGTATCCGCGGCGCCCCTGAGCCCCGAAGCCCCGGACGGCGAGCCGCCCCGGCGTCGGCGGCGCACCGTGCTCCTGGCCGCCGGTGGTGCGGTCGTGGCGGTCGCGGCGGCGGCGGGTCTCGCCGGCGGGCTGTTCTCGTACGACCGGCCGCAGCGGGACGCGGCCCTGCCCGACGGCATCCGCGCGAGCGTCCCGGAGGGCCCGTCGCGCGGGACCCCGGCACCGGGGTCCACGGCGTCCGCACCGGCGCCCGCGACGAGTACGGCTCCGTCGCCGAGCACCAGCCCCTCGCCCTCCGCGTCCCCGTCGAGCGCGTCGGCGTCCCCGTCCGCCTCCCCCACCCCGAGCCGGACGACGACCGCGCGGGCGACCACCTCCGCGTCACCGGGCCCGGACGGCGACGGGCAGGGTCACCAGGCCCAGGTGCTGCGCCGGGGCGACGAGGGCCCCGAGGTGAAGGAGCTGCAACTGCGGCTGCGCCGGCTGAACCTCTACATAGGCCCCGCCGACGGCGTGTACGACGGCCAGGTGGAGAGCTCGGTCACCACCTACCAGCTCGCCCGCGGCATCAGCCAGGACGATCGGGGGGTGTACGGGCCGGCGACGAGGGCGGCGCTGGAGTCGGAGACGAGCGAGCCCTGACGGTGGCCGGGGAAAGGAACCCGGTCAGCCGATGTGCAGCCGGATCGTGCCCTCCGGCGTGGCCTCCACGCGTACCTGCGTGAGGTCCCGGACCAGCACGTCCGGACGGTGCATCCCGGCCCGGGGTCCGACGCCGATCACCCGCATCCCGGCGGCGCGCCCCGCGGCGATGCCCGCGCCGGAGTCCTCGAAGACCACACAGTCGGCCGGGTCGACGCCCAGGTCGGCGGCTCCCTTGAGGAACCCCTCGGGGTCCGGCTTGCTCGCGCTCACGCTCTCGGCGGTGATCCGCAGATCCGGCAGCCTCAGCCCCGCGGCGGCCATCCGCGCGGTGGACAGCGCCACGTCGGCCGACGTCACGAGGGCGTGCGGAAGCCCGGCGAGGGAGGCGAGGAACGCGGCGGCGCCGGGGACCTCGACGACGCCGTCCATGTCGGCGGTCTCCTCGGCGAGCATGCGGGCGTTGTCGGCGTGGTTCTGCTCCATGGGCCGGTCGGGCAGCAGTACCGCCATCGAGGCGTGGCCCTGGCGGCCGTGCACGACCTTCATGACCTCGTCGCCGTCCAGCCGGTGCCGCTCCGCCCACCGCCGCCAGCAGCGCTCCACCACGGCATCGGAATTGACGAGAGTGCCGTCCATGTCCAGCAGCAGGGCGCGGGCGGTGAGAACGGTGGCCGTCATCGGCATGGCTCCAAGGCGCGAGAACAGGGCCGGGGTACACCCTGGGACGGGGACTGGGGTACGCCCGTAGGACAAGGCGGCCCCGCCCACCGGTCAGGGGAAGCGGGCGGGAGCCACTTTGTTTCTCCACGGTACAAAACGAGGCGGCGTCGCGCCACCGGCCCCCCGAACCCTTCGATACCCCGCCATCGGCCGTTCACCGCATGGACACCGCCTTCGCGGGCCGTCACCCCGCCACGGCCTCGAACAGGCCCCAGACCCCGAGCCCCAGCATCAGCAGCGCCGCGATCTTCGTGATCAGCTTCAGCGGCACCCTCTTCATCAGCGCCCTGCCGCCGACGATGCCGAGGCCGGCGACCGCCCAGAGGGCGAGGACCGCGCCCAGGCCCACCGACAGCGGGTCGTCGTAACGCGCCGCGAGGTTCGCGGTCATGATCTGGGTGAGGTCGCCGAACTCGGCGACGAGGATGAGCATGAAGCCCGTCGTGGACACCTTCCAGAAGCTCTGGTTCCCGGGCCGGCGGACCTCCTCCTCACTTTCGTCCTTCTTCAGCAGCAGTACGGCGGCACCGCCGAGGAAGAGGACACCGGTGAGGGCGTGCACGATCTGCTGCGGCAGCAGGGTGAGCAGGCTGCCCGCCGCGACGGCGAGCAGGACATGCAGCAGGAAGGCGGCGGCGACACCGGTGAAGACGTACGAGGCGCGGTAGCGGGTGCCGAGTACGAGACCGGCGAGGGCCGTCTTGTCCGGCAGTTCGGCCAGGAAGACGACGCCGAAGACGAGCGCCAGGACGGTAATGCTGATCAAGGTTCCTCAATCGGTCGGGGCTGCCCCACCGAGAGTGCTGTGACTGCTGCGACACCTCGGCACGGCAGCACACAGATTGCCCGGGCCTGATGGCACGGGCGTGCACTGCTTGCCGAAGGTCTCGCTGGCCGATCCTCTGGTGAGGATCCGCCTCCGGGCGCCGGCTCAGGCGTGCTGAGCAGTGTGTCGACGGTCCGGCGAAGAGCTACTCCCCTTCTGCGCCGCCCATGCTACGCGACCGCCGGACGCGGTGGACGGGGCCGTAAGAGACGTCACACCCCTTGTGGTGACATGCACACGTCACTAACTTCTCATCGAACGCATACCTTCCGGCAACACCCACTCGCGAGCATTCCCTGGCTCGCACCCCAACGCCCCCACCCCACAAGGGAGTTCGCATGCCCAAGATCTACGCGCGTCGACGCTTCAGCATACTCGCGGCTCTTACCGGACTCATGGCCTTCGCCGGACTCTTCAACGGTCCGGCCGCCTCCGCCGCGCTCCCCACTCCCGTCAGCGGCGCCACTGCCCGCAGCTACCTCGCCTCGCTCACCGTGGCCACGGAGAACCGCACCGGCTACAGCCGCGACCTGTTCCCGACCTGGAACACCATCAGCGGCACCTGCAACACCCGCGAATACATCCTCAAGCGCGACGGCTCGAACGTCGTCACCGACTCCTCCTGCGCCGCCACCAGCGGCAGCTGGTACTCCCCGTACGACGGCGCGACCTGGTACGCCGCCTCCGACGTGGACATCGACCACCTGGTTCCGCTCGCCGAGGCCTGGGACTCCGGCGCGAGCAGGTGGACGACCTCCCAGCGCCAGGCCTTCGCCAACGACATCACGCGTCCGCAGCTGCTCGCCGTCACCGACAACGTCAACCAGGCCAAGGGCGACCAGGACCCGGCCACCTGGATGCCGTCCCGGACGGCGTACCGCTGCACGTACGTCCGCGCCTGGGTCCAGGTGAAGTACTACTACAACCTCTCCGTCGACTCGGCCGAGAAGAGCGCCCTCCAGAGCTACCTCGCGAGCTGCTGATCCCCGGCCCCTCCCCACGGACCTCCGTCGTTCCGTACCGTACGGGGCGACGGAGGAGGAGAACGCCGTGGCGGGACTGCGCCTGGGACCACTGCTGAGATACGCGGACGGCTCGTCCGCGACCGTCTGGGTCGAGGCGAGCCGCCCGTGCACCGCCGAGGTGCGCTGTGCTTCAGGCGCCCGCGGCAGCGCCCGCACCTTCCAGATCGCCGGCCACCACTACGCGATCGTGCCGGTGAGCGGGCTCACCCCGGGCACGGCGGAGGCGTACGAGGTGCTGCTCGACGGCGTCCCCGTGTGGCCGCCGCCCGACTCGCCGTTCCCGCCCTCCGTCATCCGCACGCCCGACCCGGAGAGCGTCCGCATCACCTTCGGCTCCTGCCGCCGGGCCGCCGCACCCGCCGACGGCGAGGACCCCGTCGGCCCGGACGCGCTGGACGCGCTTGCGGCCCGCCTCGCCGCCGCCCCGGACGCCGAGCCCCCCGACGTACTGCTGCTGCTGGGCGACCAGGTGTACGCGGACGAGACGTCCACCGCGATCCGCGACCGGATCGCCGCCCGGCGCGGCCTCGGCGATCCCCCGGGCGGCCAGGTCGCGGACTACGAGGAGTACACCTGGCTCTACCACGAGTCCTGGCTCGACCCCGGGATCCGCTGGCTGCTGTCCACGGTGCCCAGTCTGATGATCTTCGACGACCACGACCTCATCGACGACTGGAACACCAGCGCCGCCTGGCGCGCCGGCATGCGGGCCACCGCGTGGTGGCACGAGCGGCTGCTCGGCGGTCTGATGGCGTACTGGGTGCACCAGCACCTCGGCAATCTGTCCCCTGCGGAACTGGCCGCGGATCCGCTCTACGCGGCCGTACGCGAGACCCCGGACGGCACGGACGTCCTGCGCGCTTACGCCGCACAGGCGGACGCCCACCCCTCCACCGTCCGCTGGAGCCACCGCCGCGACTTCGGCCGGGTACGGGTCGTGATGCTCGACTCCCGGGCGGCGCGCGTCCTCGACGAGGACGGCCGGGCGATGCTGGACGCCGCGGAGGCGGAGTGGTTCGAGGAGCAGGTGCGCGGCGCCCGGGGCGTCTGTGAGCACCTCCTGATCGGCTCCTCGCTGCCCTGGCTGCTCCCCCACCTGGTGCACGACGCCGAGACGTGGGATGCCCTCCTGTGCCGCGGCGTACGCGGCCCCCGCTGGGCCCGCTTCGCCGAACGCCTGCGGCAGAAGGCCGACCTGGAACACTGGTCGGCGTTCCCGGAGTCGTTCGCGGCGCTGGCGGACCTCATCGCCGAGGCGGGTACGGGGCCGGGGGCGCCGGCCGGTGTCTACGTGCTGTCCGGCGATGTCCACCACGGGTATGTCGCGGAGCCCTCGTGGCCGGACGGCGGCCCCGACGCCCGGGTCCTCCAGCTGACGTGCTCGCCCGTGCACAACTCCGTACCGCCGGCCCTGAGGCTCGGCTTCCACTTCGGCTGGAGCGGCCTCGGGCGCGCCCTGGGCCGCCTTCTCCTCCGGCACGGACGCGGCGCGCCCACCGGGTTCGCCTGGCGCCGGACGGGCGGCCCCTGGTTCGGCAACCAGCTGATGACGCTGACGCTGCGCGGGCGTTCCGCGTCGCTGCGGGTGGTCCGGGCATGGCCTGACGGCACGGGAAAGGCGCGGCTGGAGACCGTGGAGGAGTCGTCCCTGACCTCCCCATGAGGGACATTCGGGACGCCGGAAGCGGGCGTTGACTCCCGTGGTCCCGGGGGTACCCCCTCCTCGAAGCGCCCGGGGAAGGCATGATGAGGCGGGCCGTCCGCCTCCAGCGTGCGGTGCACGGCCCTGCGCCCCCCACACGCCCGGGAGTCACCCTTTTGTCTGCCGCGACCGCGGAACCGTCCGCCACGACCGTGGAACCCGCGCCGGTCTCCGTCGCCCTCGTCGGCGCGGGACCGCGCGGCACCAGCGTCCTGGAGCGCCTCTGCGCCTCCGCACCGGAACTCCTCCCGCCCGGCACGCGGTTGACCGTCCACGTCGTGGACCCGGCGCTCCCGGGACCGGGCCGCGTCTGGCGCACCGCGCAGTCCCCGGAGCTGCTGATGAACACGGTGGCCTGCCAGGTGACGCTGTTCACCGACGACAGCGTGGAGTGCGCGGGTCCGATCCGGCCGGGGCCGAGCCTGTACGAGTGGGCGCGGGAGCACCGGGCGGGCGGGGCAGGGAAGCCGGGGCCCAGCGGCGGCGAACAGACGCTCGCGGGGCCCGGGTTGGCGGCGCGGCGGGACGGGACGCCGGGCCCGGACGACTACCCGACCCGCGCGGAGTACGGCCGTTACCTGGAGTGGGTGTTCGCCCGCGTGGTGGACGGCGCACCGGAGGCGATACGGGTCGAGGTGCACACCGCCCGTGCGATACGCCTGCGGGACGCCGCCGACGGGAGCCAGGCGCTGACTCTGTCCACCGGCCGCACCCTGACCGGCTTGTCCGCGGTGGTCCTCGCCCAGGGCCATCTCCCGGTGGTCGCGGACGCGGACCAGCGCCGGTACACCGCGCACGCCGCCCGTCACGGTCTGCGTCACATCGCCCCGGCCAATCCGGCGGATGTCGACCTCGCCCCGCTCGCGCCGGGGGAACCGGTGCTGCTGCGCGGTCTGGGCCTCAACTTCTTCGATCACCTGGCTCTGCTGACGGCGGGGCGCGGCGGCCGCTTCGACCGCACCCCCGACGGCCTGCGCTACCGGCCGTCGGGTAACGAGCCGCGGCTGTACGCCGGTTCTCGGCGCGGCGTGCCGCACCAGGCGCGCGGGGACAACGCGAAGGGCCCGTACGGCCGCCATGTGCCCCTGCTGCTGACCGATGACGTGATCGCCGCCTTCCGCAAGCGCGCGGACTCCGGGGAGGCCCCGGACTTCCTGGCCGAGATATGGCCCTTGGTGGCGAAGGAGGTGGAAACGGTCTACTACGAGGCGCTGTTGGCCCGCCGCGGCACCGGGCGGCGCGGGTTCCGGGATCGCTTTCTCGCCGTCCCCCACCGCGGCGACGGGGAAGGAGCCCTTCTCGACACGTACGGCGTACCGGCCGCGGACCGCTGGCGCTGGGACCGGATCGCGCGTCCGTATGCGGGCCGCGTCTTCCACTCGGCGGCGGACTGGCGCGACTGGCTCCTCGGCCATCTCCGCGAGGATGCCGCGCAGGCCGCCCTCGGCAATGTCGCGGGCCCGCTCAAGGCCGCCCTGGACGTACTGCGCGACCTGCGCAACGAGCTGCGGCTGATCGTCGACCACGGCGGCCTGTCCGGCACCTCCCGCCGGGACCATCTGGACCGCTGGTACACCCCGCTCAACGCCTTCCTGTCCATAGGTCCGCCCAGACGGCGCATCGAGGAGATGACGGCTCTGATCGAGGCGGGGGTCCTGGAGGTGCTCGGCCCGCGCCTGGAGGTGCGCGCGGAGGACGGGGCGTGGGTCGCGCACTCCCCCGACGTTCCGGGTTCGACCGTGCGCCTGCGCACACTGATCGAGGCGCGGCTGCCGGAGCCGGATCTGCGCCGCACCGCCGACGCCCTCCTCGCCGACTTGTTCCACACGGGCGGATGCCGGCCGCACACCGTGGACGGTTACGAAACCGGAGGGCTGGACGTAACACCGCGTCCCTACCGTCTGATCGACCGACAGGGGACCGCCCACCCGTGCCGGTTCGCGTTCGGAGTGCCCACCGAGGGCGTGCACTGGGTGACCGCGGCCGGGGCCCGGCCCGGTGTGGACTCGGTGACGCTGTCGGACGCGGACGCGGTGGCGCGTGCGGCCCTGCGTGCCGCGGCGGGGAAAGCGACGCCGCACGGCCAGGCGAGCGAGGCCGCCGGACGGGGGAAGCGGAACCACCGCTGGAGTGCCGACGAGGCGGAACCATGGCTTGATGTTGAAGCGGAACCACCGCTGGACTGCCGACGGAGCGGAACCATGGCTTGATGTTGAAGTTGCAAGCTTTGGTTAGGGTTACCTAACCTGGCGGCTCAGTCGGTTTCCGTTCCCACACCGGTCCGTCCGCGGACCGAAACCAGACCGAAGGAGCCCCCCACATGACCACACGTATCAACAGAGCGCAACCCTACGCGATCGGCCTGTTCCGGATAGTCATCGGCCTGCTCTTCGCCTGCCACGGCGCCGCCTCGCTCTTCGGCGTCCTCGGCGGCGCGATGGGCCCCCAGGGCGGGACCGTGCCGACCGGCGCCTGGCCGTTCTGGTACGCCGCCGTGATCCAGCTCGTCGCCGGCGCCCTGGCGCTGCTCGGGCTCGGCACCCGCGCTGTCGCCTTCGTCGCGTCGGGCTCGATGGCGTTCGCGTACTTCGACATCCACCAGCCGGCGGCGCTGTGGCCGATCCAGAACGGCGGCGAGCAGTCCGTGCTCTTCTGCTGGTCCTTCCTGCTGCTGGTGTTCACCGGCTCCGGCGCGTTCGGCCTCGACCGTCTCCTCGCCCCCCGCTCGGCCACGGCCGCCGAGGAGCGGACCTCGGAGCCCGTCGCGGCCTGATCCGCCCGGTCCCACGACGGCGCCCGCTCCCGGACCCAAGGCGGCGGGCGCTGTCCGCGCCCGGCGGTCAGCCCGCCCGGCGGTCACTGTGCTCGTCATCGGGCCCCGCCGCCCCTCCTGTCACAGCCGCCGCGTACGCTGTGCGGCTGTCGAAAGGCCGCTCCTGCCGCTCCCCGCGACATCGCGGCACGCAGTTGCCTCTGGGGACGGGGAGTTCCGGTGTTGGAGAGTGTGGGGTCGCTGGCCGGCAGCCCCTGGATCTACCCGGCGGTGGCCGCGTCGGTCCTGCTGGACGTCTTCCTGCCGCTGCTGCCGAGCGGCGTGCTGGTCATCACGGCGGCGACCGCGGCGGCCGCGAGTTCGGCGGTGGCACGCGTACCGGACGTCTTCTGGCTCATGGTGTGCGCGGCGGCGGCCTCGGTCCTGGGCGACCTGGTGGCCTACCGCCTGGCCTGGCGCGGCGGCCCCCGCCTGGACCGGGCGATCGCCCGCTCCCGCCGGCTGTCGAGCGCTCAGAAACGGCTGGGCGCCGCCCTCTCCCATGGCGGCGGCGCGCTGGTGATCCTCGCCCGGTTCGCGCCCGCGGGCCGCTCGGTCGTCTCCCTCGGCGCGGGCGCCGCCCGCCGCCGGGCTCGCGAGTTTCTGCCCTGGTCGGCGCTGGCGGGGATCGTCTGGGCCGCGTACAGCGTGGCGCTCGGCTACTTCGGCGGACAGTGGCTGGGGGCGAACTGGCTGGCGACGGGTGTCTCGGTGATGGCCCTGTTCGCGGCGGGCGCGGCCGCGACCTGCCTGATGCGCCGCCCGGCCGCGCGGGAGTAGCGGCGCGGGGCGGCGCCCGGCGCGGGACGCCTCAGACGCCGTCCGGTGCCGCGGGCGCGGGCTCGCGGGCACGGCCCCGCACCTCCAGGCCGGCCAGCAGTTCGGCGGTGGCCGCCGCGACCGCGTCCACGGCCCGGTCGAACACCTCACGGTTGTGGGTGGCGGGGGCACGGAAGCCGGAGACCTTGCGCACGAACTGAAGCGCGGCGGCCCTGATCTCCTCGTCCGTGGCGTCCTCGGGAATGGCGGGCGGGCGGAGTGTCTTGATGCTGCGGCACATGCGTCCAGTGTCGCGCTTTCCGCCTTGTACGCACCCATCCTCGCCCGCCGCACCCGCTGGGGGTCAGACCGCGTGGGTCTTGTCCAGCAGTTCCAGGACCTCCGCCGTCGTACCCGTCTCGCCGAGGCGCGGGAAGATCCGTTCGACACTGCCCCGGTGCGCCTCGGGGTCGGCGTCGGCCATCGCGTCGGTGACCAGCGTGACGTGGTACCCGTGCTCGTACGCGGCCCGCGCGGTGGACTCGACGCCGATGCTGGTGGCGATGCCGGTCAGCACGATCTGCGTGACGCCGCGCCGGCGCAGCTGGACGTCGAGGTCGGTGCCGTGGAAGGCGCCCCAGTTGCGCTTGGTGACATGGATGTCTCCCGGGTGACCAAACAGTTCGTCGACGACGACGTCCCAGCCCTCGGGGAAGGCGCGGGCGCCACGCTGCTGCTCGGTGCGGCCGGGCACGGCGTCGGAGCCGTCGGGGGCGAAGGTGACGCGGACCAGGACGACCGGGAGGTTCCGGGCCCGGAAGGCGTCGGCCAGTTCGGCGGTGCGGGCCACCACCTCGGGGCCGCTGTGAGGCCGCGTGGGCAGGCCCACGATGCCGTTCTGGAGGTCGACCACGACGAGGGCGGTGCGCGGGTCGAGGGTGGTGAGAGCCATGGCTCAGGCCTTTCCGGGGGGAGGGGCGAGGGCGGACGGGGTGGACGGGGAACGGTCGGCGAGACCGACCAGCACGAGCAGGACGGATGCCGCCGTCACGAACAGAGCCAGGCAGCGCCGATCGGGACGAGCGCCACGGCGGTCTTCGAGGAGTCGACCGGGTTCAGTACGGAACCCGGGATCATCGGGGCGATCAGCGGGCGGTCGAAGGCGGGCGGGGCGCCGGGGCCGGACGGCCGCGCGGTCGAGTGCGGACGTCACGGGCGCGTGAGCCGTTCCAGCAGGGACAGCGCCTCGAGAACGGTCCGCCGCTCGTCCTCCGTGTAGCGGTCCTGGAGGGCGCGGGCCAGCCACTCCTGTCGTGCCTGCCGGTCGCCCTCGATGCGCTCGCGCCCGGCGTCGGTGAGGGTGACCAGTTGGCGGCGGCCGTCATGGGGGTCGGGGCTGCGCAGGATCAGCCGGTGCTGTTCGAGGACGGCGAGCGTGGCGGCCATCGACTGGGGGCGTACGCCCTCGGCGGACGCCAGGGTGCTGGCGGTGGCGGCACCGCCCTTGCCGACCAGGGTGAGCGCGGACACCTGGGAGGGCGTCAGCTCGTCGTCCCCGGCGACCTCGCGGATACGACGCCGCAGCCGGCTGAACAGCACCCGCAGATCCCGGGCCGCGCGAGCGGCGGACGCGGAGACACCTTCGGGGTTCTGGTCCATGCCGCCACCGTAAATCCATCAGGTAAGCCTGTCCAGTTTCACCTGAGCAGTTTTACCTGCTCCAAGCGGAACCAGGGGCCCGTGACGGAGACCCGTTCGAGTGAAGTGAGAGAAGCGGCTCGCACCGAGAAATCGAACAGGCGTAGCATTGCGGTGTGGCTGCGAGCTATGACTTCCCGAGCGACCTTCTCGCCGGCCAGGAGGAACTGCATCAGGTCCGGGCAGAGCTCCTGGCCCTGATGAAGCGGCTCCCCTGGTCGGTGGAACCGCTGGACGCGTTCAGCGACGACAACGGCTGGCGCAAGGTGGAACGCCCCGCCTCCCCGGGCTGGACCGCGGACGAACAGGCAGAGGTGGAAAAGCTCCGCCGGCGGGAAAGGGAACTCGCGGTCTTCGTCTCCTGCCACCGCTTCTGGGCGGAGGTGGCGACCGAGAACAAGGTGGACGCCCGGATGCGCCTGAAGCACGCGCAGGGGGACGAGCCCTAGTCGGCCGCCCCCAGCCCCCGATGACCCGGGACACCGGGATCGGCGGCCTCGATGTCCGGGTGTCCGGGCTGGTTGGGACCGCCCTGCCTGTGCCACGCTGGGGGACACTCAGCCTGGTCTGAAGGGAGCACCCGCGCCGCCCTTGGAGGTCACCACGCTGACCGGGGCGCGGTACGGGTAGTCCCGCTCGACTGTGCGCGGCACCAGGTCGCGCGCTTGATGCCCTCTTCGAGGGGGCGTGATGGGCTCGACCCCGGGATTGAGGGGCGAACCATGAACGACTTCACCGTGGCCACCGAAAAGCACCCCGACCGCACACTGATCACCGTGTCGGGGGACATCGACCGTCAGACATGTCCCGAACTCGCCCAGGCCGCCGCCGTGCCGCTCGACGGCAGGACGCTGCACCTGGAGATGTCGGGAGTCTCCTTCATGGACTCCAGCGGCCTGCACCTCTTGCTCCTTCTGCGCCGGCGCCTGCACGAGGACGGCGGCCGTCTCGTCGTCACCGGCCTTCAGCGGCAGCCCACGCGGCTGCTGCATCTGACGGAGACTTACGAACTGCTCAACGCCTGAGCGGCACCGACGAGACCGAGCGGGCCTGTACCCGGCGCCGGCGGCGCCGGGGACAGGCCCGTGCTGGAACTCTCCTTAGGCTGGAGCCAAGCGTCGGCCCGAGTGGTGGCGGTCCTCATGTGCCGCCGTCACTGAGGTCACCGCTCCCCCCCCCACGGGGACCCACCCCCGGGGGAACGCGTCGCGAGCTGTCACGGAACAAAACTCGTTCGGGTGCGCACCTGGTGCAGGATCTGGCCGGGATGTCCAGGCTTGATCTCGCGATGGGTCTCTGCGGAAGGTGAAAGAACATGCCGACGTACGTCGCCTTGCTGAGCTGGACCGATCAAGGGATCCGAAACTACAAGGACACCGCTAAGCGCGCCGAGACCTTCGGCTCAGCGGTACAGAAGCTCGGGGCGAAGCTCCTGAGTATCTACTGGACCGTCGGTCCGTACGACCTCGTGGCCACGGTCGAGGCTCCGGACGACGAAACCGCTACGGCAGCACTCCTACAGCTCGGTGGGGTAGGCAGCGTCCGTTCCACGACTCTGCGGGCCTTCGGCCGAGAGGAGATGGAGCGCATCATCGCCAAGGCGGCCGGCTGAATCCCTGACCAGAGTCGACGTTAGGTCTGGTGGCTCTGACCTGGGGGACCGCCGACCACGTCGACGGCCGGATCAGGGAGTGAAGCGGCCGAACACGATCAAGGCCCAGGTCTCCGGGTATCCACCCGCTGACCTGGGCCTCGTCGTGTCCTGGGACTGGTGGGCGCGGACGGTTTCGAACCGCCGACATCCGCCTTGTAAGGGCGGCGCGCGGGATGGCCGCGACACACAGGCCACTCCCGCTTTGAAGGGTCCGCAGGTCACCCGTACGACTCAGCTGAGAGGAGCCGCTGTTGACCGTGGTTGACCGCTCTATCTGGCACGGCTGTGGCACGGTTGTAGCCGGGCACGACAGAAAACCCCCGACCGGATCTCCCGGCCGGGGTTTCGTCAGGAACCGAGCACCTCATCGAGGCGTTCGTTGACGGCGTTCAGGTGTTTGATGCCGATGTCCATTTCGGATGCCATGAGGTCGAAGGAGGCTTGGTCGTTGCCGACAGCGCCGGTGGTGCAGGCGGTGGCCGAGTTGGCAAGGTGCTCCAGGGCGAAGTTCCAGCGCTTGTCCGTAGCCGGGTCGGGGAACGGGTCGCCGTCTTGGGCGGCTTCTACGTCGGCGGTGAGGGTGGAACAGCTGTCGCGGAGGCCGTCGAGGTCGACGGGATCGGAGGCTTTGCTAACGGCGCTGAGGTCTTTGGAGAGGGTGTTGAGGGTTTTTATTCCGCCGCCGTCTCTCCAGTCCGCGAACTGCTGAGCAATGTCTGGGCTGGCGGTGGATGTCGGGCTCGCAGGGCCGCTGGCGGCCGGTTCGGCCTTGTGGCTGCCGCCGCCCGAGCTGCTGTTGATAGTGACACCCACGCCGATGATGGCGGTGATTGCAGCAACGGCGGAGCCGATGATGATCGCGTTGGTGCGGCTCTTCTTCGGCGGCGGTGGCGGTTCGAATGCCGGCATGGGCGGCGTGATCTCGTAACTCATTGTCTCCCCAGGGATGTTGCTGTGAGCGGTGAATCATCTCGCGCTCGTGGCGCTTTGTGGAGCCCTTGTGGCGGAGTTGTGCCCATACCATGCACGGACAACCTCCGCGCGGCGCGCCCCTCGTTCAAGGTGTGCTGTGACTGCGGCACCAATCGGTCTCGAAAACCGTCGTGGCGCGAGTCACCGTGGGTTCAAATCCCACACTCACCGCGCATATGAACGGTCCCTGACCAGGTGAAACGGTTAGGGGCCGTTGTGGTGCGCGATGCCCGCGAGCCACCGTGGCTCCCCGCGGTTCCCCGTCGTCGATGCGAACTACGTGCGGTGGTCACTGAGGTTCGCTGGGCACGTCACGCGGTCACGCGGGGCCGACGGTTGTGGTGGGTGATTGCAGTACTTCCCTGCTGCACAACACCCACGCTGACCGCAGCTTTACAAGTTCGGTCCGAGGCGCCTCCATGGCCGTCTGACCAAGTGGACGTGTTCCGTCGAGGAACGCACCCAACCGCTGCTGTCTACCGTCGTTGATGTCAGACGTGGATGTCAGCGAGCCCCGCTACCAACCTCCGCCGAACAGCGGCTGCAAGGTGGACGCCACGCCTGACGTCACCGCGAGGATGCCACCGAGGCTCGCCAGTGTGGTGGTCGCGTTCTGGAACAGCTCTTGCCGTAGTCGTGCCCAGCGGGCGGTCCAGAAGATCATCTTGAGCTTCTGCCACTTGTGCTGGCGAAGATGGCAGCCCATGAGGACGCCGTGGCTGTTGTGGCGGCATGCGCCACCACGTCCCGCGGCTCCGCACCAGACGGGCACGTTGAAGAAGAAGTAGAAGGCGCTGACCCCGGACAGGACCACGAGCACGACCGGTCCGAAATCGAAGGTCAACCAGCCCGCTACCAGCACCGCAAAGACAACCCAACCCCAGTACTTCCCGAATCCCCTCATGGGCGTCGATGATTCGGTGTCGCCAGCCCCGAGGGGGCGGCGCGGTGGGGGCGCACGGCAGCAAGCTGGTGCGCCGGGTGAGCGCTGCTCTCCGGCCGGCCTCGGTAGCCGGTCTACTGATCGGCCCTTCCGCTGACCAGCGAGGCTGAGGAAGCCCACGGCTCTGACCAGTGCAGATGCCGTGGGCTTCTGTCATTGTCGGTCGGCGTCGGCTGACCTTGCACGGCCCGGGGACGGCCCGACGCCCGCGCCTGGGGGAGTCGTCTTGTCAGCCGAACAGTTCCGGGAGTGGGTACGTCTCGAAAGGCTCCTCTGATCGGTCGGTCCAGCCCCACCAAGTGTGCTTGGCCGACACACCTAAGCAGCGACCGGCAAACGCGCCGCTGGCAGTCGTTCTCCCGTTTGGAGAGCACGAAGTCGTTGGGCGTCATGGGCCCTCGGTGCATACAGCGAAACCACCCCCGTCGACACCGTGAAGTAGGTATGGTCGACCTCCCGAACGACTGCGTAGAGAGCCGCAAGCGCGAGTCGAATATTTGAGTGGGGGGACAGTGTCCGAGATCCAAGAGGGACAGGAATGTCGACCCGAGCAGGTATTCATGGATGCTCAGTTCGACTTCTGTGAGACTATACTCTCGCTGGATCAGCTTCTAAATGCGTCTACGCTCCCAGCGATTAAGCATATCGACTCTGCCCGGCGAACTAAAACCATCATGGATGCCATTAGTTCCGGAGGAGACGGTGAGGCTGTTCGTGCCTGGCTGGAGCTAGGCAGTAGAAATTACGCCCAAATTCAAGCCATTGCGGATGAGCGGGAACGGAATGTCGCCCTGTCGGAGTGGCAGGAGAAAAGGCGGGATAGCCTAGCAGAGATAATCAAGAACGCTGCGGAGAGTGGACATGATGTCGGCTCACGTATACACCTAGCGGTTCGACAGGTGAGGGCTCGTCCGATGCCAGATGACCTGATTCGGCGGTCAGTTCTTGTCACGCTGATCAGTGCATTCGAGGCGGTAATCGGCAGGGCGTACAGGGCGACCCTAAAGAGAAGGCCGGAACTTTACATGTCCGGGGAGCGGGAATATTCTCTCGCGGAGATCGTCAAGACTGGGTCCCTGGAGCCGCTCATTGAGGCAGCAATCGAGAAGAAAGTGGATGCAGCCCTCCGCGGTGGCCTCGAAGACTGGGAAAAAATCTTCATAAAGGTCGATGCCCACTTGAAGAAACTGTGCATCAACTGGGAAAACACGGTTGAAGTATTCCAGCGCAGGAACGCATTGATTCATACTCATGGATCCGTCAATTCCACCTATGCGGCCAAGGTGAAAAATGCGCCGCCGGTAGGAACTCCTTTGGTGATTGACGACGGCTACTTGAGGCAGGCTATTAACCAAATCGCCGCCCTCGGTAATCTACTAATCCTCCGCTCTTGGTTGCACCTGTATCCGCAAAGTAATTTCCTCGCCACGGGAGTTCTTTACCTCTATCTGGATGATTTCTTGAGTTGTGGGTACAATGCTGCAGTGGAAAAAATGGCAGATGAGATGAAAGGGGTGAAGAACGACCTGGATGTGAAGATTCAGATGCGCCTATACGCGTGGCTGGCGCGCAAGAATATGTATGGGGTCGAGGCGATCAGGTCCGACCTTGAAGCATGGGATACTAGTGCCCTTAAATCGGAATTCGCATTTTCGAAGGCTTTTCTTTTGGGTGACTTCGAGGGTGCTGAAGAGCTAAGAAAAGCCGCGGCGGCTAGGTCGGAGCCGTGGGCGGCTGATGTTTCGAGTATGGCGATCGTCAGGTTTCATCAGGATAAGTAAAGATGCGGCAAGTGGGCTCACAAGGTCGGCGGAGCGGCTTTGGGCTGGAGCTGCTTTGGGGCGAGTGATCATGGCCCCGTAAGCTTCCGGCGAGTCGGGCAGTCTGTGGACCTGCCCGTTAAAGCACGACGTTGGGGCCATGATCTTAGAGGCTCGCCCCAAAGTGGCTGCCTAAAGCCGTGGAGCCGACCGCCCCGGCCAAAGAGGGTGTCTCCCACTTCATGCCCGCAGCCGCCGAGCGCGCCGCCGGGCGCGGCCAGCCGGGGCGCAGACAGGAGGCAGGCCGCGCCGCAGAGGCGGCGCGCGCCCGCGCCGTGCGCGGGCCTTGATGAAGTAGGGAAAGTCTTACCGCGCTCTGATCACAGAGCGAGTGATCACAGAGCGAACGGCTCGTAGGCCAGTGCTCGGTCCACGACCTTCTGGGCCGTCAGTTGCGGATCGAAGTCCCAGAAGACGTAGTCACTGATGTGTGGGCAGCTGAGTCCGCGTTTGAGTGCTGCGATGATCTGGGCGGCTTCTGCCTCGTCGGCGTAGTCGGCATCCATGAGCCGCTGAACGAGGAGGATGCCTTCCTCCCGGCTCATGTTCCGCGGTGTCGTCATGCCGCCTCGCTGCCGGGCTTCTGCCCGTGTTCGAGGTAGACCGGTGCGGCTTCGTTTCGGGCCTCGGCAGCTGCGAGGATGCGTCGGGCCAGTCGTGGGATCGTGCGCTCGACGATCTCCTCCGAAGAGACGAACGCGAAGCTCTTCAGCTCCTCGGGCTGCAAGGTGATCGCTGCCAGGTCGTCCTGGCTGAGCTGGCCGCCGTCGAACAGGTAGAGCACCTTGTCGCCCTCGGCCTCGTTCGGGGCCCAGTCGACCGCGAGCAGGCGCCCGATGGGCGGTGTGATCCCCAGCTCCTCCTGGACCTCACGGATGGCGGCATGCAACGGGGACTCGCCGGTCTCGACGTACCCGCCGGGGATCTCCCAGTAGTCCTTGTAGGAGGGCTCGACCATGAGGACTCGCCCGGCGGCATCAAAGAAGAGCGCACCCGCTGCCATGCGCGGATGCGCCATCTTCGCTTCATGTGCATTCGGCGCCATGCAGCCGAGGGTACCCAGCTCAGACGACATGCAGCCTCTCGGCCAGGTTCGCCAGGCTGCGGCTCGGCCGGCCTCGCTGGTTCCGGACCCAGGTGAGGACGAGCTCACGCGCAAGGTAGTGGCTTCGCACCTGCTCGGGCGCCCAGGTCTCCGCTTCGAGGACCTTGGCCAGTGCGTCGTCCATGCGGTTGTGGGCGCTGAGCGCTCGGGCGACTTCGAGGTTGTGCCGGGTCCGGCGCTCGGTGGGCAGGCCGCTGGTGTCGATCTGCGGCCCGAGGTCCGCCGCGATCTGCATGTCGCCCAGCTCTGCGGCCGTAGCCACTCGGTGGATGGCGACGTTGGTCGGGCCGAAGGCGGTCCACACGTGGTTGGCGTCGCTTCCGAGACGCTGCGCTGCCCGGTCGGCCTCGGCGAGGAACGACTGAGTCGTGGCGCGGTCTTCCGCTCGGGCCGCTGCCATGGAGCCGGTGAGAAAGAGGGTTCCGTAGATTGACAGGAACTCGGGGCTCGCGTGGTCCAGGTCGGGGCGGAGGTACTCCCCTGCGTCTCCGATGAGCTGCGTGGCGGCGTCGAAGCGGCCGTTGGACAGCAGGCAGTGAGCCACGGACCGGAACAGGGACCCGGTCACCACCGTGTTGCCGGACTGCTGGGCCGCTGCCAGTCCGCGGTCGGCCGCGATCCATGCGAGGTCGGTCTCACCGAGCTTGGTGAGGACCATGGCCGCGCCCTGGTAGGTCATCGCCATGAGCTCGTGCGCCTGCTCCCGTTCCCGGCCTTCGTAGGCCTGGGCGGCGATGAGCGCGTCGGCCAGCAGGAGTGGCAGGCGGCGGGTCGCGAACGCGTAGCGGGAGTCCTGGTAGGCGTCCCACACCTCGGCGACGCTGCTGCGGAGTTCGTTGAGCGGTGTCGGCTCACCCTCGGTTGTGACGCCCAACAAGGGTGTGAGTTGGCGGTAGTTCATCAGGGCCGAGCGAAGTGCCGGCACCGTGCGGGTCCCGCTGTCCGCCGTCCAGTCCAGCAGCGTCGGCTCGGCGAGCAGGTCGCCCAGCGTCACGTCGAGCGCGTCGGCCAGGGACTTGATGACCGAGAGCCGGTCCAGCTCGATGCGGTTGTTCTCAGCCTTGCTCAGCCAGTCGACCGTTCGGCCAACCAGTCCGGCCAGGACCTCTTGGGACATGCCCCGCCTGCGGCGGTACCAGGCGATGCGTTCGCCGATCGTCAGGTTCGTCGTCATTCCTCGCATGGCAAGAGCGTCCCCCCGTCTCTATATGGGACCCCGGAGAGATTTTCCGGGGTACTCCAACGGCCTGCTCCTAGCGTTGATGACACCCGAGGGGATGACAGGTCGAACGCAGGACGAAGGAGCCACAATGCCGCTGACCCCGGCCGAAGTGGTGGAACTGATCAGTGAGGCCAAGGCACTTGGCCAGGAGGTGGCCGCGCTGGCAAACCGTGCTGACGCGTTGGTCAACCGCCTTGCGCCTGGTCCCGGACCAACTGCTCAAGCTGATCCATCCGCTCGGCCAGCCGACGCACCTCTTGGCGGACATCGGACAGGTACGCGGCGATCTCCACGAACTCGGGGCTGTGCTTCGTCGGACGCGGCTCCTCGGGAAGGGTGACGAAACTGCCCTTGCCCTGGTGAGAGATCACGAAGCCGTCCTCACGGAGGCGTGAGATCGCCTGCCGGGCGACGGTCCGTGAGACCTCATGAGTGGTCATGAGGTCGGTCTCGGACGGCAGCTTGGTGCCTGGGGTCAGCTCTCCCTGGCGGATGCGCCGCTTGAAGTCATCGGCGATCTCCAAGTACTTGGCGCGTCCCGTGAACTCGGCCATAGCCCCTCTCAGTGCTTGTCGCACTAAGTGCAGCACATCCGACCGACAACAGTCGAGAACCCACTTGACGTACTAAGTACTTCAGGTGCACTCTCATGACAGGTCGACGTACTAAGTACGTCAAGTTGGACGACACCTAGGAGCGCGCTCATGCGTCAGATTCCCGTCGACACCTCCGCCGCGACCGTGATGGTCGCCAAGACCCCGCAGCCCAAGGTCAAGGACCGCCGTACGGGCGAGATCGCCACCGACACCGAGACCGGCGCGAAGCTGATGACGGTCGACGTGATGTTCGCGGCAAACGACGAGGTCGAGATCCTGTCCATCACCGTCCCCGAGCCTGGCATCTCCGGTGAGCTGGCCATGGGCACGCCGGTCGCGCTCACGGGCCTGATCGCCCGGCCGTGGGAGAACGACTTCAACGGCCAGAAGCGGCACGGGATCGCGTTCCGCGCGGTCGCCGTCACCTCGCTCGCCGCTGCTGCGTCGAAGCCCAAGGCCGCCTGATCGTGACCGCCTTCACGGTCACGTTCGTGCTGGTCGTCGCCGCTGCGGGTCTCCTGCGGTGGCGGCGCCCCGCCTGGTACTGGCTGACCTTCGGGGTCACCCTCGCCACGCTGCGGGTCCTGGTCCGCTACGCCTCCGTCATGGACGCCTGCGGACTGACCATGCCGCCCCCGCGCTGGCGCCTGGCGTTAGCCCGGGCCACCAACCGGCCCGCGCCGGAGTCCCGCCCGCCGCGCATCCTGCGCCTGCGTCCGACCCGGACCGGCCTGGTCCTGCGGCTCAAGCTGCGGCCCGGGCAGGACGCGTTCGACGTCGCCGCCGCCTCCGACCGGCTGCGCCACTCCTTCGCGATGTACGGCGTCACCTCGCGTGAGGTGCGCTCGGGTGTGGTCGAGGTGCGGATGACCAGCTACGACGTTCTCAAGCGGGTGCAGATGCCCGCCAAGACCGACCCGCGCCCGATGCGGGTCCCCGTCGCGCTGCGGGAGGACGGCGCGGTTCACTACCGCGACTACCGGGCGATACCCCATGCGCTGACCCTGGGCGCCACCGAGTCGGGGAAGTCGGTCTACCAGCGCAACCTGGTGGCCGGGCTGGCTCCGATGGACGTCGCCTTGGTGGGCATCGACTGCAAACAGGGGGTGGAGCTGTTCCCGCTGGCCCGCCGGTTCTCCGCGCTCGCCGACAATCCCGACACCGCCGCCGAACTGCTCGACGCGCTCGTGGCCCGGATGGAGAGCGTGTACCAGCTCATCCGCGCCGAACAGCGCATCACCTCGGACGTACCCGACGCCGAGATCGCCGCCGATATCTGGGACCTGCCCGATCACCTGCGCCCCGTGCCGGTCGTGGTCCTGGTCGACGAGGTCGCCGAACTCGCCCTCTTCGCCACCAAGGAGGAAGAGAAGCGCCGCGACCGGATCATCACCGCCCTGGTCCGGCTCGCCCAGCTCGGCCGCGCGGCCGGCATCTATCTGGAGATCTGCGGGCAGCGCTTCGGCTCCGAACTCGGCAAGGGCATCACCATGCTCCGCGCCCAGCTCACCGGCCGTACCGCCCACCGCGTCAACGACGAAACCTCCGCCAACATGGCTTTCGGCGACATCTCCCCGGACGCCGTCCTGGCCGCGATCCAGATCCCTGCCGAGATGCGCGGGGTCGCCATCGCTGGGGACTCCTCCGGCGGCTGGCACCGCATCCGCGCCCCGCACACCTCGCTGCGCCAGGCCGTCAACACCTGCAACCGGCACGCGGACCAAACTCCGGACCTGCCTGAACTGGCCCCCTTCCGGCCCGCTCTGACCGGCGCTCCGGCGGCTGTGGTTTCGCTGTCCAAGACGGCCCCCGCCACGGCCTGACCTTCCCTACACCCCCGGTCGGCGCGACCGCCTTCGCGCCAGGTCCCTACCCCCGCCATGCCTGATGAAAGGGAGACCCCGGCATGTGCCCCAACTGCGAGGACTTCGCCCGCACCGTGCTCCTCCTGGGCCAACTCGCCCTGTACGCCGACATGACCGGCGCAGACCTCGACTTCGTCGAAGCCGTCAGCCCCTCCCTGGCCGTCTCACTGCCCGAACCGCCCCCGGGCCTCTTCCCGCCCGGCTACGACCCCAATGACGGCCCCGCCTATCCCGGTGAGGACTCCTGATGGCCCGGCCCGGCCTGCGGGTGGACGCGGTCCTGGTCCAGGCCGTCATCGCCGGAGCCCTCTCCTTCGCCCACCTCCACGACCTCGCCTCCGCGGCCGGGCAGGACGGGTGGAAAGCCTGGGCCTACCCGGTCAGTGTCGACCTGCTCCTGGTCGCCGCCTGGCGACGCCTCCGCAGCGACGGGCCGTCCCGGCTCGCCTGGTGCTGGTTCATCGTCGCCCTGTTCGCCTCACTCGGCGCCAACGTCGCCACCGCCGGATTCCTGAACCTGGCCCATCCGCCCGCTCTGCTCCGCCTCGGCATCGCCGGATGGCCCGCCCTCGCCTTCCTCGGCGGAACCCTCCTGGCCCACTCAGCCGAACACCGGATGCCGGTCCCGCCGGCACCCGCCCCCACCCCGGCACCCGAGACCGACCCCGAACCCGAACCCGAACCCGAACAATCCACCACCCCGTCTTCGGAGCCCCAGCACGACCCCGCTCCGACACCCACCCAGGACGCCCCGGCTCTGCCCGTGTCCGCCCCGGCGCCTGCGGTTCCGGCGGTGCTGATCGACCACGCCCGCAAGGTCGCCGACGAGTACCGCACCCGCACCGGCTCCCCGATCGACACCGACACGCTCCGCGCCCGCCTCGGCGTCCCGCCCCACCTCGCCGACGCCATCGCCGCCCACCTCGCCTGACCAGGACGGAGATCAGACATGCGCGACTCGACCCGGCACGCCCTTGAACGGGCGGCCGAACTGACCCGGCAGGGACGCCTCACCGAAGCCATGGCCACCGCTGAGCCCGTGATCCTCGCTGCCGACTCCGACGAGTCCGCCGAGATCCGCCGGTGGCTCACCGACCACACCGACGACTTCACCAAGGAGGACTGAGCGTCATGCCTGCCCGCGACCACTTCCACTCCGTGATGAGCATCGGCCCGGTGCAGATCGGCACCCACCGCGACCGCAACGGCCAGACCAAACACGCCGCCGTGTGCACCGCAGACCGCTGCGGCTGGTCCGCCGACTACTCCAGCGCCTCCGCCGCCCAGCTCGCCGCCCGCACCCACCGCTGCCGCGTCCGCTAGGAGACCCCCGCCATGCAGGTCCCTCTCTGGTTCGCCCTGCTCGTCGTCGGCTACCTCGGCATCAAGCTCATCCGCCCGCCCTGGTGGCTCATCGCCGTCCTACTCCTGGGCGGATACCTCCTCGCCGACAGCCTCCTCGCTCCCGCCATCGACGCAGCCGTCAAGTAGCCCGCAGCGAAAGGAGATCCACCATGCTCCGCCCGAAGATCCCGACCATGCCCACCCCGACCGCGCTCAGCACGCCGCCCGCCGTCGTCGAGCCGACCACGGTCATCCCCGCGGCCCCTACCCCGCCGTCCGCCCCCGCGGCCCCGGCGCCGACCCGCCCCACGGTTCAGCTCACGCCCGGTACCGCGCTCGCCCTGGTTGGCGGTGGCACGGCCGTGGTCCTGGTCGTCGGCGCGGTCCTCGTCTCGATGCTCCTCGCGGTCGCCATCACCGGCGTGTCCGTCGCCGTCTGCGCTCTGGTGATCCGCTCCCTGATCCACGCCGACGCCAAGCGACGCTGACCGGCCCCCGGGCGGCCTCGATACCGCCAAGCATCCGCCGCCCGGGCGCCGTCCCTGTCCGATCACGCGAACCGGAAGGAACGTCCAGCATGACCCACCGCACCCCACCCCGGCCCCGCACCTGCGGCAACTGCGACGGCTTCGCCTCCGTCGCCATCACCCTCGGCGGCCGCGACGCCCGCGGCCACCTGCGCACCATCACCGCACACTGCCCGGCCTGCCACGGCACCGGCACCGTTCACCGCCCGGCCGCCCGGGAGGGTGCCCGTGCTTGACACGCTGCTCGACCCGACCACCCTCAGCGACCTGCTGAGGGTGGCCTCGGCCCCCGACTACACCCGCTGGGAAGACCAAATCCGCCGCACCGGCGGCTGCGCCGACCCCATCCACCTGACCGGCTGGACCCTCCACAAAGACAAGGTCACCGGCGAGACTCTGCACCACTACACCACCGAGAACGAGCCCGGCGGACGCCTCCGCGTCGCGTGCGGCAACCGCCGCGCCTCCCGCTGCCCGGCCTGCGCCTGGACCTACGCGGGCGACACCTACCACTTGATCCGCGCGGGCCTCGCGGGCGACGACCGCCGGGACATCCCCGCCACCGTCCGCGACTACCCCCGCGTCTTCGCCACCCTTACCGCCCCGTCCTTCGGCCCGGTCCACAACCGCCCTGATCACGGCGTCTGCCGCTGCGGCACCTGCCACGGCGCCGACGATCCCACCCTCGGCACCGCCCTGGACCCGGCCACGTACGACTACGCGGGCGCCGTGCTGTTCAACAACCACGCAGGGCAGCTCTGGCAGCGCTTCACCAACCGGCTCCGTCGCGAGATCGCCGCCCGCGCCGGCCTTTCCCAGCGGGAGCTGAAAGAGTGCGCGCGGCTGTCGTACGGCAAGGTCGCCGAGTTCCAAAAGCGCGGTGCCGTGCACTTCCATGCCGTGATCCGCCTGGACGGCCCGGAAGGACCGGACACCCCACCGCCGTCCTGGGCAACGGTCGACCTCCTCACCGACGCGATCCGGGCCGCCACCACGCACTCGTACACCTCGGTCTCCGTCCCCGCCGCCCAGGATCAACCGGCCCGCACGTTCCGCTGGGGCACCCAGCTCGACGTCCGGCCCGTGAAGGCCTTCGGCGACGGCTCCGAGATCACCGAACAGGCCGTGGCCTCCTACGTCGCCAAGTACGCCACCAAAGCAGCCGAGAACACCGGCACCCTCGACCGCCGCATCGGCGAACTGGCCGAACTCGACCGCCACCAGGTCCCCGACCACACCCGCCGACTCATCCAGGCCTGCAAGACGCTCGACCCCCTGTACCCGGACCGCCGCCTATGGGCCTGGGCCCACATGCTCGGATTCCGCGGCCACTTCTCCTCCAAGTCCCGCCGCTACTCCACCACCCTCGGCGCCCTCCGCCAGGACCGCGCCGACTACCGCGCCGCCCAGGAACACGCCGCTCTCGGCCTGCACGACCGCGAGCCGGACACGGTCCTCGTCCTGGCCGACTGGCGGTACGCCGGACACGGCCACACCCCCGGCGAATCCGCCCTCGCCGCCACCATCGCCCGCGACCTCCAGCTCAACCGCGAAACCGCCCGCGAAGCCCTACGCGACCAGCTCGCCCAGGAAGGAGCCCCAGAGTGAAAGACCGCTATCTCAGCGTCGACCAGGTCGCCGAGATGCTCGGCACCACCGCGCGCTTTCCCCGACGGTTGATCGCCGAGCGCCGCATCACGTTCGTCAAGGTGGGGCGGCATGTACGGATCCCCGAGAGCGCCGTCGACGCCTTCATCCAGGCCCACACCGTCAAGCCGATCACAACCCGGTCCACGCACGCCAAGGCGGTGGCCTGATGCCGAACGCCAAAGGTCGCCGCCGCCGCTTCGGGTCCGTTCGCAAGCTGCCCTCGGGGCGCTTCCAGGCCCGCTACCGGGGTCCGGACGGGTTGATGCGCGCAGCTGACGACACCTTCGCTACGCAAACCGACGCCAACCGCTGGCTCGTTAGGCAAGAGGCCAAGATCCTGAATGGCGCCTGGCAGAACCCTGACCTCAAAGTGATGTTCGGGGCGTACGCGGAAGCCTGGTTCAAAGATCGCGACTATGCGGCCACGACCCGCGAACGCAATGTCGGCATCCTGAACCTGCACATCATGCCGACGTTCCACGCGGTGCCGCTCCATACGATCACCACGCCCCAGGTGCGGCGCTGGCGTACGGGCCTCCTGGATGCCGGGGTCGGCCCGGCAACAGTCGCCAAGGCCTACACGATCCTCCGTACGATCCTGAACACGGCCGTGGACGACGGACTGATTCAGCGCAACCCGTGCCGGATCAAGGGTGCTGGTACGGCCACCCACGCAGAGCGGCCCTTCTTGTCCGTACCCGAGGTGTACCGGCTCGCAGACGCCGTTCCGCCCCACTGCCGAGCCCTCGTCCTCATGGCGGCCTTCTGCGCACTCCGCTTCGGTGAGCTGGCGGCCCTGGAGCGCCGTGATGTCGATCTGGAAGCCCGCACCGTCTCCGTCCGGCGCTCGTACTCCGAGACGCGCACAGACGGTCTCACGGTCAAGGCGCCCAAGAGCGCGGCCGGTGTCCGCACTGTGGCGATCCCGGCCTCGCTCGTCGAGGAGCTGGCGCACCATCTGGCCGAGTACGCCGGTGCCGGCCGAACCGGGCTTGTCTTCCTCGGCGCCCGGGGTGGTGTCCTGCGGCGGAACAACTTCCGGCGGATCTGGCTCCGTGCCCTCGCAGCGACCGGCCTCGATGGCGTCCGCTTCCATGATCTGCGGCACACCGGCAACACCCTGGCCGCGACCGGTGGCGCGACCACCCGGGAGCTGATGCATCGCATGGGCCACTCGTCCATGCGAGCAGCGCTGATCTATCAGCACCTCGTGAACGGCCGCGACCACCAGATCGCCGACTACGTCGACGGTCAGATCAGGAGGGTGAAGCAGCCCCCTCACGGCCCATCTGGCACGTAAGTGGCACGACGGCTGCGAACGGCCGGGAAAGATCAAGGCCCAGGTTTCCGGGTTCTCCCCGCTGACCTGGGCCTTTGGCATGTCCTGGGACTGGTGGGCGCGGACGGTTTCGAACCGCCGACATCCGCCTTGTAAGGGCGGCGCTCTACCGCTGAGCTACGCGCCCTGGACCAGGCGACAGCCTACCTTGCCCTGGGGGATGCCCCGCAATCGCGCTGAGCGTCCGTACACGGGACCGTTCTGCGAACCGACCGCCTCGTGTGTTCGTCTTCAACCGGTGGGAGAATGACACCGGCAGGGCGAATGACAGCACGGGAGAGGGACGTGACGGCCACACCATCGCAGGCCACACCACCACAGCCGTCCACGCCGTCCGCGTCATACGGGGGCACCCCCGTCCGCGACACCTTCGCCCTTCTCACCCTTCCGCTCGTCGCCGCGCTGCTGCTTCCCGCGGCGTTCGCCGGGGGCGGGACGCGACGGTGGTTCGGGGGGCGGGCCGAGGGGGTGCGGGCCGAGGCGCAGGCCGCCAAGGACGCCGCGGCGGCCGCGTTCTACGAGCTCGACACCGCGCAGCGGGATCTGAGGATCTCGGTCGAGACCATCACCGCCGTCGACGACTCCCCCGCCGCCCGCCGGGTCATCACCGACTTCGAGGCGCTCGGGCGGCGCATCGACGAGGCCAGTCACCGGTACATCGAGGCCGTCGACGCGCACGACCTCGACCGGGTCGATCTCGAAGCCTCCGCGGCCTCCCGCGCCCGGGCCGAGCTCGTCGCGGCCAAGGACGAACTCGGCCGCGTCAAACAGGAGCTGGATCGTTTCGGCGAGAGCCTCGGGCCGCTGCTCGGCAAGGCGGAGACCCAGCTGGCCCGGCTCGCGCCGGCCGTGGAGCGTGCCCGCCAGGCGCTGCTCGCCGCCAGCAATGCCCTGGACGGCGCCCGGGCCTCCGGGCTCAGGGCCGACGACCTCGCCGCCCGTCTGGCCGCCCTCGCCCCGGAGCTGACCAAGCTCAACCAGGGCGCGGGACGGCATGGCGTGCCGGGGACCCTGGAGCGCGCCGAGCGGGTCACGCGGGAGGCAGAGGCCGTACGGGTGGAGGCCGCGCGGCTGCCGGAGAGGGCCGCGGAGATCGACCACCGGCTGGTTTCCCTGCGCACCCGGGCGCAGGCGCTCACCACGCGCGCCGGGCAGGTCGAGCCCGTGCTGAGCGAGCTGCGGCGGCGGTTCACGGCCGCCTGCTGGCAGGACCTCCAGCAGGTGCCGGAGCAGGCCGCCGAGGCGGTGCGGCAGGCGGAGCTGAAGCTGAAGGAGGCGCAGGCGGCACGGGACGCTCAGCGCTGGCCGGAAGCGACGTCACTGCTGTCGACGGTGCGGGCGCTGCTGAACACCACGGACGAGGCCGTGTCCGCCGCCGGGGACCGCCTCAGGAAGCTGAACGCCGTCCAGAAGGATCCGCAAGCGGAGATCGAGCGCACCCGGTTCGCGATCCGGGACGCGCAGCGGCTGGCCATGGCGGGCCGGACGACCCCCGATCCGCGGCACGCCCGCCCCCTGGACGACTCCGTGGCCCGGCTGGAGCGCGCGCTCGGCTCGCTGGAGGGCCGCCACCCGGACTACTGGCACTTCCTGACGGAGACCGAGGCGGTGCGGCAGACGGTGGCCCGGGTGGTCGCGCAGATCCGGGAGGAGCGGGGAGCCGGTCACTGAGCCCGGCCGGCCCGGCCCGTCACCGCGCCGGTCCCCGGGAAGGGCGGAAGGCCGGCCACCGAGTCCCGATCCCGTCTCACGGGCCGCCGCTCGGGTCCGCCCTCCGCCCCGGGAGGCACCGGTCAGGTCCGGTAGGCGTAGTACGCCGCGTTCGGGTACGACGCGATGATGCTCGCCACCGACCTGTTGAAGGTGTTGGTGGAGTGGTACGTCACGTAGGGCACGCCCTGCGGGCTGCGGTAGGTGACGATCATGGAGTGGTCCTTGGACCCGTCCTTGTTGAAGTCCATCTGCAACACGTCACCGACGTCCATCTGGTAGACGTTGGCGAGGCTGGTGACCCGCTTGGAGGACAGGGCGAACCACGAGAATTCGTTGACGCCGACGAACGAGTCCGACTGGATGTCGGAGTTGCCGAACCACTTGTGGAAGTCCGACGTGTAGCCGGGGACATGCTTCCAGCCGCCCGCCTTCAGGGACTGGCTGACGAAGTTGGTGCAGTCGCCGCCCGCGCCATGCCCGTTGAAGTCGGGGTAGGCCGGGTTGTAGTTGTTCCAGTACTTCTGCGCGTACGCCGCCATGGCCTTGTAGTCGTAGCCGGTGGCGGAGAAGTTCTTCGCCTTGGCCTGCGCGGGCCGCGAGGTGGACGAGCGGGTCGCCTCGGGCGGGCCGGCGTCGGCGGCGGTGGCCGGTGCGGCGACGGCCGGCTTGGCCACCTGGTTCACCGCGAGGTAGCCGTCGTCGGTGTCACGGATACCGGTCAGCTGCCAGTCGCCGTGCCGGTCGGCCTTGAACGTCAGCTCGTGGTGGGCCTGGAAACCGGTGGTCTTCGGCTCGGTTCCCTCGGCCTTCTCGTACGTCAGGGTCGTGGTCTCGGTGACGTCGACCGTGGCGTGCCGGCCCTTCACCTGCGTAGCGTCCAGCTTCACGCTGGTGCTGGCCGCGCTGTACTTCTCGCCCAGCTTCGCGAGGCGGGACTTGCGACCACGCAGCTCCGACAGCGCGGAGCTCTCCTGGTGCGACTGCGTGCCCGACAGACGCACCTTGCCGGAGAACCCGGACGTCAGACGGTGCTGCTCGTCCCCCTCCCCGCTCTTGCCGTCCACCAGGGCGTTCGTGCGGTCGGTGAAGACCGCGTCGGCCAGCCGCTGGAAGGTGGCCTTGGTCGCCGGGTCCACCGTCGGGTCGTCGGTGACGGCCGCGCCCGCGCTCCAGTTGGGCACCAGGGCCACGCCTGCGACCACCGAGGCAGCCGCCGCCGAGACTATGGTGGCGCGACGCCGCTTACGGCTCAATCTTCTTGATTTCAAAGGTGTTTCCCCTCTACGCCGGTACACCTACCGGGAGACGGCATCTTCGCACGGCGGGCGCGTCGGTTGTGAAGAGGGGATGCACAAGTGGAACCAAGGGGTTACAGGGGTCACGTGGCCGCCGTGGTCACTTGGCACCGTGGTCACTTCACGTCGTGGTCACTTCACATCGTGGTCACTTCACATCGTGGTCACTTGACCACCGTCGACCAGTCAGGCGACTGTGCCGGGTCCAGGCCGCGCAGCCGTTGCAGGGTCGCGGGCTTCTGCACGTCGAGCCAGTCGGCCAGCTCCCTGAAGGACACGCACTTGACGCCCTTCTTCGTGCACACGTTCTTCACGACCTGGTCGATGGCCTTCATGTAGATGCCCCCGTTCCAGTCCTCGAAGTGGTTGCCGATGAACAGGGGTGCCCGGCTGCCGTAGTAGACACGGTTGAAGCCGGCCATGTAGGACTCCACGGTCATCTGCTCCCACTGGGGATACTTCGCTGCGTCGCCGTGGGTCTCGCCGGCCGATTGGTTGTAGAGGAAGTTGAAGTCCATCGACAGACCCTGGTACTTGCCGCCCTCGTACGGGAGCATCTGGAGCGGGAAGTCCCAGACGCCGTCCTTCTTGGCCGGCCATATCTGGAAGTCGCCCGGGGAGCTGGCGTCGTAGCGCCAGCCATAGCTCTTGAGGGCCTTCAGCAGGTTCTTCTGGCCCTCCAGACAGGGAGCGCGGCCGCCGGTGACCTCCTTCTTGAAGTCGAAGGGCAGCGCCGGGATGTCCTTGAAGCCGGTGTTGGTCTTCCAGTTCTCCACAAAGGAGTAGAACTGGTCGATCTCGCTCTTCCACTCCTGGACGCTCCAGTCGCCGCCGCCCTTGGCGCCGCAGAAGTGGCCGTTGAAGTGGGTGCCGATCTCGTTGCCGTCCTCGTACGCCTTGCGGAGCTGCTCCAGCGTGGTGCGGATGTGCTCGTCGGTGGCGTAGTCGATCGCGGCGGCGCCGACCGGGTGCTGCGGCGGGTGGTAGAGGTCCTTCTTGCTCTTGGGCAGCAGGTAGATGCCCGTGAGGAAGAACGTCATATGGGCGTCGTACTGCCGGGCCAGCTCGCGGTAGTGGGAGAAGAGCTGGTCGTCGCCCTGGAGGGCGCCGTCCCAGGAGAACACGACGAACTGGGGCGGTTTCTCACCGGGTTTGAGCGGCTGCGGCTTCAGCTCGCTCTTCTGCGGGCCGGTGTACGAGGTGGAACCATCCCCGATGATCTTCGTCTTGCCGTCCCACTCGGGTTCCTCGGCGGCCTTGGCGCCGGCGTTCTTGCCCGCGCCCTTGCCGGTGCCGGACCCGGCGGAGGCGGTCGCGGCGGTGCTGTCCGGCCGGGACACCGCCAGGAAGGTGATCGTCACGGAGGCGACTGCGAGGAGGACCGCCAGGGTCACGCGGCCGTTGAGATGGGCCAGGCGGGAAGGGCGTGCTCGGCGGCGATGACCGTTTCGCGTTGTCATGGGCGGCTCGTTCTGCGAGGAGGGGGGTGGGCGCGTGCGGGATCTCGGCCGTCGGCGTCAGCCGAGCGGTCTCAGGGCGTGGGACCAGATGTCGTAGGGGACGGCGTTCGCGGTGGTGCCGTCGAGTCCCTTGAGCGGCAGTGGTTCGAGGCTCTTGGACAGATCCATGCGGTAGACGACGACCGCGGTCGACACGGACGTGGCCGTTCCGACGTACCAGGAGGCGGTGTCGTCGGGCGTCGTGCCGGCCTTCCCTGCGATCCGGTCGGAGGCGGCGCCCGCGTCCGGGTGGGCGATGCGGAAGGACTCGCCGAGCGCCTCGGTGACCTGGCGGGCCACCGTGGAGCCGACCGCCCGCTGGGCCTTCGGTGTCCTCAGGGCGACCGCGGCACCGTTGCGGGTGATACGGCGCACCGAGTACGGCTCGGTGTGCGTACCGTCCGCGGCGAAGGTGGCGTACCCGCTCGCCATCCGGATGGCGCTCGGCGTGGAGTTGCCGAGGGACAGCGCGGGCACCTGCGGGCCGATGCTGGAGGGGAGCAGTCCGGCCGCCTCGGCGGTCCGGCGCACCTGGGACAGTCCGGTGTCCATGCCGAGCTGCATGAACGGTGTGTTCGCGGACCGGGCGAGGGCCTGGCTCAGGGTGATCCGACCGTAGGACTTGTTGCCGTCGTTGTGGGCGGAGACCTTCCTGCCACTGCGGTCCCAGTACGGCCCCTCGGGCGTGGTGACGGGGATGCCGTCGTCGCCGTCGTACACCGACTCCGGGGTGACCGGGGTCGCGGGGCCGCCGCGGGTCTTGTGGACGCCGTGTTCCAGGCCGGCGGCGTAGACGAACGGGAGGAACGCCGAACCGGCCGGTACGGTCGTCGTGTTGGACTCGTTGAAGCCCTGCGTACGGTGGTCGGGGCCACCGTAGACGGCGAGGATACGACCGTCGGCGGCCACCGAGGCGGCGCCGTAGTGAGCGGTCTTCACCAGGTCGGGATGGTTCTGCCTGGCCTGCTTGCGGGCCTTGGTCACGGCGTCGGTGAGCGCGTCCTCCCGCTTGCGGTCGAAGGTGGTGTAGATCTGGTAGCCGCCCAGGTCGAACTGCTTGTCCGAGATGTGCGCGGACTTCTTCGCGTACTGCGAGGCCAGTTCCACCAGGTAGTCGCTCTGCTTGCCGGTGTCGTAGAGCGGGTTCTGCTTGAGCGGCTCGGGGAACGTCTTGTACTTGGCCCGCTCGGCCGGTGAGAGCTTGCCGATCTTGACCATGCGGTCGAGGATCCAGCTCCAGCGCTCCACGGCCCGCTGGTGGTTCGCATGGTTCAGCGTCGGGTCGTAGAGGCCGGCGCCCTTGAGCAGGGAGGCGAGGAACGCGGCCTCGCTCGCGTTGAGCCGGCTGACGTCCTTGCCGTAGTAGGCCTGGGAGGCGCGCTGGATGCCGTAGGTGCCGCGGCCGAACCAGCTGGTGTTGAGATACCCCTCGAGGATTTTGTCCTTGCTCATCTTGCTGTCGAGCTTGAGGGCGATCATCGCCTCGGTGAGCTTGCGGCTGACCGTCTGATTCTGCGTCAGATAGACGTTTTTGACGTACTGCTGGGTGATCGTGGAGCCGCCCTGGGTGTCGCCCTTGCCGACCGTGCGCCACAGGGCGCGGGAGAGGCCTTTGGCGGAAATGCCCGGGTCCGTGTAGAAGCTCTCGTTCTCCGCCGCGAGCACCGCCCAGCGCACCTGCACGGGTATGTCCTTCAGCGGCATCGCCTGCCGCTGCACCCAGCCGGTGCGGGCCATAGGGGTGCCGTCGGACCAGAAGTAGACGTTGTCCTGCTGGGTGGCGTATGTGTTCAGGTTGTCCGGTATGTCCGTCGCGGCGTACGCGATGACCAGGAACGCGCCGCTCAGCCCCATCGAGGCCAGCACGGCTCCGAGCCACTGCCGCCAGGAGGGCACCCAGCGCCGCCAGCCGGCGCGGCCCGGCCGCGGATACATCGGCTTGAACTTGCGGGCATAGGGAGCGAGCTTCTCGGCGTAAGGAGCGAGCTTCTCGGCGTAGGGAGCGAGCTTTCGGGCATACGGAGCGAGGGTCGCGGTGATACGAGTCAGGGCCGATGGCGGCGCGTTCTTCTTCCGGCCGGCGCGTCGCCCGGACATCTCCGGCCGTACGACACGCAGTTGCATGGTGGCGTCCGGCCGTTGCGGCTCGGTGGCGTCCGGCCGTTGCGGCCGGGTCGCGCCCGGCTCCGGTGGCGTCACGGCCTTCAACTGCATGGTGGTGTCCGGAGGCAGGGGCAGTCCGGCCTTCAACTGCATGGTGGTGTCCGGATCGAAAGAGACCTCGCCCTGGGCCTCGTCGGGGTGCTTTCCGTGTCGCTTCGGCGTCGCCCGGGGGCGGTCCGGACGGCCGCCGCCCTCGCTAGCCACGGCGGGCTCCGGTGTACGCACGGGTCCGGGGACACCGGCCCTGTATTCGCTGCCATGCCTCGGTCACGACTGCGTCTCCCTCCGCACTCGGTATTGCGCGCGCGGGTAGAAACAGCGGCCACGCATGTGGCTGCGAGCCCCCCTCACGACCTTGCGGCTCATCGCGGCTCATACAAATTATCAGCGGTCTATGTGATCCATCGGGTCAGGAGCGGCACTGAAACGGTCGTGCCGCGAATATTGAGGAGATCTTAAGGAGATTCCGTGGTCCTCGTGCACGAGTAGCCGCACCTTCGGCGCGCACGGACCCCTTCGGCGTCCTGGGACCGCCGGGAAACGCCGGTTAGTCTGTGGACATGCCTCGCTATGAGTATCGCTGCCGCACCTGCGGCGACACATTCGAACTCAGCCGTCCCATGGCGGAGTCCTCGACCCCCGCGACCTGCCCCTCCGGCCACGGCGACACGGTGAAGCTGCTGTCCACGGTGGCGGTGGGCGGCACGGCCGCCGCCCCCTCGCCGGCCCCGCGAGCAGGCGCCTCGGGCGGGGGCTGCTGCGGCGGAGGCTGCTGCGGCTGAGCCGAAAGGCTTTGGCCGAAAGACGGCGCCCCTCCGGCCGAGAGGCTTCGGGACGACTTGCCCGGAGGCGCCCCGCTTACCCGCAGACGCCCCGCACGGGCGGCGGCCCGTCGCCCGCACCTCGGCCCACGCACGGCGCCCCGCACGGACGACGGCTTACGCACGACGGCCCGCACGGCACCCCACGCACGGACCGCGGCCCCACCCGGACCGCGGCCTACGCCTGGTGTACCGCCTTCAGGAACTCCCGCAGGATCCGCTCCCCGGCCGCCACTCCCCGCTCCGGCAGGGCGCTGATCCCGGGTGCCGTCCAGTCGGCGTCGGCGAGTTCGCCGTGGCCGGGACGCCAGCCAAGGTCCGCCGCGAGCAGCAGGTCCGCGTCCAGCAGGGAGTCCCCGGCGGCCAGCGTCAGCGAGGCGCCGGTGCGGCGGGCGACCTCGCGCACGGCCGCGCTCTTGGTGAGCGGCTTCGGCACGGCGTAGATCTTGCGGCCCTGCAACGACACCGTCCAGCCGCGGTTCTCCGCCCAGACCGCCAGTTCCTTCACCCATTCCTCGGGCAGCAGCTCGCGCTCCACGACGAGATAGGCGAACAGGTCCTCGGCGACCCGGTGTTTGCGCACCCAGGCCGGGTCCGCGGTGGCCGCCAGATGGTCCCGCACCTCGGCCAGCGGCGCGCACTCGTCCGCGAGACGCGCGAGCACGGCCGTGTGCCAGTCGCCGTCGGAGATGCCGTCCACCAGCAGATGCCCGCCGTTGGCGCAGATGGCGTACGGCGGAGTGGGGCCGGGCAGGTTGATGCGCTGGTACTGCTTGCGGGTGCGGGTCGTGGTCGGCACGAACACCGCCCGGTCACCGAGTTCGGTGAGCAGTTCCGCCGCGGTCTCGGTCATGTACGACAGCGGTTTGCTCTCGTGGACCTCGACGCACAGCAGCCGGGGCGCCCGCGCGTCCGGCATGGTGAGCGCGAGCGCCGAGGACGAGTAGATCAGCGTACGGTCGAGATCGCTGGCGACGAGTACGGGGTTCATACCGCCACCGCCCGTCCGTCCGCGCCGGTGGCGCCCCGCGTGTACTGGGGGTGGATCAGCCCCACGCAGGTGTACGGGAGTCCGTCGACCTCCTCCACGGGCACGCCGCGCTGCTCGGCCAGCAGGCGTACGTGGTCGAGGTCGGCGCCGGCCCCGGATCGGGCCAGGATCTTCCAGGGCACCCGGCGCAGCAGCACCCGTGTGGTCTCGCCGACACCCGGTTTGACCAGGTTCACGTCGTGGATGCCGTACTCCTCGCTGATGCGTTCCACCGCCGCCCAGCCCTCCCAGGTCGGGGTGCGGTCGCTGGAGAGCAGTTCCTTGGCCTGAGTGTCGACGGCGCCCTCGACCTCACGGAAGCGGGCGGAGACGGCGTCGAGGAAGGCGACCGAGACGTCCGCCGCGGCGAGTTCGCGGTAGAACTTGGCGCCGTGGTAGTCGTGCTGTCCTACGAGGTCGGCGCGCAGGACGGTGCGTGAAATCAGGCCGGACACGGTGGAGTTGAGGCAGGCGGAGGGAATGAGGAAGTCCTCCCGGGTGCCGTAGGTCCGCACGCACGAGCCCGGGTCGGCGAGCACCGCGATCTCCGGGTCGAATCCGGTGATGCCGTCGGATGCCTGGAACTGACGTATGGCTTCGGATAGTTCGCGGGTGATGGCGCCCTTGCCGGTCCAGCCGTCGACGAAGACGACGTCGGCGGGGTCGTGGTGGCCGGCCAGGTAGCGCAGCGCGTTGGCGTCGATGCCCCGGCCGCGGACGATCGACACGGCGTAGTGCGGCAGGTCGAGGCCGTGCCGGTGCCGGGCCCACCGGCGCATCAGTACGCCGACGGGGGTGCCGGCCCGGGCGAGCGAGACGAGGACCGGCTGCGAGGACCGCTGCGAGAGGACGGTCTCGGTGACCACGCCGACGGCCTGCGCGAGCCGCGCGGCCGAAGCCTCCAGGGCCGTGTGGAACAGCGCCTGGTAATGCTCGCTCGGCTGGTACTCCACCGGGAGCGACTCGGCGTAGTGCGCGCCGCCGCTCTGGATCGCCTCCTCACGCTCCTCGGTGGGCGCCTCCAGAGTGACGTCCGAGAGGTCCTGGAGCAGCCAGCCGACCTCGTCGGGCGCGTACGAGGAGAAGGCGGGGCCGCGGAGGGGCTCGGGCAGCATGGCGGGCCTTTCGGGCTCGTACGGGGTCGTGGGGACGTAACTCGGGACGACCGCGAGCAGGACGTGCGGGGTGTGGGCGGCGAGCCGGTCGAGGAGGCCGCCGGGGGCGTGCAGCGCGGGGGTGTCGGCCACCGAGTCCACGACCGCGACGACGGCGTCGAAGCCGGCGTCCGCGACGTTGTAGGCGTAGCGCTCGCCGGGGCCGTCGGCCGGGTCGTCGTGGGCGGGGAAGACGATCCGGCTGCGTATCGCGTAGCCGGGGTCGTCGACCGCGAGGACGGGCGAGCGGGTGGTCGTGGAATAGCGGACCTCGGCGGGCAGGTGCCGCTCCAGCTCGTGGGCGAGCCTGAGCGGTGTGTACATCAGCTCCTCGGAGCCGAGCACCAGCACACGGCGGGCCTGCGGGGGCAGCGCCTCGGCGAGCCGCGCGGCCATGGCGGGCAACGCGCTCTCCAGACGCACCCGGTGCCCGGGGGTGAACCCGTGCCGTCCGCCGTCGGGCAGGCCGCCGGGCCAGCCGAGCGCGACCCGGACGACCGTCCCGTGGGCCTCCCGGTCGGGAACGGGCGACTCGTGCCGCGCCACCAGCTCCGTGCCCTTCTCCAGGACGTCCTGGGGCAGCCTTACGGTGCCGGCGGCGGCGGTGACCAGATCCACCCGGGCGCCGATCTGCCGGGCGAAGTCCTCCAGCCGCCCCAGATCGGCGGCCGAGCGCATGTCGACGAGGGCGACGACGACGTATCGCTTCCGCGGGTAGCGCTCGTGGAGGTCGCGGATCGTGTTCATGACGGTGTTGCCGGTGGAGAACTCGTCGTCGACCAGGACCAGCGGGCCGTCGCCCGCCAGCAGCGCCGGGTCCTGAGGGAGCAGCAGGTGTGAGGTGGCGTGGGAGTGGGACTCCTCGAAGCCTCCGGCGCGCGCGACCCCCTCGACGGGGCGGCGGGTGGAGTGCAGATAGGGCGCGTGGCCGAGGCCGTCCGCCACACAGTGGCCGAGACCGGTGGCCGTCTCGGCGTACCCGAGCACGACCGCGCCGCCCTCGCCCGGGCTCTCGGCTTCTCCCCCGCCGTCGGCGGCCAGCAGTTCCCGCACCCGGCGGCCGAGCGTGAAGCCGTGTGCGTAGACCACGGACGGGGATTGCGGGACGTGTTTGCCCAGCACGTTGGAGACGAGCAGGTGTGCCCGCTTGGGGTTGCGCCGGAGCGCGAGCCCCAGCAGCTCGGTCAGCTGTTCGTCGCCGACGAGTTCGACCCCGAGCCGCTCGGCGACCCAGGTCCCGGACCAGACCACGTTCTTCCTCGGTTCTTTGTCGTACGACGGCAGGGCGGCGGTTTCGGCGCTCAGTGCGGCACCCCGGCGGCCAGCAGCTCCACGAAGCCGATGTCCTCGTTGGCGACGCCGAAGACCTCGGCGCGCTGGAGGGTGCGCTCGGCCCAGGCGCGGTGCGGCTTCACCTCGTTCATCTTGTTCGTGTACGCGGAGCGAAGGACGCCCCCGCCGAGGCGCTCGGGCCGCAGGATGTCCTGCGCATCGCTGTACTCCTCGTGGCTCACCACGGACAGCGCGTGCACGGGCATGACGTGCGAGGGGTGGATGCAGGTCTTGCCGAGCAGGCCGTTGGCGCGGTCGAGGGCGATCTCGCGCAGCAGCCCGTCCATGTCGTGCTCGATCAGCGCCTCGCGCAGTTCCTCGACCTCGCCCTCCAGGAACGGGCTGCGGCGCAACTGCGGTTTGAACATCCGCTCCTGGACCCGGAAGTACTCCCACACCGGCCCGGTCACCGTGAACCCGGTGCCGTCTGCGCGCCCGAGGACGTTGACGACGTCGGCGATCACGGAGGCCACGATCTGCACGTCGTACGCCGTCATGTCGGGCGCTCTGCGCAGACCGTAGGAGGAGCAGAAGTCGGTGACGCCGAGGCGCAGCGCGAGGACCCGGTCGCGCCACTTGTCGACGGTGCGGAAGATGCCGGTCAGGGTCTCCCGGCGCGTCTCCAGGTAGAGCAGGTCGGGAGACTCCAGGACCGGCATGGCGAACAGCCGCCGCCCGCTTGCCGTCTCCGCCGCGGTCAGGGCCTCCAGAAACGGAACACCCCGCTCCTCGGTGAACTTCGGGAGCACGAAACCGGACAGCAGCCGCACGGCCGGGCCGAGCCGGGCCACCAGGTCCTGGATCTGCTCGGGGACACGGACGCGTATGAACAGCAGCGGCAGCTCCGCGTCCGGGCCGGAGGCGAGGTCGGTGAGCTGCCGGACCAGGTTCTCCTCCGCGTCCGCGACGTCCGCGTCGCCGATGGAGTCCTCCAGGCACAGCACCATGGAGACCACCCCGCGGCCCGCCTGCTTGACGACGTCGTCGGCCAGGTGCGGCCGGGTCGCCGGGCTGTACAGGGTGGCGCCGAGGGCGGCCGCGAGCACGCGGGCGGGCGAATCGGCGGTGAAGACGGCCGGCTCCCGATGGAAGAGACGCTGCCGCTCTTTTGGGGCGAAATGCCCGAAATGACGCATGAGACTCCCGCGTGATACTGAACGGCCCGAAAAGAGGTGGCCGGTAATAGTACGTAGAACCCCGTGACGTGGGTTCCCATCGGGCATGAAATTCAGGTAACTCGGCTGTGTCGGCCACAGGTCGGTGCTATGAGGGCAGTGCACCGGCACCGCGCCGGGGGCGCCACCCCCGCGTTGTCGTGGCCAGGACGGAGAGGGCAGGATGACGCCATGACGCACGCGATGCTGAAGGGGTCGAACCTACCGCTCAAGGTCACCGCGGTACGGGCGGTACTGCGCTGGGCGCCGGGACAGGCCGCGCCGGACGTCGACGCCTCGGCGCTGCTCCTCGGTCCCGACGGACGTGTGCGGTCCGACGAGGACTTCGTCTTCTACAACCAGCCCCGGCATCCGTCCGGGGCGGTCCGGCTTCTCGGAAAGAAGCGGGAGGCGGACGGGCTGACCGACGCGATCCAGACGGATCTGTCCGGCGTCGAGCCCGGCGTGGGCCAGATCCTGCTGGTCGCCTCGGCGGACGACGTCCCCTTCGACCGGGTACGGTCGCTGTGCGTTCTGCTGTACGACGCGGCCGTCGCCGACGGGGAGCCGCTCGCGTACTTCGACATCAAGCCCGAGACGGGCGCGGAGACGGCGCTTATCTGCGGGGAGCTGTACCGGCGAGGCGAGGGCTGGAAGTTCCGGGCGCTCGGCGAGGGCTACTCGAACGGGCTCAAGGGCCTGGCGAACGACTTCGGCATCTCGGTGGACGAGTCGGAGACCCCGCCGGCCGCGACGGGGCAGGTACCGACGGCGGCCACGGCCTCGGTTCCCGCCCCGGCCACCGCGTCCGTCCCCGCGCCGCCCGAGGTGTCGCCGCCGTTGCCGCCGGAGCAGCCGGTGCCGCGGCAGCCCACGTACGGGTATCCGCCGGCGCAGCCGCCGGCCTACGGCTATCCCCAGCCGGCCGCCCGCCCGGCGTACGGGTATCCGCAGCCGGAGACCGCCGTGGTGTCCGCGCCGGCGTACGGCTATCCGCCCACGGCGGCGCCCGGACCGGACCCGGAGTTCGAACTTCCGCCGCAGGGGCCGCAGTTCATCGGGCACTAGCGGGGCGGTGGACCGGGCGGCGGCCGGTCACGCCTTGGTCTTGTAGCCCCGGCCCCACTGGAGGCCCCACCCGTACAGCCGGTCCAGCTCCGCCTGGAAGCCGTATACGAACTTGACCTCGCGGCGCACGACGAGTTCACCTTTGGCGTTCTCGATCAGGACGACGGCGCAGGAGCGGGCCTGCGGGTGGCGTTCGTCGAGGCCGATCTCGATGCGCGGGCCGTTGCTGGGGTAGAGCGTGACGACGGCGTGCGTACGGTCGAAGGCGGGCGTCTGGTCGTAGATGTAGACGAAGACCAGCAGCCGCTTGAAGTCGTCCCGGTGGTCCAGGTTGACGAAGATCGTCTCACCGGTGCCGGAGCCGAACCGGTCGTCGCCGCTGAGCTTGATGTAGGGCGGGTCGTTCAGCTCCCCGAAGAAACCGCCCAGCGGCTGCACCACGCCCTTCGTGCCGTCGTTCAGCTCGTACATGCAGCCCAGGTCGAGGTCGACGTTGACCATGCTCTGGGTGTGGGCCTGCACCACCTCCGGAGTGAACAGCCGCAGGGGGTGGCGCAGCAGACTGCCCCGCTCGGGGCCCCCGATGTCGGAGGTCCGCATCCGCCACGACAGGTTGATGCGCAGGTTTCCGCTTGCCGCCCCCTGCTTGGTGAGCGAGACCCGGTGGTGCCGCTTGGTCAGCTCGATCGCGTTGGTCGCCGCGCTGCCGGAGTCGAAATCCGTCGCCCGCCCGCGCCACACGCCGTCCCAGAAACCCATGCCCGCCCCCTGCGCCTATGGTCCGACAGCCGCGGGGCGGCCGCCGAGGACGCGTCCTCACAGCCGCCCCGACCAGAGCGTTCCTCATCGAAACACGGTCCACACCACGGCACGGCCACAATCGGCGACTGAGCCGACGCCGGCTTGTGCGCCCCGGCGGCGAACCGAGCCTGGACAAGAGCGTCCTAGACCCCGGACGACACCTCAGTCCGCTCGTCCGAGGTCGTGTCTTTTCCCTCCGCCGCGGCGAGCGCCCGGTTGCGGCGCACCGAGGACCAGAAGGACCAGGCGATCAGGACGACGCCGACGAGACCCGTGATCACCTCGTTGATCTGGTACCGGATGGTGACCATCAGGATCACGGCCAGCGCGCCGATCGCGTAGTGCGCGCCGTGCTCCAGGTAGACGTAGTCGTCCAGGGTGCCCTGGCGGACGAGGTAGACGGTCAGCGACCGGACGTACATCGCGCCGATACCGAGGCCGAGCGCCATCAGGATGATGTCGTTGGTGATGGCGAAGGCGCCGATCACGCCGTCGAAGGAGAAGGACGCGTCCAGGACCTCCAGGTAGAGGAACATGAAGAACGCGGCCTTGCCGGCGAGAACGACCGCCGAGCGGTCCTTGCCGGTGCGCCGGGCCTCTTCCTCTCGCTCGTGCTCCCGCTCCTCCTCTTCCTCCAGCCGGTCCTCGAAGAAGCCGGACAGGCCGCCCACGACCAGGTACGTGATCAGGCCGGCGATACCGGCGATCAGGACCGTCTGCGCCTTGTCGGTGTGCGCGCCGCCGTGCTGGTGGGCGTGGGTGGCGAAGGTGAAGGAGGTGATCAGCAGGACGATCAGCGCGATGCAGACCGACAGCATGTCGATCTTGCCGAGCTTGGCGAGCGGGCGCTCTATCCAGCGCAGCCACTGGATGTCCCGGTCCTCGAAGATGAAGTCCAGGAAGATCATCAGCAGGAACATCCCGCCGAACGCGGCGATCGCCGGGTGGGCGTCGGTCACGAGCTGCTGGTACTGGTCCTTGTCGGTCAGCGCCAGATTGACCGCGTCAATCGGGCTCTTCTTCGCGGTGACGGCGACGATCACGACGGGGAAGACCAGCCGCATACCGAAGACCGCGATCAGCACGCCCACCGTGAGGAAGATCCTCTGCCAGAAGGCACTCATCTTCTTCAGGATTCCGGCGTTGACCACGGCATTGTCGAAGGACAGCGAGATCTCGAGGATGGACAGGATCGCCACGATGCCGAAGGCGGTCCACCCCCCGTAGAGGACCGCTGCGGCAAGGCCGACCGCGGTGACCGCGAACGACCAGCCGAAGGTTTTCAGAAGCACTGGCTACCCAATCCGTATGTAGGGGGCTCCCCCGTCGCCGTACCCGGCTTTACGAAACGTTGACTCCGAAGTCTAGAGCGATGCCGCGAAGACCGGACGCGTACCCCTGCCCCACGGCCCGGAACTTCCATTCGCCGCCGTAGCGGTAGACCTCGCCGAAGATCATCGCCGTCTCGGTGGAGGCGTCCTCGCTGAGGTCGTAGCGGGCGAGTTCCTGGCCGTCGGCCTGGTTGACGACGCGTATGAAGGCGTTGCTGACCTGGCCGAAGGTCTGGCCGCGCTCGTCGGCCAGGTGGATGGAGACCGGGAAGACGATCTTGTCGCACTGAGCCGGCACCTTGGAGAGGTCGACCAGGATGCTCTCGTCGTCGCCGTCGCCCTCACCGGTGAGGTTGTCTCCGGTGTGCTCCACCGAGCCGTCGGGGCTCTTGAGCTGGTTGTAGAAGATGAACCACTCGTCGCCGAGGACCCGGCCGCCACTGCACAGCAGCGCGCTGGCGTCGAGGTCGAAGGGGGCTCCGGTGGTGGAGCGTGCGTCCCAGCCGAGTCCGATCATCACATGTGTGAGATTCGGCGCGGCCTTGGAGAGGGAGACATTGCCTCCCTTGGCGAGTGTGACGCCCATGATGCTGGTCCTCCCCGAGATCTTGCGCTGTCCCGGGGGCGGAGACCCCCGGCGGTCGGGGGCCGGTCCCCCCAGTGGTCATCCTGCGGTCCGAGGGCGGACCCTCGGTGGTCGGGGGGTGGCTCCCCCGAGGATCGGAGGTGGAAACCCCCCGCTGAGCCAACGCGGCTCCCTTGCGACACACGGCGACGGAAACCGCCCGTTGGGGGGAGACCGCTCCGCCCACTGGACCGACGGCTCCACCCGAGAGACCGGAACACCACCGCCCAGCGGGCCGGGACCCCTCCTCCCGAGGAGCCGGGACGCCCGCCGTCGGAGACGCCCCCTCCCGACAAACCGGAGGCTGCCCCCGACAGAGACGGCCGCCCCGGTTGAACGGAGACGCCCCTCCCCGTGCGTCCATGCATCCGGGCCCACCCCACGCGCCGGCGCCGTCGGCCCCGGCGGGGCGGTGCCGGGCGTGGGGTGGGTCCGGGTTCGGGGTGAGCCCGGGTCAGACGTTCACGCCGAAGTCCTGCGCGATGCCGCGCAGTCCCGAGGCGTAGCCCTGGCCGATGGCGCGGAACTTCCACTCCGCGCCGTTGCGGTACAGCTCACCGAAGACCATGGCGGTCTCGGTGGAGGCGTCCTCGCTCAGGTCGTACCGTGCGATCTCCTGCTGGTTGGCCTGGTTGAGGACGCGGATGAAAGCGTTGCGCACCTGGCCGAAGGACTGCTGACGGTTCTCGGCGTCGTAGATCGAGACCGGGAAGACGATCTTCTCGACGTCGGCCGGGACCCCGGCGAGGTTGACCTTGATCATCTCGTCGTCGCCCTCGCCCTCACCGGTGAGGTTGTCCCCGGTGTGCTCCACCGAGCCGTCAGGGCTCTTGAGGTTGTTGAAGAATACGAAGTGCTGGTCGCTGACGACCTTGCCGGACGAGTTCAGCAGCAGGGCGCTGGCGTCCAGGTCGAAGTCGGTGCCGGTCGTGGTGCGGACGTCCCACCCCAGACCGACGAGGACCGCGGTCAGGCCCGGGGCCTCCTTGGTCAGCGATACGTTGCCGCCCTTGCTGAGGCTGACTCCCACGAGTCCTCCCATTGGTGTCCAGGGGCGGGGAGCCCCGTCGTGCGTTGGTATCGGATCAACGAGTCGATCCTAGTGACGGGTTCCCATGCCTTGCAGGCCTTGGAACCCAAGAATCACAGGGTGTCGAGCGCCTTCACATACTCGTTCAGGTCACGGGCGTCCGGCAGGCCGTTAACGACGGCCCACCGCACCACGCCCTCCTTGTCGATGATGAAGGTGCCGCGCACCGCGCAACCCTTCTCCTCGTCGAAGACGCCGTACGCACGGGAAGTGTTGCCATGCGGCCAGAAGTCGGACAGCAGGGGGTACTCCAAACCCTCCTGCTCACCGAAGACACGCAGGGTGTGGATGGAGTCGTTGGAGACCGCGAGCAGTTGGGTGTCGTCGTTGACGAACTTCGGCAGGTTGTCGCGCAGCGCGCACAGCTCACCGGTGCACACACCGGTGAAGGCGAACGGGTAGAAGAGCAGCACCACGTTCTTGTGACCGCGGAGGTCCGAGAGCCTTACGGTCGCGCCGTGGTTGTCCTTGAGCTCGAAGTCGGGGGCCTTGTCGCCGACCTGGATCGCCATGGTCCTGCATCCCTTCGGTGGGGCTGTTCGGGTGGGAACCACCCTACGCAGCGATCACCGCACGCCGACGGACGGGCTGACCCATGTCAGCCCGTCCGGGGCTTGGCTTCGGGACGAGGCCGTTCAGGCCGGTACGGGGGTCTGGGGCGAGGGCCCCAGACACCTACCGTCGGCGGAGCGTCACCGCTTGGACTTGGCCGCTTTCGGCGTCACCAGACGTGACCCGCTCCAGTCCTTGCCCACGCTGACGCTCTTGGACGCCGACAGACCCGCCGTCGTCGCGGCTTCAGAGATGTCGCTCGGCTCCACGTACCCCGTACGGCCGGTCTTCGGCGTGAGGAGCAGGATCGAGCCGCCTTCCTCGATGTACGTGATGGCGTCCACCAGCACATCCGTCAGGTCGCCGTCCTCGTCGCGGAACCACAGCACCACGGCATCGGCGACGTCGTCGTACTCCTCGTCCACGAGCTCGCTGCCGATGACTTCCTCAATGGCCTCGCGGAGCTCCTGGTCGACGTCGTCGTCGTAGCCGATCTCCTGGACCACCTGCTCGGGCTGGAACCCCAGCCTCGCGGCAGGGTTAGTCCGCTCCTCCGCGTGGTCCGCGGTCGCGCTCACGGGTTGCCTCCTGATCATGTCTTGATGAGTATCTCAGCCACGCGCGTACGCGAAGCATTGGCCGTAGTCCACACGGGCGGGGCGGATCGCGCAAGTACCCGGCCGTTCAGACCGCCGAAACGGTGACGATCCTGGCCGTGTCGCCGCAACTCCAGGCACCGTATCGCGCCGCACGGTGATCTACACCACACCGTTCTGCCCGGTTTGCGCATTCTGGAACCCTCTGCGGGTACGAGACTCGAATGGCTTTGCGGAACAGATCACGACCCGGGCGTATCGTTGCGTTTTGGTCGGGCCCGCCCGCGAAGACCCGTCCGCCGTAGTGGTTACCCCACGGTAGAGATGACGTTTCGCTCGCCCCAGGTACACGATGGGGAGCGGCGCAGGCACGTGCAGAAGTGGCCCTCTGACAGGTAAGGAACAGCGTGGCTTCCGGATCCGATCGCAATCCGATCATCATTGGCGGCCTTCCGAGTCAGGTTCCTGACTTCGATCCCGAGGAAACCCAGGAGTGGCTCGACTCCCTCGACGCCGCCGTGGACGAGCGCGGCCGTGAACGGGCCCGCTACCTGATGCTCCGTCTGATCGAGCGGGCCCGCGAGAAGCGCGTGGCCGTGCCCGAGATGCGCAGCACGGACTACGTCAACACCATCCCCACCAAGAGCGAGCCGTTCTTCCCCGGCAACGAGGAGATCGAGCGCAAGATCCTCAACGCCACGCGGTGGAACGCCGCCGTGATGGTCTCCCGGGCCCAGCGGCCGGGGATCGGGGTCGGCGGCCACATCGCCACCTTCGCCTCCTCCGCCTCCCTTTACGACGTGGGCTTCAATCACTTCTTCCGCGGCAAGGACGAGGGGGACGGCGGGGACCAGGTCTTCTTCCAGGGCCATGCCTCGCCGGGCATCTACGCCCGCGCGTATCTGCTGGACCGGCTCACCGAGGCACACCTGGACGGGTTCCGCCAGGAGAAGTCCAAGGCGCCGTACGGCCTGTCCAGCTATCCCCACCCGCGCTCGATGCCGGGCTTCTGGGAGTTCCCGACGGTCTCCATGGGTCTCGGCCCGATCGGCGCGATCTACCAGGCCCGGATGAACCGCTACATGGAGGCGCGCGGCATCGCGGACACCTCCCGGTCGCATGTGTGGGCCTTCCTCGGCGACGGCGAGATGGACGAACCGGAGTCACTCGGCCAGCTGACCATCGCCGCCCGCGAGGGCCTGGACAACCTGACCTTCGTGGTCAACTGCAACCTCCAGCGGCTGGACGGCCCGGTGCGGGGCAACGGCAAGATCATCCAGGAGCTGGAGTCCGTCTTCCGGGGCGCCGGCTGGAACGTGATCAAGCTGATCTGGGACCGCACCTGGGACCCGCTGCTGGCGCAGGACCGGGACGGCATCCTGGTCAACAAGATGAACACCACGCCGGACGGCCAGTTCCAGACGTACGCCACCGAGTCCGGTGCCTACATCCGTGAGCACTTCTTCGGCGACGACCACCGGCTGCGCGCGATGGTCGAGAACATGACCGACGCCCAGATCCTGCATCTGGGCCGCGGTGGTCACGACCACCGCAAGATCTACGCGGCGTTCAAGGCGGCCAAGGAGCACAAGGGCCAGCCGACGGTGATCCTGGCCAAGACGATCAAGGGCTGGACGCTCGGGCCGAACTTCGAGGGCCGCAACGCGACCCACCAGATGAAGAAGCTGACGGTCAACGACCTCAAGCACTTCCGTGACCGTCTGCACCTGCCGATCTCCGACAAGGACCTGGAGTCCGGCCTGCCGCCGTACTACCACCCGGGGCGGGACTCGGAGGAGCTCCAGTACATGCACGACCGGCGCAGGTCCCTCGGCGGGTATGTGCCGACACGCGTCGTACGGTCCAAGCCGCTCGTGCTGCCGGACGACACGGCGTACGCGGGTGTGAAGAAGGGCTCGGGCCAGCAGTCGATCGCGACGACGATGGCCTTCGTCCGACTCCTCAAAGACCTCATCAGGGACAAGGAGATCGGCAGGCGGTTCGTGCTGATCGCGCCGGACGAGTACCGCACGTTCGGCATGGACTCGTTCTTCCCCAGCGCGAAGATCTACAACCCGCTCGGCCAGCAGTACCAGGCGGTCGACCGCGATCTGCTGCTCGCCTACAAGGAGTCGCCGACCGGGCAGATGCTGCACGACGGCATCTCGGAGGCGGGCTGTATGGCCTCGCTGATCGCCGCCGGTTCGGCGTACGCGACGCACGGCGAGCCGCTGATCCCGGTGTACGTCTTCTACTCGATGTTCGGTTTCCAGCGGACCGGTGACCAGTTCTGGCAGATGGCCGACCAGCTGTCGCGCGGTTTCGCCCTGGGCGCGACCGCCGGCCGCACCACCCTGACCGGTGAGGGACTCCAGCACGCGGACGGACACTCGCAGCTGCTCGCCTCGACCAACCCGGCGTGCGTGGCCTACGACCCGGCGTACGCGTACGAGATCGCACACATCGTGCAGGACGGTCTGCGCCGGATGTACGGCGGCTCCGAGGAGCACCCGCACGGCGAGGACGTCTTCTACTACCTCACCGTGTACAACGAGCCGATCCAGCAGCCGGCCGAGCCCGCGAACGTGGATGTCGAAGGCATCCTCAAGGGCATCCACCGGGTCGGCGAGGGCACCTCAGGCGCCGTCCCGGCCCAGATCATGGCCTCGGGCGTGGCGGTGCCGTGGGCGCTTGAGGCGCAGAGGATCCTGGCCGAGGAGTGGAACGTCCGGGCGGACGTCTGGTCGGCGACCTCCTGGAACGAGCTGCGGCGCGAGGCCGTGGCCTGCGAGGAGCACAACCTGCTGCACCCGGAGGAGGAGCAGCGGGTGCCGTATGTGACGCGGAAGCTGAGCGGCGCCGAGGGTCCGTTCGTGGCCGTGTCGGACTGGATGCGGTCGGTTCCGGACCAGATCGCGCGCTGGGTGCCGGGAAGGTACCAGTCCCTGGGCGCGGACGGCTTCGGCTTCGCGGACACGCGCGGAGCGGCCCGCCGCTACTTCCACATCGACGCCGAGTCGATCGTGGTGGCGGTGCTCACCGAGCTGGCCGGGGCGGGCAGGCTGGACCGCTCGGTGCTGAAGCAGGCCATCGACCGGTACCGGTTGCTCGACGTGACGGCGGCCGATCCCGGCGTGGCGGGCGGCGACGCGTAGCCCCCCGGGCGTAAGAGATCCGAACAAAGGCGTAAGAGCTCCGAACAAAAAGGGCGCCCGGCTCGCATTTTGTTCGGAGCTCCAGCGCGGGGGCGTGAGACAGGAGGCCGTGCGCGGCCTGAGGAGCAGATCAGGGGCGGCGGGGACGAGCGCCGCGCCGCCCTCGTTCATTCCTTACGATGCGGGCATGGAGCAGCAATCGGCGCAGGCACGTTGGGAGAGCCACACCCAGCGGCCTTTGCTGGCGCTCGCGGTGGCCTTCGCCGTCGCCTATGCCGTGCCGATCGTGGACAGTGACGCGAGCCCCGCTCTGACGACCGGGTGCGTGGTGGTGGAGTGGGTGGTGTGGGCGGCGTTCGCCGCGGACTACCTGGTGCGGCTCGCGCTCAGCGACCGGCGCCGGGAGTTCGTCCGTACCCACTGGCTCGATCTGTGCGCGGTGGTCCTGCCGATCCTCCAGCCGCTGCGGCTGCTGCGGATGGTGGCCACGCTCATACTCGTGGGCCGGCGGGCGCGGATGGCCTCGCAGATCCGGCTGACGACGTATGTCGCCGGGGCGGTGATCGGGCTGCTGATGTTCGGGTCGCTGGCCGTGCTGTCGGTGGAGCGGGATTCGCCGCACGGCAACATCAGGACGCTGGGCGACGCGGTGTGGTGGTCGTTCACGACGATGACGACCGTCGGCTACGGGGACCACGCACCGACCACGGGGCTCGGACGGATGCTCGCGGTGGGGCTGATGCTGTCCGGGATAGCCCTGCTCGGTGTGGTGACCGCCAATATCGCCGCGTGGTTCATCGCGCGGTTCGAGAAGGACGACGTGGAGGAGCGGCGGCAGACGGCGGCGATCGAGGTGCTGACGGAGGAGGTACGGGCCCTGCGGGCCGAGGTCGCCGCGTTGTCGGGAGCGTCCGTGCCGCACCCGCATGCTCATGAGGAGGCGGGCCCCAGGCCGTAGCCGAGGGCCCGTGCTCGCTCCCCGCGGGTCAGAGCAGCCCGTTCCCGGGGGTTGCCAGGCCGGCCAGCCAGATGATCGCCAGGAGCGTGTCGATCGCGCCCAGGACGAGGGCGACCAGGGCCGGTACCGGGCGGCTGCCCGCCCAGCTGCGGCCCATGGCCAGCCAGCCGCAGACGATTGCGACCGGTCCCAGGATGATGCCGAGGACGAAGAATCCCGCGACCGCACAGATGACTCCGACGATCCCGAGTGTCGCGCGATCCGGCCCGGTCCGGGACCACGTCCGGCCCCGTGAGCGGGGGTACCTGCGCGTACCGTGTCCAAAGTTCGCCATCATCAACTCCCGGAACCTGGTGGTCGCTTCGGGTTCGATGACCGGGTACCCCCCGTTCCCCCGTTCAGACCTGCTTGCGCGCTGCCCCCCTCCGGCAGCGCGCCGCAGTCCGGCCGTCCTCCCGTCGTACTGCCCTGTCGTTCGGAGGACGTGATCCACTGTGACCTGCGGCGCGTGC
>NZ_JBEYUZ010000026.1:0-59455 GCF_040643755.1 Streptomyces sp. NPDC047079
CCGACGGACGGGGTATCAACATATCTGGCGTTGACTTTTGGCACGCTGTTGAGTTCTCAAGGAACGGACGCTTCCTTCGTACTCACCCGAGAGACACTCTCAGGCTTTCCTCCGGGCGCTTCCCTTCGGCGATTCCGACTCTATCAGTGTTTTTCCGTCTCTCTGACCACCGTTCTGCGGACATGCAGAAAGGATCCCGAGATAGGATCTGACAAGTTGGGTGCTGCCGAGCAAGGTCGCTGGTCGCGTCCCTCGTCCCAGGCAGGAGTACGACTGTACACGGAGTCGCGACGGGGCGCAAATCGCCCGGGCCGCGTCGTCAGGGCCGCCGACCCCTACGTCTCACGCGGAACCATCACTTCATATGACATACGCTGCTGCCCGGTGCGCCGTCCAGGACAGGCAGTGACGGCCCATTTGAATCTCCACCCCTGGGAGGCTTCCCATGACCATCGTGACGTCCCCTCTCGCAGGGCGTGCGATCCCATTGGCCGCAGTGCCCGACCCCGTCTTCTCCGGAGCGATGGTCGGGCCGGGCATGGCGATCGACCCCGTGCGTGAGCCCGTGGAGGCCGTCTCCCCCGTGGAAGGGGTCATCGTCTCGCTCCATCCCCACGCCTTCGTCGTAGTGGACGGAGAGGGTCACGGTGTGCTGACGCACCTGGGCATCGACACCGTGCAGCTCAACGGTGAGGGCTTCGAACTGCTCGTCAACAAGGGCGACACCGTCGGGCGCGGTCAGGCCATCGTGCGCTGGAACCCGGCCGCCGTCGAACAGGCCGGTAAGTCTCCGGTGTGCCCCGTGGTGGCTCTCGAGGCCACGGCCGACGCCCTTTCCGGTCTCCGTGAGGACGGCGATGTGAAGGCGGGCGACCAGCTCTTCGCCTGGCAGTGACGCCGGCGCCGTAATGGACGGCACAACAGACAACCATCGCGGTGGCGGGGACCCGCCGCATGATTCGGAGACGGGTGAGATGGACACAACGCTGCGAGGCGTCGGGGTGAGCCACGGTGTGGCGATCGGCGAGGTCCGGCACATGGGAACGGCGGTGCTCGAGCCGCCGGCGAAGCAGATTCCGGCCGAGGAGGCGGAGCGTGAGCAGGGGCGCGCACGTCAGGCCGTGGAAGCTGTGGCAGCCGATCTGATCGCACGCGGCAATCTGGCGGGTGGAGAAGCGCAGGCCGTTCTCGAGGCCCAGGCCATGATGGCCCAGGATCCCGAGCTGATGGCGGACGTGGATCGACGTATCGCCGTCGGCAGTACGGCGGAGCGCGCGGTGTACGACGCCTTCGCCGCATATCGGGAGCTGCTGGCGGGCGCTGGGGAGTACCTCGCCGGGCGGGTGGCCGACCTGGACGACGTGCGGAACCGTATCGTCGCCCGTCTCCTCGGGGTCCCCATGCCGGGTGTCCCGGACAGTGACGAGCCGTATGTCCTCGTCGCTCGTGATCTTGCGCCGGCCGACACGGCTCTGCTGGACCCGGCCCTGGTCCTCGGCTTCGTCACGGAGGAGGGCGGGCCGACCAGTCACAGCGCGATCCTGGCGCGCGCGCTGGGTGTCCCCGCCGTCGTGGCGCTGCCGGGTGCCGGTGAGCTTGCCGAGGGCACGATGATCGCGGTGGACGGCAGCACTGGCGAGATCTTCGTGAACCCGAGTGACGAGAAGAAGGCACAGCTCGAGGCAGCCGCAGCCGAGCGCAAGGCCGCTCTGGCTGCCTCCAGCGGGCCGGGTGCCACCGCCGACGGGCACAAGGTGCCCCTGCTGGCGAACATCGGTGGTCCCGCGGATGTACCGGCCGCTGTGGAGGCCGGCGCCGAGGGTGTCGGTCTGTTCCGCACGGAGTTCCTGTTCCTGGACGACAACAAGAACGCTCCGTCCGAGGAGAAGCAGGTCGAGGCCTACCGTCAGGTGCTGGAGGCCTTCCCCGAGGGCCGTGTGGTCGTGCGGGTGCTGGACGCCGGTGCGGACAAGCCGCTGGACTTCCTGACGCCGGCCGACGAGCCGAACCCGGCGCTCGGCGTGCGAGGTCTGCGGACGCTGCTGGACCACCCCGACGTGCTGCGCACGCAGCTGACCGCGCTCGCGAAGGCTGCCGAGGGGCTTCCGGTCTATCTGGAGGTCATGGCGCCGATGGTCGCCGACCGCACCGACGCGAAGGCGTTCGCGGACGCGTGCCATGCGGCGGGGCTGCGGGCGAAGTTCGGCGCGATGGTGGAGATACCCTCGGCCGCTCTGCGGGCGCGCTCGATTCTGCAGGAGGTCGAGTTCCTCTCGCTCGGGACGAACGACCTCGCGCAGTACACGTTCGCGGCGGACCGCCAGGTGGGTGCGGTCTCGCGTCTGCAGGACCCGTGGCAGCCCGCGCTGCTCGACCTGGTCGCCCTGTCCGCCGAGGCGGCCAAGGCCGAGGGCAAGAGCTGCGGTGTCTGCGGTGAGGCCGCTTCGGACCCGCTGCTGGCGTGTGTGCTGACCGGTCTGGGTGTCACCTCCTTGTCGATGGGCGCGGCGTCGCTCCCGTATGTGCGGGCCACGCTGGCGAAGTACACGCTGGCGCAGTGCGAGCGTGCCGCGGCGGCCGCGCGTGCGGCCGACACCGCCGACGATGCGCGCAAGGCGGCTCAGGCGGTGCTGTCCGGCGAGTAGCGGGGGCGGCGTCATCGCGTCGATCTTCATGTGGCCAGGGGCGCTCCACCTGTGGGTGGGGCGCCCTTCGCTCGCTCAGACGCCTGCGTGCTGCCGGTCGGTGGGTATTCCCGCTCCCCCGCTCAATGGTGTGGGGCGTTCAGTGGGTGTGGTCCGTCAGTGGTCCGTCGTCCCCGAGGTCGGGTGGGGCGCTGTAGTCGACGCCGGATTCCGGGGAGACGAGGTCGCCGGACTCGACGTCGGTGCAGTAGGCGTCGAAGACCTCTCCGGCGGTGAGTGGTTCCAGGCGCTCCCCGCGCAGGCGCCAGCCGTACACGCGGTCCGTCGTGTCGGGCGCGGTGGTGCGCATGACGAGTCCGCCGGCCGCGTGGGTGGCGATGCCCAGGGCGAGGACGGTCGTGAATTCGAGGGCCTCCGTCTCGTCGATGCGGCTCGTGCCGTCGGGGTCCTCATCCGCGTGGAGCACCGCGACAAGGGTTTCGGGTGGCGCCGAGACACTGCAGACGAGGTGACGGTGGCCCGGGCTCGCCGTGTCGAGGATGCGGGTGAGCAGTCGCGAGGCCTGGGCGAAGGCGGCGCGTCCGATGTCCTCCCCGCAGGAGGCGCAGGCCCCGAGGCGTGTCAGTGCTGTGGTCGCGTACTGCCAGGTGGCATGGCGAACGGCTTCGTCGACCAGGTCCGGGACGAGTTCGTCCAGCGGCTGGCCCTCGTACGGGATCGCCGGTCCGGTGGCGGCCAGCTCCGCCGTGAAGCGGGTGCGGCTGGCCGGGGCGTCGGGATCCAGGCCGCTGTCGGCGCAGAACGCCGCGTACTCCTCCGGGTCGAAGAGGGCGACCGTGGTGTGGCCGCCCTGGGCGGCGAGGGTCCTGAGCAGGGCTTCCACCTGCTGGAGGTAGGTCGTGTGGTCGTCGAAGGTGAAGGTGCGGTAGCGCCGCATCGCGGTGAAGTCGTGTTCGTCGGTCAACAGGCCGATGGTGCCGGCGATCTCACGGCGCAGAACGCGTCGCATGGTCTGGTGCTCGGTGTGTGCCATGGCTCCCCCTACGTGCAGTCGATCAGTCATCACACACGGTAATGGGCGCCACTGACAACGCCGCCGGTCGTGGTGACCGGCGGCAGTGGTGGAGTGCCGCAACCCCGGGCGAAGGGATGCGACGCGATTCGTCAGGCGCGTTTGCGGGCCAGGTCCTCGTAGAAGTGGAGCAGGTCGAGGTTGTCGATTGAGCCGGGGTTGACGGCCTTCTCCAGGGGGGTGCCCTGCATGAGGCGTTTGACCGGGACTTCGATCCGCTTGCCGGTGAGGGTGTGCGGGACGCCGGGGACCTCGATGATCTCGTCGGGGACGTGGCGCGGTGAGAGCTGTTCGCGAATGGTCTGCCTGATCCGGTTCAGGAGGGTGTCGTTCAGGACCTCTCCGGGGGCCAGGTGCACGAAGAGGGGCATCCAGTAGCCTCCGTCGGGCTGCTCGATGCCGATGACCAGGGACTCCTTGATTTCGGGGAGGCGCTCGACGGCCTCGTAGATGTCGGCCGAGCCCATGCGCACGCCCTGGCGGTTCAGGGTGGAGTCCGAACGGCCGTGAATGATCACGGAGTCGCGGGAGGTGAGGGTGATCCAGTCGCCGTGGCGCCACACGCCTGGGTACGTGTCGAAGTAGCTGTGGTGATAGCGGCTGCCGTCGGGGTCGTTCCAGAAGCGGATCGGCATGGAGGGCATGGGGTTGGTGACGACCAGCTCGCCGACCTCGTCGATGAGGGGGTTGCCGCTGGGATCCCAGGACTGCAGGTCGGTGCCGAGGCCGGGGGCCTGGAGTTCGCCGATGTACACCGGGAGGGTCGGAACGGCTCCGGCGAAGCAGGAGCAGACGTCGGTGCCGCCGCTGACGGAGGCGATCCACAGGTCGTCGCGGACCTCGTCGTGCAGCCAGCTGAAGCCGTCCGGCGGCAGGGGGGAGCCCGTGGTGGCCACGCACTGCACCCGGGTCAGGTCGTAGTCGCGCGCCGGATGTACGCCCGCCTTGCGGCAGGCCATGACGTAGGCCGCGGAGGTGCCGAAGAGGGTGGCACCGGTGCGCTCGGCGACGCGCCACTGGGCGCCGGTGTCGGGATGGCCGGGGCTGCCGTCGTAGAGGACGATCGTGGTTCCCGTCAGGAGCCCGGAGACGAGGAAGTTCCACATCATCCAGCCGGTGGATGTGTACCAGAAGAAGCGGTCCTGGGAGCCGAGGTCGCAGTGCAGGCCCAGCTGCTTGAGGTGCTCGATCAGGATGCCGCCCTGGGACTGGACGATGGCCTTGGGAAGGCCGGTCGTGCCCGAGGAGTACAGCACCCACAGAGGGTGGTCGAAGGGAACCTGTTCGAAGACGGGCTCGGTGTCCGCCGAGGTCAGGGCCGACCAGTCCAGGGCGCCTTCGGGGGCCTCGGAACCGAGCAGCGGGATGTGGACGACAGCGCGCAGGGTGGGCAGTTCGCGGCGCAGCTCGGCGACGGTCTCGCGTCGGTCGTGCTCCTTGCCGCCGTAGCGGTAGCCGTCGACCGTGAACAAAACGACGGGTTCGACCTGCTGGAAGCGGTCCAGGACGCTGCGGGCCCCGAAGTCGGGGGCGCAGGACGTCCACACGCCGCCGACGGCGGCCGTGGCGAGGAGGGCGACGACGGCCTGCGGAATGTTGGGGAGGTAGCCGCTGACGCGGTCTCCGGGGCGTACGCCCAGGGCGCGCAGTTCCGCGGCGAGTGAGCCGACCTGGCGGCGCAGCTCGGCCCAGGTGACCGGGCGGAGCTCCTGGGTCTCGTCGACAGCGAGGAGGGCCGGTTCGTCGGCGCGGGTGGCCGCGGCGCGCAGGGCGTGTTCGGCGTAGTTGAGGGTCGCGCCGGGGAACCACTCCGCGCCGGGCAGGGAGCGGTTGCCGAGCACGCGCGCGTAGGGAGTGGCGAACCGTACGTCGAACCACTCGGTGACGGCCTTCCAGAAGGTGTCGAGCTCGTCCACCGACCAGCGGTGCAGGGCCGCGTAGCCGCCTTCGGAAGGGGCTCCGTGGTGTTCGGCCGCCCAGGCCTGGAACCTGGTGATCTGTGCCCGCGCGATGCGGTCGGCGTCGGGCCGCCAGAGCGGCGCGGGGTTCGCTGAGGTCATGGGGCGGCTCCCGGACTGGACGCGTCGTGTGCGTGAGTCGCGCACGTGCTGGGGTGTGCGCGTTACGCGGCTGACACGGACGATGCCATGTGATCGACTTCTGCACCAGGGTGCACCACACATAGTTGGCATTGTGAAGCTGTGCTCCCAGCACGGGTGAACGACAGTTGAACGGCGCCTCTGTGCGGGGATGTGGATGACAGGGTGAGCAACATGGACGGTCGTGACCTGGTGCGTTGGGTGAAGGCGGTCGGTTCGGGGGGCGCGGTGCAGGGCTTGCGCACCGTGCGTGCCGCGTGGCGCAGGAGGCGTACCGACGCCACCGGGTTGCCGCGCCGAGGTGCGGAGCGGGCGCGGGTCCCCGGTCCCGTGCAGAGTGCGCAGCCCGGGCCCGGTGGCGGTGTCGTGCGGTTCGCCCGGACCGAACTGCGGATCACCGTGGCCGTGAACGGGGCGGTGTTCTGGGGCTGGGACGGGGCGGAACCGGAGCCGTCGTACGCGCTCGCGGGCCGCTGTCCCGAGCCGGATCCGCGGGCCGTGCTGGAGCCGGACAAGGACGGCGGCTGGCGGGTCGTGGCGGAGCGTGTGACGGTCGCGGTGTCGCGGCACGGCGCGATCGAGGTGCGCACGCCGGGCGGGGTGACCCTGCGCCGGGATTTGCCGCCCCGCTGGTGGGAGCCTTCGGACGGCGGTGGCGCGCGGTGGATGCAGCGGTCCGAAGTGGGGGCGGACGCCCGGTTCTTCGGGCTGGGGGGACGGGCCGCGGGACCGCGGTTGCGGGACGGGACGTACCGGCTGTGGAACACCGACCCGGGTCGGCCCTTCGGTCCCGGCGACGACCCTCTGTACATCACCATGCCGGTGCAGATGGTGGTCGCCGACGCGGCCACCCATCTGGTGTTCCTCGACACGTCTTGGGACGGCACGGTGACCTTGCGCGAGGGCCGGGAGGGCGCGGGCTCCGGGCACGACCGTGCGGGCACCTGTGAGGTGCGGATGGACGGCGGACCCCTGCGCTGCTGGGTGATGGTGGGCACTCCCGCGCGCGTACTGCTGGTCTGGGCGTCGCTGACCGGGGCGCCGACCGTGCCGCCCGCGTGGGCACTGGGCCACCACCACGCGCGGTGGGGGTTCGGCAGCGAGCAGGAGGTTCGCCGGATCGTCGCGGGTTACCAGGAGCGCGATCTTCCGCTCGACGCCGTGCATCTTGACATAGACCACTACGACGGCCACCGGGTGTTCACGGTCGACCGGGAACGCTTTCCGAAGCTTCCGCTTCTCGCCGAGGATCTGCGCCGGCAGGGCATCCGCCTGGTGTCGATCGTCGACCCGGCGGTGAAGACCGAACCGGGCAGCGCGGTGTTCGACGGGGGGAGCGCCGAGGACGTGTTCGTGCGCGATGCCTCGGGGCGGGTCGTCGAAGGGGTGGTGTGGCCCGGGGAGGCGGTCTATCCCGACTTCACGCACGCGCGCGTGCGTGAGTGGTGGGGCCGGCTCCTCGTGGAACGTCTCGCGCAGGGCTTCGACGGTTTGTGGTTCGACATGAACGAGCCGGTCTCGTTCACGGCCTTCGGGGAGAACACCCTACCCCGCTCGGCCCGGCACGCGCTGGACGGCCGTGGCGGGGACCACAGGGAGGCGCACAACGTCTACGGGCTGTGCATGGCCAGGGCCGGATACGAGGGTCTGCGGAGCCTCGCCCCTGCGGAGAGGCCTTTCCTCTTCTCTCGCTCGGGATGGGCTGGAATGCAACGTTATGGGGGGACCTGGTCCGGGGATGTGGCCACGGGCTGGCCCGGGCTGCGCGCGTCGCTGTCGCTGGTGGTGGGGCTCGGGTTGTGCGGGGTGCCGTACTCGGGGCCGGACGTGGGCGGCTTCGACGGGAGTCCGTCGCCCGAGCTGTATCTGCGCTGGTTCCAGCTCGCCTCTTATCTGCCGCTGTTCCGTACGCACGCGAGCATTCGGGCCGGGCGCCGGGAGCCCTGGGAGTTCGGCGACGACGTCCTCGAGCACGCGCGCGTGGCGCTCGGCGAGCGGCGCCGACTGCTGCCGTACTTCGTCACGCTGGCGCATCTGGCCCGCCGCACGGGGGCGCCCTATGTCCGGCCCCTGTGGTGGAGTACGCCCGAGGACCGGGCGCTGCGCGACTGCGAGGACGCCTTCCTGCTCGGTGATGGTCTCCTGGTGGCGCCGGTGCTGGATCCCGGCGCGCACCGGCGGACGGTGCTGCTCCCGCGGGGGCGCTGGTACGACACGGTGACGGAGGAGGCGTATCAGGGGCCGGGCCCGGTGGTGGTCGATGTCTCCATGGCGCGGATTCCGGTGTTCGCGCGCGCCGGCGCCGTGCTGCCCGTGCGGGGTGAGGACGGCGGTCTGGAGCTCGAGGCCTGGGCGCCCGCGCGCGGCAGGTCCGGGGGCGGGCTGGTGGTGCGGGACGAGGGCGACGGCTGGGACGAGCCGGAGGTCGAGCGCTATGTGACGCGGTGGAAGGGTCGTCGGGTCGTGGTGAAGCGGGACGGTGACGAGGGCCGGACCGAGCCCGCGTATCCGGTGCGCGTACGGGGCCTCGGCGGCGGGTGACGCGGGCGGGGTCGGCCCGGGGGGCTCGGCCGTCCCCGCGGGTGCTGGGCTCGTCACCGGGCGGACGCGGGGGCGCGTCCCACGGGCGGTGGCGGGACGGGCGGGGGCCGTCCCGCCCGTGCCTCAGACGTAGCGGCCCTCGAACCATCCCTGCACCGCGAGGGTGTGCAGCGGAAAGGCGAGTTCGGTGGGTCTGCGCAGGAGGTGCCAGCCCTCCGTCTCGTCCGTGCCGGCGGACGGGGGCAGCTCGGCTGCCGGGCGTTCGGGCAGGAGTCCGAAGAGCAGCAGATGGCCGTCGGGCGAGCTCATCGCGTCGACGAGCCGCACATCACGGCCTGCCGCGTCGATGCCCGTCTCCTCTTTCAGTTCGCGGACCACGGCGTGCCGCCAGTCCTCGCGGTGATCGATGAACCCTCCGGGCAACGCGATGCCGCCGCGCGCGGGAGCGATGGTTCGGGTGATGACGACCAGGGCGGTGCCTTTGGTGTCGTACAGGGGCTGGAGGGCCACCGCGACGGGCAGCGGATTGCGGTAGGCCACCGTGCCGCAGGCGGAGCAGGTGCGGGGCCAGCCGGCGATGGCCTCTCCGTAGGGCGTTCCGCAGCTCGAGCAGTGGGAGCCCGGCACGGCGTCGGCGGATGGGAACGGGGATTCGGACACGGGCGGACTGTATCCGATCACTCCACGGGCGTCTCGTCGGGGCGCGGGAAGGCGGTGCGGACCGCGTACGAGGAGGCGGGTATCGGGCCCGACAAGCTCTCTCTCGCCGAGGTCTACGACCTGTCCACCGCGCTGGAGTTGCAGTGGTACGAGGATCTGGGGCTGTGCGCGGAGGGCGAGGCGGCGAGGCTGCTGCGCGAAGGTTCCACGACCCCGGCGGGCGCATACCCGTCATCGTCAGCGGTGGGCTGGCGTCCTTCGGGGAGGCCGTTCCGGCACAGGCGATCGCCCAGGTGTGTGAACTGACCTGTCAGTTGCGGGGACAGGCGGGCAACCAGCAGGTTGCGGGGGCGGGTTGGGATCACCGCGAATCAAGAGCTGTTCGGGCACGGCTCGGCGGTGATCGACGTGTGCTCATCACCGCATGGCCTGTCGGCATGGCGGGGCGGCCGTTGACACGCTCCGTCAGCACCTGGGAATGATGTGTGAACAGGTCATGAACTGGCCCTCGGGGTCCGTCAACGACGTCATCATGCTCCCGTGCCCTCCTGGACGGATACTCTCCGCTTCGCGTTCCAGCCGGTGGTCAATCTGACGACCGGAGGGGTCACCGCGCTGGAGATCCTCGCACGCCCGGAGACCGGTGACGTCCTGGCCCAGGCCCGCCGGGACCCCGAACTCGACGGGAAGCTGGCCGCCTTGGCGGTCCGCGCCGCGGCGCGGATGGAAGCGCTGCTGCCCCTGCACGTCAATGTGTTCGCCGGGACCCTCGCCGATCTCGGGGGCCTGGCCACGCTGCGGGACGCCGTGCGCGAGGCGGGGAGGCTGCCCTGGGAGGTGACCGTCGACGTAGGACCGCCGTACACGCACGTGCCGCACCGGGCACTGCTGGAGGCCGTCACCGTACTGCGCGGGGAGGGCTTTCGGATCTGCGCGGACGGAGTCGGCGACGGCGACCTGCCGCTACGGCTGCTCTCGGACGTGGCACCGGACCTGATGAAACTCGACATGTCCCTGGTGACGCGGCCGGGCGTGGTGCGGGCCATGCGCACGCTGTGCGAGGAACTGGGCGCGCTGCTGTCGGTCGAGGGGGTGGAAACCGAGCGGCAGTACGAGGCCGTGGTGGCGGCGGGGGCCCAGTTGGCACAGGGGGACCTCTTCGCGCCGCCGTCCCGGCTCCCCGTCGCGGACGTATACCTGCCGACGCGGCCCACTGCGCTGGCGACGACACAGCGCACCGGGCCGCCGGTGCGGCAGTTCCTGCGGCCGGCCGCGCTGCTGCCCGTGACGGCCTCGGCCGGGCAGGTCCGGGCGCTGCTCACCGGCTCCCCCGATGTGTCCGGGGTGCTGCTGGTGGACCCGGCCGGGGTGCCGGTCCGCTCGGTGCACCGCTCACGCTTCCTGCTGTCGTTGTCGGGGCGCTACGGGCATGCGCTGTACGCCGACCGGCCCGCGGCGAAGCTCGGCGATCCGCCGCGTACGGTCGGGGTCGACGCCACGGCGTGGGAGGTGCTCGACGTGGTGGCGGACGGGGCGCGGGACCGCACCTCGGACGACGTGGCGGTGGTCGACCAGCACGGGCGGTGCGTGGGGGTCGTCCGGCTCGCGGATCTCGTACGGGCGCTGTCCGAGAGCCGGGTCGAGGAGGCGGCGGGGCTCAATCCGCTGACCCGGCTGCCCGGTTCGGACGCGATCACCGGCGAAGTGGACCGGCGCATCGCCGATGGGCGGATGTTCGCGCTGAGCTGGCTCGACGTCGACCACTTCAAGCAGGTCAACGACGGAGCGGGATTCGCCGCCGGGGACGAGCTGATCCGGGCGGTGGGACACGCGTTGCAGTGCGCTGCCTCCGGGAGCACCCGCGTGGGGCACATCGGCGGGGACGACTTCCTGGTACTCGCGGATCCGGAGGGTCTCGACCCGCTGGCCGCCTCGGTGCTGGACGCGCCCTGGTCGGCCGGTGGGCGCGCCGTCACCCTCTCGCTGGCCACGGTTCTGTGCGCGCCCGGCAGCGTGAGCGACCACCGCCAGGCGGCCGCTTGCCTCGCGCCACTCAAGCAGGCCGCCAAGGCGCTGAGCGGTGCCAGCTGGGTGCTGGGCCGGGCGGGCCAGCCGGGCCATGAGATACGCAGGGGTGCGGCGGTGACCCCGGCGCAGGCGGGCCAACCGGCGTGGGGCTGAGGACCATGGCGACCCGGTGATCCCTGGCCCGGTCGTGGCCGGGTTCCGCTCGGGCCCGCAGGGAGGGCCCCACCCGCGGCTCATCCGCCGTATCGCCGTGTCCCGCCATCGGCCGCGCAGGCCGGCTCCAACCGTTGCCGTCGCTGACCTTGACGCTCTGTGGGTGCCGGTGAAAACTTCCGGATGTCAGTCGGCATCGCCGCATCCGGGCGCATTCACGTAGTGCGCCACTGAGGCCCGCCTTCGCAACGGGCCGTCCCCCACGGGCGATTCCGCTGTACAGGCACGCTCGTCGCGGACGCCGGGCAGGGCGCGGGACACTCCCTGCCTTCGGCTGAAGTCGCCAAGGGACACGCACCCTGCACGGAGGACGGACACGGGGCGGGACCGCCCTGGGCGAGGGGATAGGAGCCGCCATGACCCACGGGAGCATCTTCGTCGGCGAGTTGATCGGAACGGCCATCCTCATTCTGTTCGGCGCGGGTGTCTGCGCCGCCGTCACCCTGAACCACTCCAAGGCTCAAGGCTCGGGCTGGGTCGTCATCGCCTTCGGCTGGGGCTTCGGGGTCCTGGCCGGTGCCTACACCGCCGCCCCCAAGTCCGGCGGCCATCTCAACCCGGCGGTGACCCTCGGTCTCGCCATCGCCGGCATCACCCGGTGGGACGACGTCCCTTACTACCTGCTGGGCCAGATGGCAGGCGCGATCCTGGGCGCCCTGCTGACCTGGCTGCTCTACTTCGCCCAGTTCCAGGCCAATGCCGAGGAGGACCACGCGCTTCCCACGCTGGGGATCTTCTCCACGGCTCCCGAGATCCGCAATCCCGCCGCCAACCTGATCACCGAGGTCATCGCGACGGTGGGTCTGGTGCTGCCCATCCTGTTCTTCGGCAAGAACCTCGGCACCGGCATCGGCCCGATACCCGGCACGACGGCGTACGGCTCGGGCATCGGCATCCTGCTCGTCTCCCTGCTCGTCGTCGGCATCGGCCTCTCCCTGGGCGGGCCAACCGGCTATGCGATCAACCCCGCTCGCGATCTCGGTCCGCGCCTCACCCACGCCCTGCTGCCGATACCCAACAAGGGTCCCTCGGACTGGGGTTACGCCTGGATACCCGTGGTGGGCCCGCTGATCGGCGGGGCGCTCGCGGCCCTTGTGTACAAAGCAGCCTTCTGACCCTTTGACGAAGGGGACGTCATGACGGACAACGCCCACAAGTACGTCGCCGCCATCGACCAGGGCACCACGTCCAGCCGCTGCATCATCTTCGACCAGGGCGGCGCGATCGTCGCTGTCGACCAGCGAGAACACCGCCAGATCTTCCCCAAGCCCGGGTGGGTGGAGCACGACGCCACGGAGATCTGGTCCAAGGTGCAGGCGGTGGTCGCGGGCGCGATCGCCAAGGCCGGGCTGCGCGCCGACCAGCTCAGCGCGCTCGGCATCACCAACCAGCGCGAGACGACGGTGCTGTGGGACCGCGCCACGGGCAAACCCGTGCACAACGCGATCGTCTGGCAGGACACCCGGACATCGGCGCTGTGCAACGAACTGGGGGGCACGGACGGGCAGGATCGTTTCCGCGAGCAGACCGGCCTGCCGCTCGCGAGCTACTTCTCCGGCCCCAAGGCCGCCTGGCTGCTCGACAACGTGCCAGGTCTCAGGGCCCGGGCCGAGCGTGGCGAGATCGCCTTCGGGACCATCGACTCCTGGCTGATCTGGAACCTGACCGGGGGCACGGACGGAGGGCGGCACGTCACCGACGTCACCAACGCGGGGCGCACGATGCTGATGAACCTGGAGACACTCCAGTGGGACCCCTCGCTCCTGTCCGCCATGAACGTCCCCGAGGCCGTGCTGCCGGAGATCAGGTCCTCATCCGAGGTGTACGGGACCGCCGTCGGCCAGTTGGCGGGCGTGCCCGTCGCCTCGGCGCTGGGTGACCAGCAGGCGGCCGTGTTCGGACAGGCCTGCTATGACGTGGGCACGGCGAAGAACACCTATGGCACGGGCAGCTTCCTGCTGCTCAACACCGGCAACCGGCCGGTGCCGTCGAAGAGCGGCCTGCTCACGACCATGGGGTACAAGATCGGCGACGAGGCGCCGGTCTACTGTCTGGAGGGTTCGATCGCGATCACGGGCGCACTGGTGCAGTGGTTCCGGGACCAGCTCGGCATCATCCGCAGCGCGGACGAGATCGAGACGCTGGCGGCGAGCGTCGAGGACAACGGCGGGGCGTACATCGTGCCGGCCTTCTCCGGCCTGTTCGCGCCGTACTGGCGCTCCGACGCGCGCGGCGTGATCACGGGCCTGACGCGGTATGTCACGAAGGCGCACCTGGCGCGTGCCGTGCTGGAGGCGACGAGCTGGCAGACACGCGAGGTCGTGGACGCCATGTACCAGGATTCCGGAGTGCGGATCACCACCCTCAAGGTCGACGGCGGCATGACGAAGAACAACCTGCTGATGCAGCACCAGGCGGATGTGCTGGGGGTGCCCGTGATCCGCCCTAAGGTCTCCGAGACGACCTGTCTGGGCGCCGCGTACGCGGCCGGCCTCGCGACCGGGGTGTGGCACGACCTCGACGAACTGAAGTCGCACTGGCAGCAGGACGTCGAGTGGACACCCGTCATGGAGGCGCCGGTGCGCGACCGCGAGTACCACAACTGGCGCAAGGCCGTGGAGAAGAGCTTCGGTTGGCACGAGGACGGGGTGGGCTGAAAACACCTCCACGCGTGCGTGCGTCGCACGTGCGCCACGCGCGCACGGCAGCGGCCCGCGCCCCGGTCGGCGGGGTGCGGGCCGCGTGTGCGGTGGCTCAGGTGGTGACGCCCGCGCGGTGGTCGGCCGTGTGCGCCATGGCGTGTCGGACGACCTCGATGAGGACCTCTTTCACCGACTCGCGCTCGCGTGCGTCACAGAGGACGACCGGCACGTCGTCGTCGAGGTCCAGGGCCCGCCGTACGTCTTCGGCGGGGTGACGGCTCGCGTCCTCGAAGCAGTTGACGCCGATGACGAAGGGTATGGAGCGGCGTTCGAAGTAGTCGACGGCGGCGAAGCAGTCCTCCAGGCGCCGGGTGTCGGCGAGGACGACCGCTCCCAGGGCGCCGGCGGCCAGTTCGTCCCACAGGAACCAGAAGCGGTCCTGGCCCGGCGTGCCGAACAGGTACAGCGTCAGCTCCTCGCGGAGGGTGATGCGGCCGAAGTCCATCGCGACGGTGGTGGTGTGCTTTCCCTCCACACCGCTGGTGTCGTCGACGGGGCGCCCCGCCTCGGTGAGCACCTCCTCCGTGCGCAGCGGCCTGATTTCGCTGACCGCGCCGACGAGGGTCGTCTTGCCCACGCCGAAACCGCCGGCCACGAGGATCTTGAGCGTGACGGGCTCGACCGGAGGGTTGCCGCGCTCACTGCGCCCGAAGATCATCGTTCTCTTCTCCTGCTCGATGGGGGTGCGTCGGCGGCGGTCCGTAGCCTCCGCCGCCGGGGGTTTCGACGACCAGCACATCGCCGGAGGCCACGTCCGCCGAGTCACTGCCCTCGAGGTGCTGCACGGTCCCGTCGGCGCGCTCCACACGGTTGGCGCCGAGCGCGCCCGGTCCGCCGCCCGCCATGCCATAGGGCGGGATCCTGCGGTGCTGGGAGAGGGTGGAGACGGTCATGGGCTCCTGGAAACGGATGCGGCGAACTGCTCCGTCCCCGCCGCGCCAACGGCCGGCACCGCCACTGCCGTACCGTACCGCGAACTCCTCGAGCAGGACGGGCAGTCGCCACTCGAGGACCTCGGGATCGGTCAGGCGCGAGTTGGTCATGTGGGTCTGCACTACGGGTGCGCCGGGGAAGCCGTCGCCCGCCCCGGAGCCGGAGGCGACGGTCTCGTAGTACTGGTATCGGTCGTTGCCGAAGGTGACGTTGTTCATGGTGCCGGAGCCCTCTGCCTGTACGCCCAGTGCGGCGTACAGGGCACCGGTGAGGGACTGGGAGGTCTCGACGTTGCCGGCGACGACGGCGGCCGGGGGCTCGGGCGCGAGCATCGAGCCGGGCGGTACGACGATGTCGAGGGGGCGCAGACAGCCGTCGTTCAGCGGGATGTCGTCCGCGACGAGGGTGCGGAAGACGTACAGGACCGCGGCGTTGACGACCGAGAAGGGGGCGTTGAAGTTGGTGGTCAGCTGCGGGGACGTGCCGGTGAAGTCGACGGTCGCGGAGCGTCTGTCCCGGTGCACGCGCACACGGACGCGGATGACCGCGCCGGAGTCCGTCTCGTAGGCGTACTCGCCGTCGTCCAGGGCGTCGATGACACGGCGGACGGCCTCCTCGGCATTGTCCTGCACGTGCTTCATGTACGCCTGGACGACGTCGAGGCCGAAGTTCTCGATCATGCGGCCGACTTCGTCCACGCCCTTCTGGTTGGCGGCGATCTGAGCGCGAAGGTCGGCGAGGTTGGTCTTCGGATTGCGCGAGGGGTAGCGCGCCTCGGTCAGGAGCCGGAACGTCTCCCGCTCACGGAACCGGCCGTTCTCGGCGAGCAGCCAGTTGTCGAAGAGGATGCCCTCCTGCTCGATGGTGCGGCTGTGCGCGGGCATGGAGCCGGGGGCGATGCCACCGATCTCGGCGTGGTGGCCGCGGGAGGCGACGTGGAACAGGATGCGCTCGCCATCCGTGTCGAAGACCGGCGTGATGACGGTGACGTCGGGCAGATGGGTGCCGCCGTGGTAGGGGTCGTTGACGGCGTACGTGTCGCCGGGGCGCATACCGCCGGCGCGTCGTCGGATGACCTCTTTGACGCTGGTGCCCATGGAGCCCAGGTGGACGGGGATGTGGGGGGCGTTGGCGACCAGGTTGCCCTCGGGGTCGAAGAGCGCGCAGGAGAAGTCCAGGCGTTCCTTGATGTTGACGGACTGGGCCGTGGACGCCAGACGGGCGCCCATCTGTTCGGCGATGGACATGAAGAGGTTGTTGAACACCTCGAGCAGGACCGGATCGACTTTTGTGTCCAGGTCGGAACTCTCCGTAATCGCCGCGCGTTCCATGACCAGATGCCCGTCGTCGGTAGCCGCGGCCCGCCAGCCGTCGTCGACGACGGTCGTCGCACTGGCCTCTGTGATGACCGCGGGGCCGGTGACGGTTTCGCCGGGAGGCAGGTGCTCCCGGCGGTGGAGAGGTACGTCGCGCCAGGCGCCGCCCGTGTGGAGGCGGACGGTCTCGGGCGCGGCGGAGCGGCCTTCGTACGGGGCGAGGGCGGACAGATCGGGGGGTTGGGTGATGCCGGTGGCTTCCACGGAGAGGGCTTCGACGACGATCGGACGGTCGAGCGTGAAGGAGTACGTGGCGCGATGACGCTCTTCGAATGCGCGTCTCATCGTGTCGGGCTCGGTCAGCTCGACGGTGAGGGTGGTGTCCGTGCCGTCGTAGCGCAGCTGGGCCCGGCGGGCGACCCGGACGCGGTCCTCGGGCACGTCCTCGGCGAGGAGTTCGGCGCGGGCGGCGGCCGCCAGGTCGTCGGCGGTCTCTCGGACCCGGGGCATGGAGGCGGGTTCCAGGGGCGCTTCGAGGGACTGTTCACGCATGGCCGTGGTGTCGGCGAGACCGATGCCGAGCGCGGAGAGAACCCCGGCCATGGGCGGCACGAGAACGGTGCGGATGCCCAGGGAGTCCGCGACCATGCACGCGTGCTGTCCGCCGGCTCCGCCGAAGGTGGTGAGCGTGTAGCGGGTGACGTCGTGGCCCTTCTGGACCGAGATCCGCTTGATGGCGTTGGCGATGTTGGCGACCGCGATGTGGAGGTAGCCCTCGGCGACCTGCTCGGGGGTGCGGTCGTCGCCGGACCGCTCCCGGATCTCGTGTGCGAGGGCGGCGAAGCGATCGCGGACCAAGGTGTCGTCCAGGGGCTGATCACCGTCCGGGCCGAACACCCTGGGGAAGTGGGCGGGCTGGATGCGACCGAGCATGACGTTGGCGTCCGTGACGGTGAGCGGGCCGCCGCCCCGGTAGCAGGCCGGCCCCGGGGTCGCGCCCGCCGAGTCCGGCCCTACGCGGTAGCGGGAGCCGTCGAAGTGGAGGATCGAGCCGCCCCCGGCCGCGACCGTGTGGATGTCGAGCATCGGCGCGCGCAGCCGGACCCCCGCGAGCTGTGTGGTGAAGACCCGCTCGTACTCACCGGCGAAGTGCGAGACATCGGTGGACGTGCCGCCCATGTCGAAACCGATGACGCGGTCGAAGCCGGCGAGCTGCGACATCCGGGCCATGCCGACGATGCCGCCCGCGGGTCCGGAGAGGATGGCGTCCTTGCCGCGGAACTGTCCCGCCTCGGCGAGTCCTCCGTTGGACTGCATGAACATCAGCCGTACGCCTTCGAGTTCGTCGGCGACGTGCCCGACGTAGCGGCGCAGGACGGGCGAGAGGTAGGCGTCGACGACGGCCGTGTCGCCGCGCGGGACCAGTTTCATCAGGGGGCTGACCTCGCTGGAGAGCGAGATCTGCGGAAATCCCGTCCGGGCGGCCAGCTCGCCGATGGCTCGCTCGTGGGCGGGGTGCAGATGGCTGTGCATACAGACCACCGCGACCGCGCGGATCCCGTCCTCGTACGCTTCCCGGAGGAGTCCGCCAAGAGCCTCGAGATCGGGGGCGCGAAGGACGGTGCCGTCGGCGGCGATGCGTTCGTCGACCTCGACGACCCGCTCGTACAGCGGCTCCGGGAGTTCGATCGCGCGGGCGAAGATGCTCGGGCGGTTCTGGTAGGCGATGCGCAGGGCGTCCCCGAAGCCGCGGGTGACGACGAGGAGGGTGCGTTCGCCCTTGCGTTCCAGGAGGGCGTTCGTGGCGACGGTGGTGCCCATCCGCACGCTGTCGATCGGCTGGTCGCGGCCGAGGAGTTCACGCACGCCCGCGACGGCCGCGTCGGCGTAGTGGTGAGGGTTGTCCGACAGCAGCTTGTGGGTGAGCAGGCGGCCGTCCGGGCGGCGCGCGACGATGTCGGTGAAGGTTCCGCCGCGGTCGACCCAGAACTGCCAGCCCGTGGTCACGTCCGTCTCTCCGATCGCGCTGCTCAAAACCGCGTCCGCGGGCGGGGGTTCGGCCCGTCGCGGCCGGTGGTCGACGATCGGTCAGATCATAACGGGCGACCCCTGCCGACTCCGGTCCACGCGCCCGGGGCCACACCGACACCCGTTCACGTTCCCGGGCTCTCCCGTACGCTGCCGATCCCTTCTCCAACGGGGCCTGCCCGCACTCACGGGACTTCTTCTACGCCGACTGCCCGCACCCACGGGGCTTCCTCTTCGGAGCCTGCCCGCGCACCCCGGGCTCTTTCTTCCGAGCCCGGCCGTGCTCGTCCAACCTCTTCTCCCTGGTCTTCCCGTGCTCGGCCGGCTCCCGCTTCCGGGTGTCCGAGCGCTCACCGGGAGGGCGCGGACACCCCTGACTCACAGGGCCCGCAGGCCGTTGATCACATCGCGCAGAATGCTCTCGTCCACGAGCTCGGCGGGCGGCACCGGACGCGAGACATGGACGAGTTCCTCGTCCACGAGGTCTCCGACGAGAACGCGGACGACACCGACGGGCAGATCGAGTTCGGCGGCGAGTTCGGCGACCGACTGGGGTGTGTCACGGCAGAGCTCGACGATGTCCATGTGTTCCGGGGACAGCGACGGGTCCGCCCCGGGGTCGTCCACGTGCGGTTCCGTGACGACCACCGCGATCAGGTCGAGGCGGTGCTGGGCACCATGGCTGGTGCGGCCGCGCGTCATGGCGTACGGACGGACCACGGGCCCGGCCTCGTCGTCGTACCAGTGGCTGCTTCCCTGACCGTCTCCGCTCATACCATCTCACTACCCGCCCGAGGGCAGATCGGTGCGCGGAGCGGAAGCGAGATGTGCGCCCACACGCTTGACCAGGAGGGTCATCTCGTAGGCTACCTGCCCGACATCGGAGTCCGCGTCCGACAGGACGGCGAGGCAGCTGCCATCGCCGGCGGCCGTGACGAACAGGAAGGCGTCATCGAGTTCCACGATGGTCTGCCGGACGCCACCGGCGTCGAAGTGCCGGCCGACCCCCTTGGCGAGGCTGTGGAATCCGGAGGCGACCGCGGCGAGGTGCTCGCTGTCCTCCCGGCTCAGCTCCTTGGAGACCCCTGTCGGCAGCCCGTCGCTGGAGAGCACAAGTGCCTTGCGGATGCTGGCTACGCGCTCCACCAGGTCGTCGAGGAGCCAGTTCAGCTCTCCCGACGCCTTGTTCGTCGCGGTCGGCCCTGCGGCCTTCGGTGTGGTCATCGACCGTCCCCCTCTGTCGTTCCTCGTGCTGAGCCGTCCCGGGCCTCGTCGCCCGCGGCGTTCTCCTCTCGGCCGCGCCGCCAGCCCCGCTGGAGCGAGGCGAATCGGCTGCGGACCTCGTCGGCGTCGCGCTCGGCCGGGCCTTCCTGCTGCGTGGTGCGGGACCGCTCCCGTGCGGCGCGCAGGTCGGGGCCTTCCCTCAGCTGTGGTGCAAGGCTGGCCTGCCGCACCCGGCGGGGCAGCGTATCCGCGCCCGATTCTGCCGGTCCGGCCTCCGAATCCCGTCGCGGGGTGGTCGCGTCCGGGCCTGCCGGGGGCCGGGTACGACGCCGCTGCGGCAGGGCGGGGGCCTCGGACCGGTCACCGGGTGAACGTGGGGCGCTTCCCGTGGGTTCCGCCTGGCGGCCGGACGGTCGTCTGGCCTCCTGGAGATCCGTCACCCTCCGTTCCGGTGGCTCCTTCTCGGCATCCGCCCGTCCGCGCCGTGACGCCGATCCCGTCACCGGGCGGCCGTGGGAGCTGATGAGCTTGGGAGCGCGCCGATGTGGCAGCGGCACCGGGGCGCCCGGGTGGTCGGTGTCGGCGGGCCTGGCCGACTCGCGCCGGCTGTCGCGCGTCGGCCGGCGCTGTGTGCCCGGGGTGTCGGCGAGTGAGCGGCGGGGGCGGAAGAGACTCGCGCGTTCGCTGTCCTCGTCGCCGAGGGTGCCCGAGAAGTCGTCGAGCCCGTCCAGGTCGACGGGTGCCTCCAGTTCCACCGGACCGTCCAGGATCGACGCCGGGAGGCCCGGGAGCTGGACGGGCATGTGGGAAAGCGCCGTCGTGCGGTCCTCCGCCTCGCCCTCCGTCCTGTCGGGCAGCGGGCGGTCGAGGCGGAAGCCGGTCCCATTGGTGTCGGGGACGTCATCGGTCAGCAGCCTGTCGGGGATGAGGACGACGGCCGTGGTGCCGCCGTAGGGTGACGGCTGGAGGGAGACGCGGACGTTCTGGCGCCGGGCGAGTCTGCTGACCACGAAGAGGCCGAGGCGGTCGGTGTCGGACAGTTCGAACTCGGGAGTCTCGGCCAGTCTGAGGTTGGCGTCCAGGAGCGCCTCGGCCGTCATGCCGAGTCCGCGGTCGTGGATCTCGAGGGTGAAGCCGTTGGCGACGCGTTCGCCGATGACCTGGACAGCGGTGTGCGGCGGCGAGAAGACCGTGGCGTTCTCCAGGAGTTCGGCCACCAGGTGCGTGAGGTCGGCGACCGCGGGGCCGGTGACGGCGACGCGGGGCAGCCGTCGTACCTCGATGCGCTCGTAGTCCTCGACCTCGGCGACGGCGGCGCGCACCACGTCCATGAGCTGAACCGGTTTGCGCCACTGCCGGGAGGGGGCGGCGCCGGAGAGGATGACCAGGCCCTCGGCATGGCGGCGCATGCGGGTGGTGAGGTGGTCGAGCCGGAAGAGGTCGGCGAGTTCCTCGGTGTCCTCGGTCCGTCGTTCCATGGTGTCGAGGAGGGTGAGCTGCTTGTGCAGCAGGACCTGGCTGCGGCGGGCGAGGTTGACGAAGACCTCGGAGACTCCGGCGCGCAGTTCGGCCTGTTTGACGGCGGCCTCGACGGCGGCGCGCTGAAGGGTGTTGAGGGCCTGGCCGACTTCACCGATCTCGTTCTGGTCGTACTCCAGGCGCGGCACCTCGGTCTCGACATCCACCTGTTCGCCCGCCGAGAGACGGCGCATCACGCTGGGCAGCCGTACTCCGGACGCCTCGTGGGCGTCCAGGCGCAGCCGGCGCAGATCGCGGATGAGGCCGCGGCCGATGCGTACGGACATGATCAGGGAGACCAGCAGGGCGACGAAGCCCAGGACGCCCGCTACGGCGGCTTTGACCATGACGCCGACGGCCAGGGGACGGACGCGCTCCTGATAGAGGTCGTCTGCCTGGGTGCTCATCCGGTCGAGCCGGTCGAGGACTCGCCCTGCGGCCTCGTCCCAGCTCTTCGCGGTGACGCCGCGCGGGGTGCCGGGGGTGGCGTCGACGACGGACCGCTCGGCCACGCGCAGGGGTGCGGTGTCGGCGTTATTCCAGTAGCGCTGGAAGCGTCCGCTCTCCGAGCCGGGCAGGAGGGACAGGCTGACGTCGTACATCACGGTGCGCTGTGCGACGAGGCCGGAGACGGCGTGGATGTCGTCGCGTGTGATCCGTCCGGCGACGAGCGCGGAGCCTAGGAGGGCGTCCTCGCGGGAGAGCAGTTCACGGGCGCGGGAGACGCCGACGAGTCCGCGGCCCTGCTTGTCCATGTCCACGTTGTCGAGGACCCGCAGGTTGGCCAGGAGCGTGAAGCAGGGGTCGACCAGGCGGTTGTAGAGGTCCAGGGCCTGGGCGCGGTCCACGGTGCCGTCCTCGACGCTGCGGCGCAGCGACTTCATGCCCTCCAGGGCGTCCAGGACGGAGGTGAGCCTCTGAGCGGTGCCCGGCCCCATGTCCTGGTGGAGGTCCCCGTCCTTGCTGCCGCGACGGAGCCTCGCCACGGCCTGGTCGGTGGCGGCGCGGCTGCGGTGCAGCGCGGCGAGGGAGTCGGAGGCGCGGGGGTCCGCGAGGTAGACGAGGGTCTGGCGGCGTTCCTCCTGTAGGACACGGACCGTGTCCTCGGTGGGGTAGCCGATCTTTTCGACGACGTCTGAAGCGTGGAAGACGGACTGGGCCGCACGGCCGGTGAGTACGGTCGCGAACGCCCAGATGGCGGTCAGGGACAGGAGCGGCACGAGGAGGAGCGCCACGATCTTCCGGCGGATGGACTTCCCGCGAAAGCGCATGGCCTCCCCCAGCTCGACCCCCTCCGGCCGGGGGTACACATGTGCGTCAACAAACGGCGTGAGCCTACTACCGACACACAGGTATCTCGAAGGGCCGACCCGTCACACCACCCCGTGGAAAGCGAACAGGACATGGGGAGTTGTCCCGCCATTACGGGGAATTTGCTCCCTGGAACAGGAAGGCGGCACAGGAAGACACCAGGCCGGGCATGAAGGGCGGTTGGCCGGAAATTTTCGCTCATTGGGAATCTTCGCGGAACATCGGTCGTCCTTCTGTACGGGAATCGGGGGCGGATTCGGCCACAGGCGCCGCATGCCGCACCCAGGCGGCGTAAAATAGCGCAAGCCGGGCAGCCACTGGGGAGCCGGGGTCGGATGACGCCGGGGCGAGCGGTCTGCGGGCGGTGGGGAGTGGCATGTCGATGGGCACGGTGGAGCGACGCGGGACGACCGGGTCGGGTGGGGCGGCGCCAAACCTGGCGCGGGGGGACGCGCAGGAACCGGTTGACGGCGTCCCGGAGCGCGCCGCCCGGAAGGCGACGCGGGAGCGCGGCACGGCGGACAGGGCGGACGCCCCGGTGGGCGACCGGCGGATGACGAGGGACAAGGAGCGTCAGGAGGCTCCGTACTACCGGCCGTTGTGGGTGGAGGAGCCCGCGCCCCGGCGACGGCTCCCGGACCCGGTGCGCACGGCGGCGGTGCGAGCGGTGCTCATCATCGCGGTGACGCTGATCCAGGCGGTCATCGCCTTCCTGTGCACACTGGCCGGCTCCTGGCTGGCGTTCCCGATGGTCCTCTCGAGCGTCGCCTGCACCGTGGTGGCCACCTGGGGCGTACTCGACGTCTGGGTGACGCGCCAGGTGTGGTACCAGCGCCATGGAGTGGTGTCGGCCCCCAGCAGCACGGCCCGGCAGCTGCGCCGCGAGCGCCGCAGGGCCCGGCGGCAGGCGCGGGCCGCGGAGCGGACTCAGCGGCGCATACGCAGGCAGGGCGGGGCCGGCCAGCTGTCCCACCCGTGACGCAAGGGCGGTGACGCGGCCGTCTCGCACAGCTCGCCGTTGTGCAGGGTGAGCTGTGGACCGGTGAGCCGGCCGGTGTTGGAAGAGGGGGGCGGACGCGTAGGTCACGCGGGCCGTTTGAACATCCGGGTCGCAGTGATCTCGCTGTGCACCGCCTCTCCGGCCGGGGGCTGCTGCGGCAGCCCGGGCCGGAGATGCTCCTCCACCCGGATGTACTTCAGCCCGGCTCGCAGGTCGGCGTCGTTGCGCAAACGGATGACCAGCGGAAACTCGGCGAGGGCGGTGGTGTCGAAGAGCCCGGTGGTGTAGAGGAGCTGGACGCCGAGCGCGTCCGAGACGGCCCGCTGGAGCTCCAGCAGATAAGTGGCGTTGGCGCGCCCGATGGGATTGTCCAGGAACAGCGTGCCCGCGTGGCGGTGCTTGTCGCGGCCCCGGTCGTTGGAGCGCAGCGCCGCCATCGTGCAGTAGAGGGCGATGGCGGCGGTGAGCAGCTGCCCGCCCGAGAACACGTCCCCCATCTGCCCGACCGGAACCCGCTCGGCACGCAGCACGGCGTCCGGCTTGAGGATCTCGACCGCGACGCCCTTGGGCTGGAGCGCCGCCGCGACTCCCCTCAGCAGCAGCGACATGCCGTCGCGCCGCAGGTCGGAGTTCTTCTTGACGGCCGCCCGGGTCGCCTCGTCGACGACCTCTCCGAGGCGTTCGATCAGCGTGGCCTGGTCGGGCTCCTCGAAGCGGATCCGCAGGAACTCCTGCCCGGACCATTCACCGAGGCCCTCGGGGAGCCGGGACAGCCGCTGAGCGGACCGCAGGGTCGTCAGCGCCGACTCCACCAGGCCCCGCAGACGGTCCACGATCGAGTCGCGGTTGCGCTCCAGCTGCGCCAACTCGTCGGTCAGTACGCGCAGTCGGGGCGCGAAGGCATCCGCCCACCGCTGTGCGTGCTCCGGCAGCGCGGACGCGGGCAGTTCGCGGATCTGCTGCCGGGCGGGGGTGCGGACCTGCTCGTACCGCGTGGAGTTGGCGTGCCGGACCAGCACGTCGCAGGCCTCGCGGACGGCGGTCTCGGCGGCGGACAGATCGGCGGCGCAGCCGCGCAGCGACCTGCGGGTCTCGGCGGCGGCCCGGCGGGCCTCCTCCAGCGTGCCCGGGTAAGGTTCCGGCTCCTCCTGCTCCTCCTCCGGGGCATGCTCGCGCAGCAGGTCGCGGAGCATCGCCACGACCTCGTCGAAGCCGCTCGCCGCGTCCTCGGCGGCCCGATGGGTCTGAAGCAGTCCGGCGTGGGCCTCGCGGGCCTGGCCGAGCGCCTCGGCTCGGGAGGCCAGTTCGGCCGTCGCGGTGCGCAGCAGGGCCTGTGCGTGCTCGGCGTCCCGGGGCATCAGCTCCTCGGGCAGTTCGGTGTGGGCCTCGCCGTCCTCGGGTGCGTGCCGCTCGGCCTCGCCGCGCAGCCGCCCGAGCTGCTCGCTGGCCGTGGACATGCGGGTCTCCAGCAGCTGCACCAGTTCCTCGGCGCGTGCGGCGGCGGCCTGCCGGGACGGGCCGTCCGAGCCGTCCGGGGACTGGAGGAGCTGCTCGGCGCGTGTGCGCACCTTGTTGCTGAGCCGGTCCAGTTCGGCGAGCGCGGCGGACTCGTCGCTCTCGGCCCGCGCCTGTTCGGCCCGCAGATCGGCACCGACGCCGACCTTCTCGTACACCTGGGAGGCGGCCCGGTAGGCCTCGCGGAGGGCGGGCAGGGACGCCTTGGGCGTGTCCGCGTCGCCCTCCGGTACGTCATCGGGGGCGCCCGCGATCTCCGCGCGCTCGCCGCGCAGCGCACGCGCCGTGCGGCGGGCGTCGTCGGCGGCGCGCTGCGCCGCGCGGCGGTCCTCGTCGGCCGCGCGGGCGCGTTCCAGACACGACTGGGCGCGGACCTCCGACTCGACGGCCTCGTCGGCGAGTTCCCGCAGCTTCGCCTGCCAGCCCGCGCGCTCGCGCAGCCGGAAGGCCAGCCCGGCGAGGGCGTCGGCTGCGCGGCGGGCTCTCTGGGCGGCCTCCTGCCGCTCGTCGCGCCTCCGGGCGGCCTCGGCCGCGGCCTCGTCGGCCTCGGCGCGGACGGTGCGCGCCTCGGCCAGCTCGGCCTCCGCCTCCTCGGCGAACTCGCGGGCGTCCAGGGCGGCCGTGGCGAGTTCGGTGAGCCGGCCGGCCGGGCAGCCGGTGCGCCAGGATGCCAGCCGGGCCGCCAGCTCCCGGTCCTTGCCGAGCCGGGCCGCGAGCGCCCGGATCTCCTCGTCCCGGGCGGTGGCCCGGGCGCGCAGTGCCTGCCGCTCCTCGTCGGCGGCGTGCTCGTCGTGCATGGCCGGGTTCGGCGGTACCAGGAAGACGCTGCCGGCGCCGCTGTCGCTCCCCTCGAGGGCCGGGGCCGGTGCGAGCAGCGCGGCGGCGGTGCCGACGGCGACGGCGGAGCGGGGCAGCAGCGCGGCATCGCTCAGAGCCCTGCGGGCCCGGGCATGCGACTCCGGATCGGTGATGATCACGCCGTCGACGAGTTCGGGGCGGGCGGCCAGCACGCGCGCGTGGTCGGCGGGGTCGACGGCCTGCGCGAGATAACGCCAGCCGGGCAGCGCCGGAATGCCGTGTTCGCCGAGGAACTCGACGGTCGCCAGCACGTCGGGACCCGGAGGCAGCAACCCGCCGTCACCGAGCGCCCCGAGGATGCGCGCGTCGTCGGCGGCCGCGGTGCGCAGTTCGAAGAGCTGCCGTTCGGCGGAGGCGACGGAGTCCTCGAGCAGGGCGCGCAGTTCGTCGGCGAAGCCGTCCAGTTCCTCGGGCGTGAGGGGGTCCTCGGTGGCCGGGGCGTCGGAGACGTCGGTGTCCGAGTCCGCGTCGCGCCGGGGGCCGGGGACCCGCTTGTGCGCGTCCGTGCCCGACAGGCTCAGCAGTTCCGCCAGGCGCTCCTCCGCGGCCAGCGCCCGCGCGGTCCGGCGCTCGGCCTGGTAGGCACGCTCGGCGGCCGTGGCCGCGTCCGCCGCGCGAGCGGCCGTCAGTTCCGCGCGGGACTCGGCGGAGGCGGCCTCGCGTGCGTGCTCGGACGCGCGGCGGGATGCCTCGCGGGCGCTGTCCCAGCCCACGACGGCCGTCTTCTCCGCATCGCTCGCGGCCAGTGCGGCCCTTGCCGGGTCGGCGTCGGGGGCGCTGTCGTCCAGCCAGCCCGCTCGTACCGCCTGCGCGGTCTCCTGCTCCACCTCTGCGAGCCGCTGGCGCAGATGCTCCGCCTCGCTGCGGGCACGCTGTGCCTGTGTGGCGGCAGCGGTGGCGTCCCGGTGGGCGGACTCGCCCTCCTCCTGGAGGGCGGCGGACCGCTCCTCCTCCTCGTTGGCCAGGGACTCGGCGCTCTCGGCGGCCGCGTGCAGCGCCCGTACGAGATCGACGGCTGCCTTGGCGCGGGCGGCCAGTGCCGGGGCGGCGTCCCGTTCGGCCTCGCGGATCGCGGCGGCCACGCGCGCGGAGCGGTCGGCGGCGGCGCGGTGCCGCAGCACGGCCTCGGCGGCCTGCCACGCCGAGTACAACTGGCGCGCGTCGGCCAGTTCCCGCTTCTGCGCGGCAGCGGCCTTCTCCGCCCCGGCGAGTGCCAAGGAGGCGTGCCGGTAGGCCAGTTCGGCCGCCACAAGAGCACTGCGCTCCCTGGCGCCCTCGGCGTGGGTGACGGCATACGCGGCGGCGGTCACCCGCTGGGCCAGATCGGCGGCCCGGACCCGCTCCTGCGCCCCGCGCGCGGACAGCCTCCGCGCCAGCGTGCGGGTGCGGCGCTCGGCGCCCGCGTGGATGTCCCGTGCCCGTGACCGTGTCTCGGCGGCGTCGACGATGCGTCCGAGCAGGTCCACCGACCCGGCGGTGAAGTCGCGTTCGGCGATCAGCTCCGAGCGCCGCCCGAGCTTGTTGCCGAATCCGCTGACCAGGTCGGCGAGTCCGTCGGTGTCCCGGGTGTCGGTGACGGCCCGTAGCAGCAGGTCCGTGAAGTCGGAGTCCTTCTTGACCGCGAAGAGACCGGCGGCCTCACCCTCGTCGGCGTTCATCTCCCGCTGGTAGCGGAAGAGTTCGGGATCGAGTCCGAGGTCGGTCAGATGCTCGTTCCAGCGGTCGTGGATCTCCTCCCAGTGCACTTCGAGGTGCGGGTACGCCTTGCCCGCCTCCATGAGGGCGTCCCTGAAGCCCTTCATCGTGCGGCGCCGCCCCTGCGCTCCGGACGCGCCCTCGACGGGCGGCCGTACGGCCGTGGACTCGGCGACCGGCAGGTTGTCGAGGCTCAGGCCGGGCCCCGGCCGGAAGGAGTACCAGGCCTCCGCGAACTTCCGGGGGTCGCTGGAGACCTGGCGGCCGCGCCACTCGCTCACCTTGCCGACCACGACGCACTCGCCGGTCAGCGTGTGCTGCCACTCCAGGGCCACGTGTCCGCAGTCGTCGGCGAGCAGGAACTTGCGCAGCACGCCCGAGCTGGCACCGCCGAGGGTGTTGCGGTGACCCGGCAGCATCACCGAGAAGATCAGCTTCAGCAGGACGGACTTGCCGCCGCCGTTCTCCAGGAAGAGCACACCCGCGGGCGCGGGGCGGCGCGGCGGCCCGGTGGGCTCCTCCTCGAAGAACTCCGCCTGGGTGGGCGCGGGGTCGGGCACCAGATCGCCCACACCCCGCAGGTCCAGCACGGTGTCGGCATAGCGCGCACCGGCCGGCCCGATGGAGTAGAGGCGGACCCGGGACAGCTCGTACATGGGGGGCTCTCGTCGTCGGTCGGCTTGAGTGTTCGGAAACGTGGGGAGGTGTGATAGGTCCGGGAGCTTCGAAGGCTTGTGCTTCGGGGCCTTCACGGCCCTGCGGCGTTTCGGAAGCCTGCTCCGGTGCCTCAGGAGTGGAACGGCAGTCCGGCGTCGGCCAGCAGCTCCAGGTCGTCGGTCTCCTCGGCGGGCAGCAGGGTGGCCTTGCCGTCGGTCACCGGGACGACGCCCAGTTCGAGGAGCGCGGCCATGGCCGCGCTGCCCGCCATGTCGCGCACCTGGAGCTGGTAGCGGGCCGTCGTGCGGTAGGTGCCGCCGCTTTCGTCGCCCGTACGCAGCAAGAAGCCTGAGTCGGTGAGGAACGCGACGGCCTTGGCAACGATGCCGGTGGTGGAACCCGCCAGTCTGCGAGCGTCCTTGGTGGCCCCGGTCGCACTGCGTCTGGCCCAGATACGCCAGGCCGCCTCCAGGCCCGGAGTGTCGGTCGCCGGGTCGGTGTTCTCCCCGTGTTCCTCGGCCCGCTCCTCGAGGCGGCGGCAGGCCTGGCGCACGAAGGCGTCGACGCCGTTGACCGTGACCCGGCCGATGTAGCCGTCGTCAGCGAGGTCCTCGGGGCGCGGGAAGGCGAGGGCGGCGACGGCCAGATGGGCGAGTCCGTGCAGGAAGCGGTCGCCGGAGTCGGCCGACGTGCGACGCGCGTAGTCGCTCATGCGGACGGCGAACACGGAGTCCTCGGCGGCGGTCACGGCCATGCCCGCGCGCGGGGACACCTCCAGGACGACCAGGCCGAGTCCGGTGGCGACGGCGTCGGCGAGGCGTCCGAAGGACGGGTCCTCGCGGTAGCGGCGCAGCAGGTCCGCGTACTCCTGGTCGCGGGCGGGCCCCAGCTTGGGTTGCAGCCCGAAGGCGACGAGCCGTGCCGCGTCGGCGGCGTCGGCGGGGGTGACGGCGGCGCTCGCCGGCGCGGCGGCGGTCTCCGGCTCGCTCCACTCGACGTGCTCGGTCACGGTCGGGACTCCTTGGTGCGCTGGTACTGGTTGCCGGTCATGCCGCCTCCGTCCGGTCCGCCGCCATTCCGGCAGCGTCCAGCAGAGCCGTCCCCACGATCAGGTCCGCCCCGCCGAACTGGGGGTCGTCCAGTTCCGTTCCGTCGTCGACGGCGAAGAGCAGCTTCTCCTCGCCCTGCCGGTAGGCCGTGCCCACCGGCGGACTGGCCGCGTGCACGGCCAACAGGGCCACCAGGTACGGCAGATCGGGGTCCCCCGTCAGGCGCGCCTCGGCGAGCAGCCCGGACAGCCGCCGCGGCGCGTCCGCCGGCAGGTCGAGCAACTGCGCCGCGGCGGCCAACTGTTCCTCGCTGAACCGGCTGTCGTCCGGTGTCGCGACGAGGTCCGGCTCGGGCATTTCCGCCCCGAGGTGCTCGCGCTCCACCGGGGGCGTCAGCAGCAGGTCGACGAGGTCCCCGAGCCGCACGCAACCCGGCGTCCGCAGTCCCGTGCCGTGCGCGAAGAAGGCGTCGGTGACGCGGATCGCCTGTTCCAGCGGGAGCGGCAGCACCGGGGCGAGAAGGTGCCCGTAGAGGTCTGTGCCGGATGCCGTCATCGGCGTGGCGAACGCCTGCCGGTCCTGTTCGGCGCGGAACAGCGGGCCCGCCTCCAGGAGCCGGGACTGGAGTCGGGTGTGTCTGCGGATGCAGTCCTTGACGATGTCGACGAGTTCGGCGGCGCGTCGCTTCTGTGCGGGGTCCTCGGACTCGTCGCGGGCCTTGCGGATGTTGGTGAGGATGGCGTTCTCGTGGCGGTAGCGGTCGGCGACGTGGTCGAGGGCCTCGGCGATCATGTCCGGCACCGTGTTGAGCCAGTCCACCGCGCGCACGTTGCGCCGGGTGGCCTCCAGGGCCCTGCGCAGGGACTCCGAGTACTGCACGGTTCGGTAGCGCGCCTGCTCGGCGGCGAGCTGGGCGTCGGCGAGGCGTCCGCGGCTGATCAGTACCTCGAGCTTGACCTCGGCGGCGATCTGCGCGCTGGTGACGTCCGTGTCCAGGGCGCCGACGAGGACGTTGACCGCCTCGTCCGTCGTGCGGAGGTAGACGCTCCCGCTGTATCCGGGTACCTCTTCGATCAGCTTGAAGTCGTAGTCACGGCGGACATAGGTGCCATCCGGGTCGAATGTGCCGTATATGGCGCGGAAGCCCCGGTCGACGCTGCCGACGTTGATCAGGTTCTCCAGCACCCAGCGGGCGACGCGCTCGTGCTCGGCGACCGGGCGCCGCGGGGCCTGGGCGGCGATGCGCGGGATGAGCCGGGACACTATCTGGTCGTGGTCGGCGCCCGTGTCGAAGTCCATGTTCAGTGTGACCAGGTCGATGGCGGCGAGGGCGATCTCCGCCATCCCGTAGACCGAGTACTCACCCGCGAGGTTGGCCTTGCGTGCGTCCAGGTCGTGCAGCGGCGCGGTGCAGGCGAGGGCGCGCAGCCGCCGCGCCAGCCCTTCGTCGGCGGCCGGGCCCGGAGCGGGGCGCGGCCCCGCGCTGAGCTGGGGCGGAACACGGTCCGTCGATGCAGGCGAAGTCACGGTGCACAGATTAGGTCCTCAGTCTGACAACGACCCAAACGATGACACCGCGCCGCGGGAGCGGGGGGAGGCGCGGATCGGCTGTGCGGGGCGGGTGGCGCGGGGCCGGCGGTACAGGTCCCCGCGGCCCTCACGGGGCACGGCCCCCTACCCCGGGTCGGCCACCCGGCGCCCGTAGACCTCGACGAGGCCCGCTCGCGAGTCGTCCAGATAGATCGCGAGCAGTTCCTCGGCGCGGTCGCGCTCCCCCGCCTGCAAGGTCTCGAGGATCCGCAGATTGCGCATGAGGTACGGCTCGTGCAGCCGGCGCGGGTCGTCCACCACATGAAAGGCCAGCCGCAGTTCGGCGAAGATGCTGCGCATCAGCTCGTCGGTGCGTTCGCTGCCCGCGAGAGCCACCAGCTCCCGGTGGAAGTGGATGTTCGCCGTGGACACCCCTTTCCAGTCGCTTTCGCGCGCGGCGCGCTGCCCCTCGGCGACCGCCTCGGCGAGCCCGTCCAGGGCGTACGGCGGCTTCCCGAGGCCGCGTACGACGGCGCACTCCACCAGGCTGCGGACGCGGTAGATGTCCTCGACGTCCTCGACGGCCAGCACCCGCACGAAGACCCCGCGGTTCAACTCGTGGACCAGCAGCCGTTCGTGTGTGAGCAGCCGGAACGCCTCGCGCAGCGTGTTGCGGGAGACGCCCAGCGCGCCGCCGATGCTGTCCTCCGACAGCCGGGTGCCGGGCGGGAAGTAGCCCTCGGCGATCCGGCTCCTGAGGATGTCCGAGACGCGCTCGGCGGTGCTGGTGCGCCCGAGGAGGGCGCGGTCGCCGGCCAGTCCCGTCAGCTGCTCTGCCATGCCCGGAATTCAAGCGCAGACACGAGGACGAAACAACACGGGTATTGAAGGATCGTTCAACGATCCTCTACCTTTCTGCGCACGGCGCCGCCCGCTCTCCTCAACGCGGCACCGCGGCTTCCGCACGGCACGGCTCGGATTCCAGCACCCTCCGTCCCTCATCTGCGAGGTGCCCATGAGCTCGACCCCTCCACCCGAGGCCCTGGCCTCGGACGTCCGGCCGAATGCGGCCGAACCCATCGACGCCCAGGGCGCGTTGGGCTGGCTGCGGGCCCTGGGCCCGCGCGGCCGACGCGCCTTCGCGGGAGCCTTCGGCGGCTACGCCCTGGACGCGTACGACTACTTCACCCTGCCGCTGAGCATGGTCGCGCTGGCGGCGTACTTCGGCCTGGACAGCGGCCAGACCGGCCTGTTCACCACGGTCACCCTCATCGTCTCCGCGGTCGGCGGCGCCGTCGCGGGCGTGGTCGCCGACCGCATCGGACGGGTCAAGGCCCTGATGATCACTGTGGTCACATACGCCGTCTTCACCGTCGCCTGCGGCTTCGCGCCCAGCTACGAGACGCTGCTGGTGTTCCGGGCCCTCCAGGGCCTCGGCTTCGGGGGCGAGTGGGCGGTCGGCGCGATCCTGGTCGCCGAGTACGCGAGCACCCGGCACCGGGGCCGTACGCTCGGCGCCGTCCAGAGCTCCTGGGCCGTGGGCTGGGCGCTGGCCGCCGCCGTCTACACCCTGGTCTTCTCTCTCGTGGACGACGCCCTGGCCTGGCGCGTCATGTTCTGGACCGGCGCACTGCCCGCGCTGCTGGTGGTCTGGATACGCCGCCGGGTCCACGACGCTCCCGAGGCGCAGGCCCGGCGCGAACGCACCGCGCGGAAGGGTTCCTTCGCCGCCATCTTCGGTCCGGGCACGGTCGGGGCGCCGGGGCTGCTGCGCACGACGGTCTTCGCGAGCCTGCTCTCCACCGGCGTCCAGGGCGGTTACTACACCCTGGCGACCTGGGTGCCGACCTATCTCAAGACGGAACGAGGCCTGTCCGTCGTCGGAACCGGCGCCTATCTGACGTTCCTGATCTCCGGAGCCTTCATCGGCTATCTGACCGGCGGCCACCTCACCGACCGGCTGGGCCGCAGGCGCAACATCTGGCTGTTCGCCCTGCTCTCGGCGGTCTGCGTCCTGGTGTACGCGAACATCCCGAGCGGCGCCAACACCCTGCTGCTGGTGCTCGGCTTCCCGCTCGGGTTCTGCATGTCGGCGATCTTCAGCGGCTTCGGGTCCTATCTGAGCGAGCTGTACCCGACGGCCGTGCGGGGCACGGGCCAGGGGTTCACGTACAACACCGGTCGCGCCGTGGGCGCCGTCTTCCCCACCCTGGTGGGCTTCCTCGCCGACAGCTGGGGCGTGGGCGGTGCGCTGGTCTTCGGCGCGGTGGGATACGGCCTCGCGGCGCTGGCGCTGCTGGGACTGCCGGAGACCCGCGGGAAGGAGCTGCTGTGAACCGTACGGAAGACCGCCCCGTCACCGTCGTCGACGAGCACGCGCACGCGTGGACCCCGCGGGAGGCCCGGGCGCGCTTCCGCGAGGGTCTGACCGGTGCCACCGCCGGGACCGCCGCGGGCCACACCCAGGTCAACCTGATGTCCGTCCCGGCGGACTGGGCCTACGACATGCTGCTGTTCTGCCAGCGCAATCCGAAGCCCTGCCCGGTCCTGGACGTCACCGACGCCGGCGCCTTCGGCACGATTCTCGCGGACGGCGCCGACCTGCGCACCGATCTGCCGCGCTACCGGGTGTGGCGGGACGGCGAACTGGTGGACGAGCCGACGGACGTGCTGGGCCACTGGCGGGACGACCTGGTGTCCTTCCTGATCGGGTGCAGCTTCACCTTCGAGTGGGCACTCACCGAGGCGGGCGTCCCGCTGCGCCACATCGAGCAGGGCCGCAACGTCCCGATGTACGTGACCAGCCGCGAGTGCCGTCCGGCCGGGCGGCTGCACGGCCCCCTGGTGGTGTCCATGCGCCCGGTTCCGCCGCAGCACGTGGCCGCCGCGATCCGGGAGAGCAGTCTGCTCCCCGCGGTGCACGGGGGACCCGTGCACTGTGGCGATCCCTCGGCCCTCGGCATCGAGGGACTCGGCCGGCCGCACTTCGGCGACCCGGTGGACTCCGAACCGGACGACATCCCGCTGTTCTGGGCCTGCGGGGTGACCCCGCAGGCGGCGGTGATGGCCTCGCGGCCGCCGTTCGCCATCACCCACGCACCGGGGCAGATGTTCATCACCGACGCCCGCGACGACCAGTACCGCGTCGGCTGACGTCGGGCGACCAGGAGGGATCATGATCGATCTGAACGCCGATCTCGGCGAGGGCTTCGGCCGCTGGCGGCTCACCGACGACGAACGGCTGCTGTCGGTCGTCACGAGCGCCAACGTGGCCTGCGGCTTCCACGCCGGGGACGCGGCCACCATGCGAGGGGTGTGCGAACTGGCGGCCGAGGGCGGCGTACGGATCGGCGCCCAGGTCTCCTACCGCGACCTGGCCGGTTTCGGGCGGCGCGCGATGGATGTGCCGCCCGCCGAGCTCGGGGCCGAAGTGGCCTACCAGATCGGCGCGTTGGAGGTCTTCGCCCGCGCGGCGGGCTCCCGTGTGTCGTATGTGAAGCCGCACGGCGCCCTCTACAACCGGGTGGTCCACGACGAGCGGCAGGCCGAGGCGGTCGTCGACGGCGTGCTGCTCGCCGACGCGACACTGCCCGTGCTGGGGCTGCCCGGGTCGCGCTTGCTGAAGGTGGCCGAGAAGGCCGGACTCCCGGCCGTCACCGAGGCGTTCGCCGACCGCGCGTACACGGACGAGGGCACCCTCGTGCCGCGTGGCGAGGACGCAGCGGTGATCACCGAACCCGACACGGTCGTGGCGCGCTCGGTGGGCCTCGCCCGCCGGGGAACCGTCACCGCGCGCTCCGGGCGCGAGATCGCGGTGCGCGCACGCTCCCTGTGCCTGCACGGCGACACGCCGGGAGCGGTGGATCTGGCCCGCCGGGTGCGCGCCGGGCTGGAGGCGTCGGGCGTGCGCGTGGAGGCCTTCGCGTGAGGGTGCTGCCCGTCGGCGAGGAGTCCCTGCTGGTCGAGGTCTCCTCCGGGGAGGAGGCCCAGGCCCTGCACGCCGAGCTGCTGCGCCGCCGGGCCGCCGGGGAGCTGACGGCGGACGAGATCGTCCCCGCGGCCCGTACGGTCCTGCTCGACGGCGTGCCCGACCCCTCCGCGACCGCGGCCCGGCTGACCGGCTGGCGGATCCCGCGAGCCCCCTCGCCCGAGGGCGAGCCGATCGCGATTCCCGTACGGTACGACGGCCCCGATGTGCCGGAGGTGGCGGCCCTGTGGGACGTGCCGCCGGAGGAGGTGGGGCGGATCCATGCGGCGGCCGAGTTCCGCGTCGCCTTCTGCGGGTTCGCGCCCGGCTTCGGCTATCTGACCGGTCTGCCGGACCGCTACCACGTGCCGCGCCGGGCCACCCCGCGCACGGCCGTCCCGGCGGGTTCGGTGGCACTCGCGGGCCCTTACACGGGCGTGTACCCGCGCTCCTCACCGGGCGGCTGGCGGCTCATCGGCTCGACCGACACGGTGCTGTGGGACCACGCGCGCGTGCCGGCCGCCCTGCTGGTTCCGGGGGCCCGCGTCCGCTTCGTGCCGGTGGGTTCCGGATGACGGACCGTGCGCTCGCGGTCGTACGCGCCGGGGCGCTGACCACGATTCAGGACCGGGGCCGGCCCGGCCACGCCCACCTCGGCGTGCCGCGCTCCGGTGCGCTGGACGCGCCCGCGGCGGCACTCGTGAACCGGCTGGTCGGCAATCCGCCGGGGGCGGCGGTCCTGGAGACGACCCTCGATGGCTGTGCGGTACGGCCGCGTTCGGCGGTCACCATGGCGGTCGGCGGCGCGCCGTGCGCGGTCAGTGTGGACGGCCGTCCGGCGCCCTGGGGGGCACCGGTGCGCGTCCCGGGCGGCGCGCTGCTCGAGCTCGGGCCCGCGCGGGCAGGGGTGCGCAGCTACCTCGGCATCGCGGGCGGGGTGGCCGTGGAGCCGGTGCTCGGCAGCCGCTCCACGGACCTGCTCTCCGGGCTCGGCCCGCCGCCGCTCGCGGACGGTGCCGTGCTCCCGCTCGGTAGACCGGCCGGTCCGTGTGCGCGCGTGGACACGGTTCCCCAGCCGGGGCCCCCGGCCGAACTGGTGCTGCGGGTGACGCCGGGCCCGCGCGACGACTGGTTCACGGCGGACGCGTTGCGCACCCTCGTCACCCGCGCGTACCGGGTGTCCGCCGCCGGCAACCGCATCGGCCTGCGCACCGAAGGTCCCGCCCTTGAGCGTGTCCGGACGGGTGAACTGCCCAGTGAGGGCATGGTGCTGGGCGCGGTCCAGGTTCCCCCCGACGGCAGGCCCGTCGTGTTCCTGGCCGATCATCCGACCACCGGGGGGTACCCGGTGATCGCGGTCGTGCGCGCCGCCGACCTCCCTGCGGCCGCACAGGCGACTCCGGGCACCCCGGTCCGGTTCACACTCGTGAGCCGTCGTCAGGCGGCCCCTCAGGCCGCGTCCGGTTGCTGCTCGGCCACCGAGATCGCGGCCAGCGCGGACGCCACCGCGTGCGAAGCGCTCAGGTCCAGCCGGGCGCTGGTCCCGCTGGCCTTGTGACGCACCTCGGCGGCGGCCAGGGTGAGCAGTTGGGGCAGCAGGTCCGTGCACCGCCGGGCCACCCAGCCCGTCCCGGCGGTGGCGAGCCACAAGAGATTGGCCGAGCGGGTGGGTGAGGCGAACTCGGGTTCGGACGAGGGCACGGGACCGGTCGCGACGCCCGCCTCGGCCAGCAGGGCGTGGAAGTGCCGGGCGAGCTGCCGGTGCCCGCGCTCCCCCGGGTGCAGCCGGTCCGCGCTCCACATCGCTCGGTCGGTGATCCAGTCCCCTTCCGCGGCATGCAGATGGACGGCTCCGTACCGCTCGGACAGCGCGTGCACGACCGTGTTCACGGCCCGCTGCCGCCTGGCGAGCGGACGCGCCAGCGCCCCGGGCAGCCGCAGCATCGACCCCGGGTCGGGCAGACAGGCCGTGAGCAGCACCGCGCCCTGGGCCCGGAAGGCCGCGTACACCTTGTCGAGCCGGGCGGCGACGGCGTGGATGTCGAAGGTGCAGCGCAGGGTGTCGTTGACGCCGATGACGACGGAGACGACGTCCGGGCGCAGGTCCAGCCCCTGCGGGGTCTGCCGTTCCAGGACGTCCCGCGTCTGGGCCCCGCTGACTGCCAGGTTGGTGAACTCCGCCGCCGCGTCCGCGGGGGCGAGTCCGCCGGCGAGCAGTGAGGCCCACCCCCGCCAGGTGTCCCCGACGGGGTCGCCGACGCCCTCCGTCAGCGAGTCGCCGAGCGCCACGAAACGCAGGGGTCTCATGCGACGCCCTCCCGAGCGGTGTCCCGCACCCGGGCCTCGGCCGGCGACGGGGTGACGCGCGCCCGCGTGTCGTGCGCCTGGGCGTCGTGCGTCTGGGTGTCGTGGCGCTGCGCCTCGTGCGCGGCGAGGAACGCGTCCACCGCGGTCTTCCATCCGAAGCACTCGGCACGCGCGCGTGCCCTCTCACGGCGCTCGGCCTCGGATCGTTCCATGAGCAGCTCGACCGCGTCCGCGAAGGCCTCACCGCTGTTGACGGCAGCGGCCCCGGCGGAGCCGATCACCTCGGGCAGCGCGGAGGAGACGCTGGCCACCACGGGGGTGCCGCAGGCCATCGCCTCCAGGGCGGCGAGGCCGAAGGTCTCGGCGGGCCCGGGGGCCAGGCACACGTCGGCCGTGGCCTGCAGTGCCCCGAGCAGGTCCCGGTCACGGACGTGGCCGAGGAAGGTGACGGGCAACCGCCGCTCCCGCGCTCGCTGTTCCAGCCGGGCGCGCAGCGGCCCGTCCCCGGCGACCACCAGCACCACGCGCCGCCCGCGCCGCAGCAGCGACTCCAGGGCGTCCAGGGCCGTTCCCGGCCGCTTCTCCACGGAGAGACGGGAGCACATGGCGAGGAGCGTCTCGTCCCCGCGCGCGTACTGGTCGCGCAGCCCCGGCTGCCGCAGCGCGGGGTGGCGCTGCTCCAGGTCGACGCCCAGCGGGGCCCGTACGACGTTGCGGGCACCGATCCGCACGAACTCCCGCTCGGCGAACTCCGTGGTGCACACCACGCGCGCGTACGTGTGGGCCGTGCGGGTGTTGAGGGCGTCGGCGGCGCGCCGGGAGAGGTTCTCGGACAGGCCCCAGGTGCGCAGGACACCGTCGGCGGTCTCGTGCGAGACCATCACGGCGGGGATGCGGGCCCGCCGCGCCCACTTGCCGGTCCAGCGCAGGGTCGTGCGGTCGGAGACCTCCAGGCGGTCGGGGACCAGGTCCTCCAGGAGGGCGGCGACGCGCCGCTTGTCCGTGAGGACCCGGTAGCCGCCGGTGCCGGGCAGCAGCGGCCCGGGAAGGGTGATGACCCGGCCCTGCTCGGTCATGCGGTCGGTGTGGTGTTCGCCGGGCACGACGAGCACGGGCTCGTGTCCGGCCTCCTTGAAGCCCTTGCCCAGTTCGCGCAGGGCGGTGCGCAGTCCGCCGGAGGCGGGCGCCACGAAGTTGGCGAGCCGCACGATCCGCAGTCCGCCGCCGAAACGCTCGGTGGCGTAGCTCATGCCGCCACCACCGTCCTGCGGGCGGCGAGTACGTCCGCGTAGTGCCCGATGAGCTGGTCGCCGACGGCCGCCCAGGTGCGGCCCTCGACGGTGGCGCGCCCGGCGGCCCCGTACGCGGTCCGCAGCGCCGGATCGGCCACCAGGGCCGACACGGCGTCCCGTACGGCAGTCGCGTCGCCGGGCGGGACGAGCAGGCCGGTGCGCCCGTGGGCCACCAGATCGAGCGGTCCGCCCGCGGCGGGGGCGACGACCGGCACACCGCTCGCCATGGCCTCCTGCACGGTCTGGCAGAACGTCTCGAAGGGGCCGGTGTGCGCGAACACGTCGAAGGAGGCGAAGAGCCGGGCCAGTTCGTCGCCGGTGCGGCGGCCCAGGAACGCGGCGCCGGGCAGGGCGCCCCGCAGGGTCGTCTCACTCGGTCCGTCGCCCACCACGACGACGCGGACCCCGTCAAGGCCGCAGACACCGGAGAGGAGTTCGACGTGCTTCTCGGGGGCGAGCCGGCCGACGTAGCCGACGATCAGCTCGCCGTTGGGGGCCAGTTCCCGCCGGATCGTCTCGTCGCGCAGGTCCGGCCGGAAGCGGACGGTGTCGACGCCGCGCGGCCAGAGCTGCACCCGGGGCACGCCGTGCGCCTCCAGGTCGCTGCGGGCCGCGCTCGAGGGCGCGAGGGTGCGGTCGGCCGCGGCGTGCACGGAGCGGATGCGCCGCCAGGCCGCGGCCTCGCCCGCGCCCATGTAGGTACGGGCGTATCCGGCCAGGTCGGTCTGGTAGATGGCGACGGCGGGGATGCCGAGCCGGGCAGCGGCCGCCATTCCGCGGACGCCGAGGACGAAGGGGCTGGCCAGGTGCACGATGTCGGCGCGGTGTGCGGTGATCGCCGCGGCGACGCGTCGGCTGGGGAGTGCCACGCGCACCTGGGGGTAGCCGGGGAGCGAGATGGAGGGGACACGGACGACGGGGCACGGCGCGAGGGCGTCGGCTCCCGTGCCGGTCCTGATCGGGGCGCCTCCCTGTCCGAACGACGCCGAGGACTTGGGGGAGGTCGTGGGAGCGACGACGAGGGGAACGTGACCGCGATCGACGAGGTGCCGGGCGGTCTGGAGCGCGCAGTGGGCCACGCCGTTCACATCGGGGGGAAAGGATTCGGTCACGATGACGACACGCATACCCGTGTTCTCGCCGTGCTGGACGTGGCCGCGTCAACGTCGATCTTTCCGGCCGGGGAACGTCCCATGAGCGTTGGGCTGCACAGGCGAGTGGGTCAGCCCCTGTCCATACGATCCTGACCCACGGGTCACCAAACGTTCACACGGTGGGCATGTCTGGCCCGATCCGGCTCCGTACGGCTGTCTGGACCTCTGCCTCCTCGGCCGGGTCCGCGGCGAGCCGGCGCAACTGCTCGACGACACGGACATCCCCGGTCTCGGCATGCCGTGCGGCGATCTCACGGGTGGACTCCTCGCAGTCCCAGAGGCACTCGACGGCGAATCCGGCGGCGAAGGACGGGTCGGTGGCGGCCAGTGCGCGGGCGGCGCGCCCCCGGAGATGGGACGAGGCGGTCTCGCGGTAGACATGGCGCAGAACCGGTGCGGCGCAGCCGATGCCGAGCCGTCCGGCGCCGTCGACGAGCGTCCACAGGGTCGGCGCGTCGGGGCCTTCACCCCGTACCGCCTCCCGTAGCGCCGCGAGAACCAGGTCGCGGTCCTGGGCGCCGCCCCGGCAGGCGAGCACGCGGCCGGCGGCGGCGCCGAGCGCGTCGGGCCGGCGGGCCCAGCCGCGCGCCCGGTCCACGGCGGCGACACTGCGCATCCGTTCGAAGGCGTCCACGGCCGCGTCCACGACGAGCGCGGACCCGGTGGCCAGGGCGTCCTCGATCAGGTCGAGCGCCTCGGGGTCGTTGCCGTCGGCGAGGTAGCGCAGGGCCGTGCAGCGGGCCCCGTCGCCGCCGGAGCGGGCGGCCTGGAGGATCTCGGGCCGGTTCTCGGGGCCCGCGACGGCGGTGAGGCAGCGGGCGGCGGGCACATGGAGAACGGCGCCGCGCTCGATGCCCTGCTGGGCCCAGTCGAAGACGGCCTGGACGCTCCAGCCCGGCCGGGGACCCTGGGGCCGCAGCTGCCGCTGCCACCTGTCGAAGCAGCCGGCCTCCTGTGCGGCACGCACGCGCCTGGCGACGGAGGCGCGGGGGTCGTCGGCCCACAGCCGCCAGGGCCGGACTTCGAAGGCGTCCCGGACGGCGGCCGCGAGTTCGGCCTCGCCCTCGGGGTCGGCCGGGAAGCGGGCCAGGACGGGAGCGGCGAGGGCGCGCAGCCCCGCGTCGTCGTCGCGCAGCGCCAGCTCGTCCAGGGCCCACGCCCAGTTGTAGCCCGAGGCGGCGTACCTGCGCAGCAGCTGAAGTGCGTCGCGCCTGCCGTAGGAGGCGAGGTGCCCGAGGACCGCGAGGGCGAGGCCGGTTCGGCACTCCTCGGTGTCGAGGACGTCCTCGGGGCCGAAGAGGTGCGCCTCGATCTCGTCCAGCTCGCCGTTCAGATCGAGGTAGAGCCGGGCGTAGTACAGGGAGCGGTTCTCCACCTGCCAGTCGTGGCGGGGGTCGCGCAGCACACAGTGGTTCAGAGCCGCGAGCGCCTCGGCGCGCGGTGCGGTGAGCGCGTGCAGCGTGCCGTCGCCGCGGCCCCTCTGGAGGAGGCCGAGCAGCGTTCCACTGGGCGCTATGACCGGTTCGAACATGGGAAACAGCCTCACATCAAGCGTCGACGCAACCGGGGAACACGCATTACCTGGCCGCGTGACAACACGTCGGGGCGCCCGCCGTCTCTTGCTTGTTGTAGACCATCTTCCTCTGCCTCTCGTCGGTGGCCCGTGCGGGCCGCATCACGGTCCGCGCGGTGCGGCAACGCCTGCCCGGCCATCGCGTCCATGAACCACGACGTCATGATGACCCGGCGTCTTGCGCTGTCGCGACCTTATTTCGGGCGGCCCCGTACCGCCTCCCCCGTTTTCGTCGTCTTCGCTGGTCAGAGCTTTCGTATCAGTGTGCGCCGAACAGTTCGAGCAGATCGTTCTTGCCGAACATGCGGGCGGTGTCGATGGCCGATGGCGTACCGGCGGCGGGGTCGGCGCCGCCGTCGAGGAGCGCCCGGATGACCTCCACCTCGCCCTTGAAGACCGCGCCGGCGAGCGGCGTCTGGCCTCGGTCGTTGACGCGGTCGGCCTCCGCGCCCCGCTCCAGCAGGGCCCGGACGGCGTCGGCGTGGCCGTGGTAGGCGGCGAGCATCACCAGGGAGTCGCCGCGGTCGTTGGTGAGGTTGGCCGGAACGCCGGCGTCGACGTACGCCACGAGCGCCTCGGTCTCGCCTCGGCGCGCCAGATCGAAGATCTTGGTCGCCAGCTCCACGACCTCGGGGTCGGGGGCTTCACTCATCGGCCGGACCGCCTCTCACTACAGACTGCTGGGGACTGCGGGAGCGTACGACAGCGAGCGGAGCCGTCGTGCACGCCTGGTTGGCGCGGGCGGTGCCGCCGTACGGGTGAATCGCCAGCGTACTGGCTTCCGCGGCACATGACCGGCACCACGCCAGGCAAAGATCACGACAGTGCCCGTCGGGCGCGCGGACCCGCTCCGTCGGCGCGGACAGCTCCGCCAGCAGGGGGAAATCTGGCGGATTTCACTCATTTGCACCTTTTATCGTATGGATACATGCTGTGAGCCTGGAAGTACTCATGGTGACAGTCCCGCTCGAACCAGGAGAGAGCCCATGGTCCTCAACGTCTCCAGCGTGCTGCTGCTCGGCACCTGCGTCTTCCTCTTCTTCCGGAAAGACGGCCTCAAGGGCTCGCACGCCACGATCTGCTCACTCTTCGGCTTCTACCTCGCCAGCACCGGCATCGCCCCGGGGATCAAGGCCGGCGGCCAGAGCCTCGCGAGCCTGCTCGGCGGGATCAACTTCTGACCCGGCCCCCGCCCCCGCCCCCACCCTTCAGGAGAACGACGTGGCCCGGCGCCCACTCCCCCGCATCCTGCGCAGCGGCAGCACCCAGATCGCCCGCGGCCGGCAGATGGCCCGGACGGCGGCCGGCGGCGCGGGCGACGTCCTCCAGCCGGTGTTCACCCTCGCGCGCGGACTGCGCCGGCTGGCCGCGGCCGGGCGGCGCAGGTGGGCGGAGACACCGAAGGACCGGCGGGGGCCGCTCCTCTTCCTGATCGCCTCGGTGATCGTGGTCGTGGCCCTGGCACCGTACGGGCCGCTGCTCGCGGGCCTCGCACTCATGGCGGCGGCCGCCTGGAAGGGCCGCGACCGCAGACCGCCACGGCCCCAGGGCCCGGACGACGCGCAGACCAAGCGCCTACGGGCCCTGTACGAGGCGCTGGTGCCGTACTTCTCGGCGGCCCAGGACCCCGACCCCCTCTATGCGCACGGCGGGGAGTGGGCCCGGGCCTTCCCCTCGTACGACTTCGACGACAGCGGCCGGATCTCCCGGCTGCGTATCCGCTATCCCGCCTACTTCACCGACGGGGAGGCCACGTCACGGGCCCGGATCGAGCAGCTCCTGCACGCCAAGTCCGGCCGGGGCCGCGAGTACCACTTCGCCTGGGACGAGGAGGCGAACGAGCTGGCGGTGACCGTGCTGGCGCCCCTGCCCACCGACATCGCCGCACAGCGCTTCGTGACCGCACCGGGCGAGACGGTCCTAGGCTTCACCGACCCCACCGGCGTCCAGCGCACGCTTCCGCTCACCCACGGCGAGGAGCAGCGCGATGTGCCGCCGGTGGTGTGGCGCACCGGGGCACGGTCCACCGAACCGCATCTGCTGATCGCCGGCGCGCCCGGCAGCGGTACGACGACACTGGTGCGCTCCATCGCCCTCCAGGCCCTGCAGCACGGCGACGTCCTGATCGTCGAGGGCGGCGACACGGGCGAGTACGCGTGCCTGGCGGGCCGGGACGGCGTGCTGGCCGTCGAATCCGGGCTCGTCGGCGCGGTGACGAGCCTGGAGTGGGCCACCCACGAGACGGAACGGCGGCTGATCGCGGCCAACCGCGCGCGGCAGGCCGGGCACCCGCCGCCGGACGACGTCAGGCGTCCGCTGTGGATCCTGCTGGACCGCCCCGGCGCTCTCGGTCACCTCGCGGCCGCCGACGGACGCCCGGATCCCCAGAGCCTGCTCCAGGTGCCCCTGCGGCACGGGCGAGCGGCGAACGTCACGGTCGTGGTCGCCGAGCAGTTCGATGCCCTGGACGGCCTGTCCGACGCGGTGCGGCAGTACACCCGCGCCCGTGTGGTCCTCGGCCCCGCGGCCCCGGACGAACTGGAGACGGTGCTCGGAGCGCCCCCGCACACCACGCCCGTCCAGGACGTCCCGCCCGGCCGGGGCTACGCGCGCCTGGGCTCGGGCCCGGTCCACCGCCTCCAGGTGCCGGCCACCCCGGACCCGTACGACGACGCGACCAGCGAGAACGACCGGCAGGCGGTCCTGGGGCTGCTGCCGCGGCGCAGTGCGCCCGCCACACCGGTGGGGGTCGAGGCGCTGGCCACGGAGGGCTGAGCCCGGCGCCGCTCGCGGTCCGGGTCAGGCGACGAAGGTGCGCGGTGCCTCGGCCGGGCCGGACGCGCCCGTCTCCACCAGACGCGCCGCGGCGGCCAGACGCACCGCCGCCTCCTCCGCAACCGCACCCCCCACCGTGAACGGCAGCCGGACGAACCCCTCGAAGGCGCCGTCCACGCCGAAACGGGGCCCGGACGGCACCCGGACGCCCACCCGCTCCCCGGCCTCCGCCAGACGGGACCCGGACAGGCCACCGGTGCGCACCCACAGCGTCAGACCGCCCCGCGGCACCGAGAACTCCCAGGACGGCAGCTCCCGGCGCACCGCGGCGACCAGGGCGTCCCGGTTCTGCCGGGCCTGCTCGCGCCGCAGGCCCACCGCCTGCTCCCAGCCGCCCGCGCTGAGGAGCCAGTTCACGGCCAGCTGTTCCAGCACCGGCGTGCCCAGGTCCGCGTAGGCGCGGGCCGCGACCAGGCTGCGGATCACATCGGGGGCGGCCCGCACCCAGCCGATACGCAGCCCCGCCCAGAACGCCTTGCTCGCCGAGCCCACCGTGATGACCGTGGAGCCCGCGGGGTCGAAACCGCCCACCGGGCGCGGCATCTCCAGATCGTCCTCCAGGTACAGCTCGATCATGGTCTCGTCGACCACCAGGACCGTCCCGGCGGACCGCGCCGCCTCCACCAGGCGGCGGCGCTGGTCTTCGTCCGCGAGCGCGCCCGTCGGATTGTGGAAGTCCGCGACGACGTAGGCCAGCCGCGGCGCGGCCTCCCGCAGCACCTGCCGCCAGCGGTCCAGATCCCAGCCCTCGAGCCCCTCGGCCATGGCCACCGGCACCAGCCGGGCGCCCGCCTCCCGCATCAGCTGAAGGATGTTGGCGTACGACGGTGACTCGACGGCGACGCGTTCACCGCGCCCGGCGAAGAGGTGGCAGATCGCGTCCATCGCGCCCATGGCACCCGTGGTCACCATGATCTGTTCGGGCATGGTCGGGATGCCGCGGGCCGTGTAGCGCTCGGCGATCATGGCGCGCAGCGCGGGCAGCCCCGCCGGGTAGTCGCCGTGCGTATGGGCGTAGGGCGGCAGCTCCTCCAGGCCTCCCTGCACGGCGCGGGTGAGCCAGGGCTCGGGCGCGGGCAGGGCGGCGCAGCCCAGGTCGATCATGGAACCCAGCGCCTCCGGCGGAAGGGGCTCGAGGCCCCGCGCCGGCAACGGGTTCCCGGCCGGCACGGCGGTCCAGCTGCCCGCTCCGCGGCGGGACTCCAGGAATCCTTCGGTGCGCAGTGCCTCGTACGCGGCGGCGACCGTGGTCCGGCTCACGGACAGGGCGAGCGCCAGCTCCCGCTCGGCGGGCAGCCGGGCCGCGACGGGCACGCGGCCCTCCAGCACCAGCAGCCGGATGCCGTCGGCGAGCGCGCGGTAGGCGGGCGGACGGCGGTTTCCCGGGCCCGCCGGACGGTCCTGCTGGGAGGTGAGCAGCCGGGCGAGCTGTGCCGCTCCGACCGCCGAAGTCCACTGCGCCATGTTTCCCAGTCCACCTTCCCGGAATTGGCCATGGATGGCTTGTCTTTCCAAGCCACAGAGTGACATGCGACAGGCCACTATCACCACAGGGGGGCACGTTTTGTCTGCTGAGCCGTCTACCCGAACCCACTGGTCCGTTGACACGTCCATGAGGAGCCGGCTCGGATGCCGGCTGGTCAAGCTGTACGCGGGCCTCGCGCTGTACGGCGCGAGCTCCGCCCTCCTGGTCCGGGCCGGCCTCGGCCTGGAGCCCTGGAACGTCCTCCACCAGGGTCTCGCGGAACTCACCGGGCTCAGCATGGGCGTGGTCCTCACGATCGTAGGCGCGGCCGTGCTGCTGCTGTGGATACCGCTGCGCCAGCGTCCGGGCCTCGGCACCGTCTCCAATGTGCTGGTCATCGGCTTCGCCATGGACGCCACTCTGGCCGTACTCCCCGAGGTCCGCTTCCTGGGCCTACGAGTGCCCCTGCTCCTCGCGGGCATCGTGCTCAACGGTGTGGCGACCGGCCTGTACATCGCCGCGGACTTCGGGCCCGGCCCCCGTGACGGTCTGATGACCGGTCTGCACCGTCGCACGGGCCGCTCGATCCGGCTGCTCCGGACGGCCGTCGAGGTCGCCGTCGTCGCGACCGGCTTCGCCCTCGGCGGCACCGTGGGAGTGGGCACCGTCCTGTACGCGCTGTCCATCGGCCCGCTCGCCCAGTTCTTCCTGCGTGTGTTCGCCGTCCCCCGGGCATCGGGGCGCAGCGCGGTCGTTGCCGTCGGGCAACCGGAGGGGGTGATACTGCCTCGGTGACCACCCTCAAACGCCACCCCTATCTCGACCATCCCGGCCCGATCCCCTTCGCCCACCGGGGCGGGGCGGCGGACGGCCTGGAGAACACCGCGGCCCAGTTCCGGCGCGCGGTCGCGGCGGGCTACCGGTACATCGAGACGGATGTGCACGCCACGGCCGACGGAAAGCTGGTGGCGTTCCACGACGCGACGTTGGACCGGGTGACCGACGGGGCGGGCCGGATCGCCGACCTGCCCTGGAACGATGTGCGGCAGGCCCGTGTGGCGGGTGCCGAACCAGTACCCCTGTTCGAGGAGCTGCTCGAGGAGTTCCCCAAGGTGCGCTGGAACGTGGACGTCAAGGCGGAGCCCGCCCTGCTCCCCCTCCTCGACCTGATCGGCCGCACGGACTGCTGGGACCGGATCTGCGTCGGCTCGTTCTCCGAGGGACGCGTGTCGCGCGCCCAGCGACTGGCGGGACCGCGTCTGGCGACGTCGTACGGCACCCGCGGGGTGCTGGGCCTTCGGCTGCGCTCCTGGGGGATACCCGCGCCGGTGCGCCGCTCGGCGGTCGCCGCCCAGGTCCCCGAGTCGCAGTCGGGCGTGCCCGTCGTGGACCACCGTTTCGTGCGCACCGCCCACGCGCTCGGGCTCCAGGTCCACGTGTGGACGATCAATGAACCCGAGGACATGCACCGGCTCCTGGACCTGGGAGTGGATGGCATCATGACCGATCACATCGACACGCTGCGCAAGGTCCTCGAGGACCGGGGCACCTGGGTCTGAGGCCCGCGCACGATCACGTACTGCGGGGAAGCGAGGCACGGTGGGCACCGGCACCGAGCGGGCGATGGAGGTCCCCCCTGAGCGGAGCTCCCCGAAGCTCCCGGGGGCGGCCGACGGGGCCGTCGAGCGGCGGCGCGAACAGCGCGGCTGGTACTTCTACGACTGGGCGTGCTCGGTCTATTCGACGAGCGTGCTGACCGTGTTCCTCGGGCCCTACCTCACCTCGGTGGCCAAGTCGGCGGCGGACACGGACGGATATGTGCACCCGCTGGGCATCCCGGTGCGGGCGGGCTCCTTCTTCGCGTACTCGGTCTCCGTCTCCGTCGTCGTGGCGATCCTGGTCATGCCGCTGGCGGGTGCGGCGGCCGACCGCACGGGCCGCAAGAAGCCCCTTCTCGCCCTCTGCGCGTACCTGGGCGCCACGGCCACCACGGGCCTGTTCTTCCTGGACGGCGACCGCTATCTGCTCGGCGGTCTCCTGCTGATCGTCGCGAACGCGTCGATGGCCGTCTCGATGGTCGTCTACAACTCCTATCTGCCACAGATCGCCCCGCCCGAGGAGCGAGACGCGGTCTCCTCGCGCGGCTGGGCCTTCGGCTACGCGGCCGGCTCCCTGGTCCTGATCGCGAACCTGGTCCTGTTCACCGCACACGACTCCTTCGGCCTCTCGGAGTCCACGGCGGTCCGCATCTGCCTGGCCTCGGCCGGCCTGTGGTGGGGGGCGTTCACCCTGGTGCCGCTCGGTCGGCTGCGCGACCGCCGTGCGACGTCCACGGCTCCCGCGGTGCACGGCTGGCGGCAACTGGCGGCCACCGTCCGGGCCATGCGCGGCAAGCCGCTCACCCTCGCCTTCCTGCTCGCCTATCTCGTCTACAACGACGGCATTCAGACGGTGATCTCCCAGGCGTCGGTGTACGGTTCCGAGGAGCTGGGGCTGAGCCAGTCCACGCTGATCGTCGCGGTGCTGCTGGTGCAGGTGCTGGCGGTCGGCGGAGCCCTGGGCATGGGGCGGCTGGCGCGGGCCCACGGAGCCAAGCGGACCATTCTCGGCTCCCTCGTGGCCTGGGCGCTGACGCTCGGCGTCGGCTACTTCCTGCCCGCGGGCGCGCCGGTGGGCTTCTTCCTCCTCGCGGCCTGCATCGGGCTGGTGCTCGGCGGCAGCCAGGCGCTCTCCCGCTCCCTGTTCTCCCACCTCGTGCCGCCCGGCAAGGAGGCCGAGTACTTCTCGGCGTACGAGATGAGTGACCGTGGCATGAGCTGGCTGGGCCCTCTGCTGTTCGGCCTCACCTACCAGCTGACCGGAAGCTACCGGGCCGCGATCATCTCGCTGGTGGCCTTCTTCGCCCTCGGCTTCGTCCTGCTGGCCCGGGTCCCGGTGCGGCAGGCGGTGCGCGACGCGGGAAATCCGGTGCCCGAAAGGATTTAGCACCTGAAGGCAAAGGGCGGTAGTGTACGCGTTTGGCCTGCCAGGCGTACCGTTACTGCGCGTCAAAGGAGCCGAAACGCTGGGTGACATCTGCTAGCAGATGTGACAAACCGGGCGCCGGTGGGTACAACAAGGGGCGGCTACGACGGCGACGCATGACCCGGTACGGGACTCGGAACGGGAATCTTTACCGCCGACCGGACGTTGACCGGATGACGACGACAGCGACACCTGTCCTGTGGGCGACAAGCCCGGGAGGCACGATTCATGAGTGAGCGAGCTCTTCGCGGCACGCGCCTCGTGGTGACCAGCTACGAGACGGACCGCGGCATCGACCTGGCTCCACGCCAGGCCGTGGAGTACGCATGCGAGAAGGGGCACCGTTTCGAGATGCCCTTCTCGGTCGAGGCGGAGATCCCGCCGGAGTGGGAGTGCAAGGTCTGCGGGGCCCCGGCACTCCTGGTGGACGGCGACGGCCCGGAAGAGAAGAAGGCCAAGCCCGCGCGTACGCACTGGGACATGCTGATGGAGCGGCGCACCCGTGAGGAGCTCGAAGAGGTCCTCGCGGAGCGCCTGGCCGTTCTCCGTTCCGGCGCGATGAACATCGCGGTTCATCCGCGGGACAGCCGCAAGTCCGCGTAGTTCCCGCAGGGACTGGACGGCAGCACAGCGCACGACGGTTCAGTGGGCGCCATACGTCGGTACGACGTGCGGCGCCCGCTGTCGTGTGCGCGGGAGTGGGTGGCCTGCACACGCGCTCCAAGGCTCCGCTCGGCGGTCCGGGGCTCCGCGCACGGGCCTCTTGACTCCGCGGACGCGCCCCGGCCTCAGCGGCTCAGCGGCGGTCGCGGTTCGCCCGGGGTGTCCCCGGGCTCGTCCCTGATGACCTCACCCTGGACGACCTTTCCGTCGGGCCGGTGAATGTTGGCCTGCCGGAAGGCGTCGCCGAGGCTGCCGTACGGTGCCTCGCGGAGCTTGCGGTCGAGGCTGCGCTCCGCACGTCGGCCGACCGTCCTCTGCACCGGCGGGAGCAGGAGCACCAGGCCCACCACATCGGAGATCAGACCCGGCAGCATCAGGAGCAGGCCGCCGAGCATCGTCAGACCGTTGCCGCCGCTCCTCGGCTCGGACTCCGAGGACCGCCCCTGGAGCGTCTCGCTGAGATTGCGGAAGGCGCGGCGCCCGGCCCGCTTGACCACCGCGGCGCCGAGCACGAAACCGGCGACCAGCAGCAGGAACACGGTGAACCCGCCGGCCGCGTCGGCCACCAGGGCGAGCAGCCAGATCTCCAGCACCAGCCAGGCGGCTATGCCCAGCGGCAGGAACCTGCGCGGCCGGGAACGCCGGGGCCGGGCCTGGTACGAGGAAGTCGGTGCGCCTGTCGTCATGCTTCCAGTGTGCCTGGAGCGGACTCAACGCGGGACAAGCGGGACAAGGCCACGGCCGGTCGTCCCGGTCCGCCCCGCAGTCGTAGCCGTGCACCCGTACGGGCGACCGCCAAAAAGCGGCTTTCGGTTGACGGACGGCCGTACCCCCCCGCGCATATCCCTCAGGAGGCCGTCTCGCTCAAGAGGCCGTGCCGCGGCCCTTGAACTTGGCCACCCGGTCTCCGACACCCCACGCGGTGACCCGCCAGAGCGCCTCCACGAGGATGTCCCGGCTCATCTTGGAGTCGCCGAGCTCCCGCTCGACGAAGGTGATGGGCACCTCGACCACGTGGTAGCCGGCCTTGACGGCGCGGCGCGCCAGGTCGACCTGGAAGCAGTACCCCTGCGAGGCGACGTCGTCGAGGCCGAGGCCCTCCAGGGTCTCGCGGCGGAAGGCGCGGTAGCCGCCGGTGATGTCGCGCAGCGGCAGATCGAGGGCGAGGCGCGAGTAGAGGCTGCCGCCACGGGAGATGAACTCGCGGCTCTTGGGCCAGTTCACGACCCGCCCGCCCGGCACCCAGCGCGAGCCGAGCACGAGGTCGGCGCCCTTGAGCGCGGTCAGCAGTCGCGGCAGCTCCTCGGGCTGGTGGGAGCCGTCGGCGTCCATCTCGACCAGGACGCCGTAGTCGCGCTCCAGGCCCCAGCGGAAGCCGGCGAGGTAGGCGGCGCCCAGCCCCTGCTTGCCCTTGCGGTGCAGGACGTGGACGTGGTCGTCCTCGGCCGCCAGTTCGTCCGCGAGCTTGCCCGTCCCGTCGGGGCTGTTGTCGTCGGCCACGAGGACGTGCGCCTCGGGCACGGCCGAGCGCACGCGGCCGACGATCGTCTTGATGTTCTCCGCCTCGTTGTAGGTCGGGATGATCACCAAGGCGGTGCCGAGCGGACCGAACTGCCTCCCCTGGGCTCCTGCCGCAAGGGTCCCGTCGCCGTCGTTCACTGCTGCCCCTTCATGTCCGTACGCAGGGAACCACCATAGTGTCCCTCGTCTCTACCGACGTGACAGCACATGCGCATGGGGGTGTCGATTCCACAAGAGTCGGGTAAGAACAACGGTTTGCGCACTTTACGGCGTCCGGCGGGGCTTGCTGCGGATGGGGGCCCGGCGCCCTTCGGGCCGACCTGGGACCCGCTGGCTGCGGGTCGACCGAGAGCCGTTGTCTACTGGACGTCCGGGCCCCACCCGGGTCGCACCCTGCCGACCGGCCGGAACGTTCCCGTGCCGTGGCGCGGGCGCTGAGCCTGGCTCCCAGTGGTGGTGCGCCGGTGCGGCACACCATCCCTGACCCAGCGGCGCTCCGGCGACTGCGCGGAGGTTCCCCGGTCGGACGTCCGATGGTGGACGCGGCCGAACCTACCGGCCCGCTGCGCCTCACTGTCAACAGCCGCCCGACCTGCGGTTTCTCCATCCCTCGCCTGGTCAGCGGCGAGGATGCGCAGGTCGCGCGACGGGACCCCGGGGGGGCGGACACGGGCACGCCACCCCGGCAGATCACTCGCCCGGCCGTACGAACACCGTCCGGCCGCCCACCACGGTGCGCAGGCAGACGGGAAGGCCGGCGCCAGGGGTCAGATCGGGCAGTCCCGGAGTGCCCGAACGGGGGTCGGTGGACCAGCGGGCCACCCGGTCGTCGGGAGCCTGGACGACGAGTGCGTCGGTGCGCCATACGGCGTAGTCCGCGGGCGCGCCCGGGACCAGTACCCCGCCGTCGTCGCGTCCGATCGCCCGCCAGCCGCCGCGCGTGTGCGCCGTGAACGCGGCGCGTACGGAGATCCGGTGCTCGGCGGTCCGGTGGAAGGCCGCCGCCCGTACCGCGCCCCACGGCTCCAGGGGGGTGACGGGACTGTCGGAGCCGAAGGCCAGCGGGACACCGGCGCGCAGCAGCGTCGCGAACGGGTTCAGCGTCCGGGCCCGGTCGGCGCCGAGGCGCTCCGCGTACATGCCGTCCGTGCCGCCCCACAGGGCGTCGAAGGCGGGCTGCACGGAAGCGGTGAGGCCGAGCTCGGCGAAGGCCGCGACGGTCTCGGGGGTGAGCATCTCGGCGTGCTCGATACGGTGGCGGGCCGCGCGGACGCGGGCGAGGCCGATCTTCTCGGCGGCGGCACGCACCCCCTCGACCACGGCGGTGACTGCGGCGTCGCCGATGGCGTGGAAGCCCGCCTGGAGCCCGGTCTCGGTGCAGGCGACGACGTGCGCGGCGACGGCGGCGGCGTCCAGGTAGGCGGTGCCGGTGTGGCCCGCGTCGGCGTACTGCTCGTGCAGGCACGCCGTGCGCGAGCCGATGGATCCGTCGACGAACAGATCGCCCGCGGCGCCGAGCGCGCCCAGCTCCCGCGCCTTGTCGACGTCCTGCTCCGCCCAGTAGCCGACGACCCGGGGGCCGGGTTCTTCGGCGGCCAGGCGAAGCAGCCCGGTGAGGTCCTCCTCGGAGGAGATCTCCGGACCCCCGCACTCGTGGACCGAGCCGATGCCGACGGAGGCGGCGTGAGCGAGGGCGGCCCGCTGGGCCTCGGTGCGCTGGGCGGGGGTCACCGCCGAGAACGCCGCCGCACGGACGGCGTGGTGGGCGTCCCGGGTCAGCGGTTCCCCGTCCGCGAAGCCGTCCCGGTCGCGTACGCCGGGTGTCAGGTCCAGCAGGGCGGTGGTGACGACGGCGGAGTGGACGTCGATGCGGGTGAGGTAGAGCGGACGGCCGCCGGTGGCCTCGTCGAGTTCCTCCCGGCGCGGGGCCCGCCGCTCGGGCCAGCGGGAGGAGTCCCAGCCGTGACCGAGCAGCACGCGGTCCCCGGGGCGGGCGGCGGCGAAGTCGCGGACGAGGGCGAGGGCGGCCGTGAGGGAGGGCGCGTCGGACAGGTCGAGACCGGTGAGCGCGAGACCCGTGGAGGTCGTGTGGACATGGGCGTCGGTGAAGGCAGGGGTGACGAGCGCGCCGGCCAGGTCCACGACCTCGTCCACGCCTTCCGCGAACGCGTCGGCCGCGCCTTCGGAGCCGACCCAGGCGATCTGTCCGCGCTCGACGACCATGGCCGTCGCGAAGGGATCGGCGGGGCTGTGGACTTCTCCTCGGCGCAGCAGGACGGTCCGCTGCGGGGCGGTGCGCTCATTCATGGGAACAGTCTCGCGCCTCGCCCGAACGGCCCGACACGCAGGTCCGGCCGGACACGCCGGTACGCGGGTGCGCAGGCGCCCGCAGGACCCGCTCCTGCCGGAAGCCTCCGGTCCTCCCGTACGGGGGGCGTCCGGCCGCGTCAGATGCGGGGCGGCCGGGCCTCGTACGGTGTGGAGAGGACCACCGTCGTGCGCGTCGACACCCCCGCGAGCGTCCGCAGCCGCGCGAGCAGTTCCTCCAGCTCGTGGGGCGTGGCCACGCGGACCTTGAGGATGTAGTTCTCGTCGCCCGCGACGCTGTGACACGCCTCGATCTCCGGGACGCCGGCCAGGCGGTCCGCGATGTCGTCGGGGGCGCTGGGGTCGAACGGCTTCACCGAGATGAAGGCGGTCATCGGCAGTCCGACGGCCTCCGGGTCGACGACCGCGGCGTACCCGCGGATGACGCCGCGCTGCTCCAGCCGGCGCACCCGCTGGTGCACGGCCGACGTGGACAGGCCGGTGGCCTTGCCCAGGTCGGTGTAGCTCATCCGCCCGTCCTTGACGAGCAGCTGCACGATTTGTCGGTCCAGCTCCTCCATGGCGCTAGAACCTACAGTGCGGCCAATCCCCGCGGATACCTCAGCGGCGCAGGTCATACCCGGTTTGTGATGTTGGCCAGGGGGATGAGGGAGCCTTCGCGGCAGACGGCGGCCGTACCCGGCACCTGCGGGCGGCATGTGACGAACGCCACAGAACCCGGACAGGCTTCGTGATGTCCTCGTGATTACCGCCGAGACCGGACGGGAAGTGCTTGCTGTGGTCGAGGCCGCGGTTCCTGGTCGGCCCAGCCCGAGGGGGAGAATCCCATGCAGAGTCTGAAGCACCCTGGTCGCAGCGTGTCCAAGCGGCAGCAGCCGGTCGTCGAGCCCGAGCCGGAGGGCGTCGAACCCGCCGACGACGACGAGTTCGACGCGTACGACACCTTCGAGATGTACCGGGTGATCTGCCCGGACTGCGCGCAACCGATCGCCCTCCTGGCGGACGAGGAGGTCCTGCCCGAGCACGCGCTGTGCGCCTCGCCGTGGAACCCCTTCGGTCTCACGGTCTGCGCCGGAACGGGCCGCTCGGCAGCCGAAGCCCGGCCCGCGGACGAGTCCGTGGCGCCCCAGGAGCAGGACACCGCCCTGCTGTTGACGCTCCCTCAGGGACTCGACTGGCGGATGCAGCCGTTCTCTCACGTCGGCGGCCCTGGCTCGCGCCCGGTGCGGATGCCGGTGATGCCCCGGCAGGCGGCCTGACACCACCCGCCGCTCCGCCGTCACCGGACGGCACCGGACACGGTCCGCCCCTCCGACCCCACCGGGCCGTCAGGTGAAGTCGGGCCGTGCCCCCGTACGAGGCCCCCAGGAACTCACGCTCGAATACCGGGGCCGGTGACCTGCGCACACGCCCCGCCGTTCCCCATGCATGACCGCCACACAATCGGCGAGCGGACGTCGGCGACGGGTGCTCGTCCCGGCGTCGGCAGCATTTCTGCCGCCGCCGCCCCAGCCCCAGGATCCGCCCATCTACCGTGCGCTGATGCGCACGTGGGCCGACCGCGGGCGCACACTGCCGGGTCGCCACGACCCGGAGTGGGTGCGGCTCTCCGCGCCCCCGGCCGGCCAGGGCCGGCGCGCGGCGGACCAGGACCCGTTCACCGGGTCTCGGGACCCACGAGGTGACGGGCGATGACCATCCGCTGGATCTGGTTGGTCCCCTCGACGATCTGGAGCGCCTTGGCCTCGCGCATATAGCGCTCGACCGGGAAGTCGGCGGTGTAGCCGTACCCGCCGAGGACCTGGACGGCGTCGGTGGTGACCTTCATCGCCGTGTCGGTGCAGTGCAGCTTGGCCATGGCGGCCTGCTTGGCGAACGGCCGGCCCGCGTCGCGCAGTCGCGCCGCCGCCAGATACAGCGCCCGGCCCGCCTCGATCTGCGTCGCCATGTCGGCGAGCATGAAACGCAACCCCTCGAAGTCCGAGATCGGCCGCCCGAACTGCAGGCGCTCGGTCGCGTACGCGACGGCCTCGTCGAGGGCCGCCTGGGCCAGACCGATGGCGCAGGCGGCGATGCCGAGCCGCCCGGATTCGAGCGCGGACAGGGCGATCGCGAAGCCCTGGCCCTCTTCGCCGATGCGCCGCTCGTCGGGCACCCGCACCCCGTCGAAGTGCACCTGCGCGGTGGGGGAGCCCGTCATGCCCATCTTCTTCTCGGGCGTCACACCGCTCAGCCCCTCGGCGTCGCCCGGGACGAGGAAGGCGCTGATACCGCGCGGTCCCTCCACACCGGTGCGCGCCATCACGGTGTAGAAGTCGGCGATCCCGCCGTGCGTGATCCACGCCTTGGTGCCGTCGATCAACCAGTGGTCGCCGTCGCGGCGGGCCTTTGTACGCAAGGACGCCGCATCCGACCCGGAGGACGCCTCGGAGAGGCAGTAGGCGCCCAGCAGACCGCCGCCGAGCATCGCCGGCAGGTGCTCGACCTGCTGTTCCTTGGTGCCGTAGTGCGCCAGGGCGTGGCAGGCCAGGGTGTGGACGCTGACACCGAGGCCGACGGTGAGGCGGGCCGTGGCCAGCTCCTCGAGGACCTGGAGGTAGACCTCGTACGGCTGGTCGCCGCCGCCGTACTCGGAGGCGTAGGGCAGGCCGAGGAGTCCGGATTCGGAGAGCAGGCGGAAGACCTCGCGCGGGAAGTGCCCTGCGTACTCCTCCTCGGCCGCCTTCGGCGCGATCTCGCGCTGCGCGATGTCGCGGACGAGCGAGATCAGGTCCCTGGCCTCGTCCGTGGGCAGTTGCCGGTCCACCGGTTGCGGGGCGCGGTCGGGCATGGCGACGCTCTCCTCCCTGTTCGGGAACATCGACGGATGCGCGCCTTGGGTGGGACAGCTCCGCCGGGTCTCACTGGGCCTGGCCGATGCTCGCCGCTCCGGGTTGCGGAACCGGCTGACCAGCGGTTGTGGCGCTTGGAGTATGCCCGATCGGAGGCATGGAGTCACCAGTTAACGACCGCTTACTCCGAAGAAAATGCGGAACCCGGATTGGTCCGAACCATTGACCATGCTGGTCTAGTCCTCCTACTGTTGCGGATCACCGTTTCACCGCGTTCATGCCAATCTGCACGCGTACAGTCAGCGCGCGTTCCCCTCTCCCCCACGGAGGAGACACGATGCTCACACCGCACCGCTTCCGCGCCCTCCCCCTCCGGGCGCTCGTGTCCGCCGCATGCAGCGCCGTCCTCGGGGCCGGGCTGCTCGCGGGCGCGGGCACCGCGACCGCCACCGAGGCGCGCCCCGCCCAGCAGGCCGCAGCCGGCTCCAAGGTCGTCGGCTACTTCACCGAATGGGGCACCTACGACCGCAAGTACGTCGTCAGGAACATCGAGACCTCCGGGTCGGCGGCGAAGCTCACCCACATCAACTACGCCTTCGGCAACGTCACCGGCGGCAAGTGCGCGATGGGCGACTCCTACGCCGCCACCGACCGCGCCTACACCGCGGCCGAGTCGGTGGACGGCGTCGCCGACACCTGGGACCAGCCCTTGCGCGGCAACTTCAACCAGCTGCTGAAGCTGAAGAAGAAGCACCCGAACCTCAAGATCCTCTGGTCCTTCGGCGGCTGGACCTGGTCGAGCGGCTTCGGCGAGGCCGCGAAGAACCCTGCCGCCTTCGCCCAGTCCTGCTACGACCTGGTGAAGAACTCCAAGTGGGCGGGCGTCTTCGACGGCATCGACATCGACTGGGAGTACCCGAACGCCTGCGGCAACACCTGCGACACCAGCGGCCGGGCGGCGTTCAAGAACCTGATGGCGGCGCTGCGCTCGAAGTTCGGCTCCGGCTCGCTGGTCACGGCGGCGATCACGGCCGACGCCACGAGCGGCGGCAAGATCGACGCGGCGGACTACGCTGGAGCGGCACCGTACGTCGACTGGTACAACCCGATGACGTACGACTACTTCGGGGCCTGGGACCCGACCGGCCCAACGGCCCCGCACTCGCCGCTGAACTCCTACTCCGGCATCCCGAAGGCCGGCTACCACACCTCCGCCACCATCGCCAAGCTCAAGGGACTCGGCATCCCGTCGTCGAAGCTGCTGCTCGGTATCGGCTTCTACGGGCGCGGCTGGACCGGTGTCACCCAGGCGGCGCCGGGCGGGACGGCCACCGGCCCGGCGGCGGGCACCTACGAGCAGGGCATCGACGACTACAAGGTGCTCAAGAGCAAGTGCCCGGCGACCGGCACCGTGGGCGGCACCGCGTACGCCAAGTGCGGTGACGACTGGTGGAGTTACGACACACCGTCGACCATCGCGACCAAGATGGCCTACAAGAACCAGCAGGGCCTGGGCGGCACCTTCTTCTGGGAGCTGAGCGGTGACACCGCGAGCGGGGAGTTGATCAAGGCCATCAACTGACGTGTCCGGCAGGGCACTGGGGCGGGAGCCGTGGCGGCTCCCGCCCCACTTTGCCGTCAGGGGTCCCGGCGGGCGGGCGGCGGGGCCACGCGGGAGGGTTCCAGCTCCTCTATGGCTCGCAGGGTGCCGCCGAGCGTCTTCACGAGCAGTTCGCGCATGGTGTCGCGGGACAGCTCCGGGCGGTCGATCCAGTCGAGAGCGGCGCCTTCCACGCTGCACACCCAGCCGAGCAGCCCCATGCGCACCAGAGGGGGGATCTCACGCCGACCGTACGCCCCCTCGGCGATGGTGGTCACGATCGCCTCGCGCACCCCGTCCCGGATCGCGTGGACCTGGGCGTCGAAGCCGACCCCGCCGCTCACGATCGTGCGGTAGGCGGCCTGGTTGTTCTCGGCGTAGCGCAGATAGCTGTCGATGGTACGGTTCACCCGCTCCACCGGAGGCAGTTCGAGGCCGCCGGCCGCCAGGTTCACGAGGCCGGCCACCGAATCCTCGACAATCGCCAGGTAATAGCCGCGCTTCGATGTGAAGTAGTAGTAGATCAGCCCTTTGGCCACATGGGCGTGGCGCGCGATGTCGTCCATGGACAACGCGTCGTACGAGGTGTCTGAGAATAACTTCCGCCCGATGGCGATCAGTTCCGCGCGGCGCGCCAGAGAACGACCGGTGCCGCGCGCCCGCGGACGTGTCGCGCCACGCTGTTGACTGTTCTTCAATTTCGGCCCAAGCCTCCAACTACCGGCGGGACATCCGCAGTATTGCAGAACGACACCACCAGCATGTTCGACTCTGATCGACTTGGTGGGACGCTGTTCGCAAAGAGCGGGCCGGTTTCAGGACAGGCTGTGGCTCGGGTCACGGCCGGCCGAGCTGCGCCCCCGGTCTCCCGGGGGCCTGAGGACGCGGGGGCTCGGGTCAGCGCACGCCCACCGCGGCCAGCGCCTCGCGCTGCTGGGGCGTCGGGTGCGCCGGGAAGTACAGGTAGCAGACCCCGCCACTGCCGGAGACGACCTTGCCGGACGCGTTGTACCGCTTGGTCCTGAGCCAGATGTTCTCGAACTCCCGCCGCTTGTAGACGCGCCGCACCGCCTCGTCGTCGGGCGAGGCCGGGTCGTTGGCGATCACGTCGCCGTCGGCGGTGAAGCCGATCACGGCCATGAGATGACCGGAGGTGCCGTACCCGGCCCCCGTCAGCTCCTCCTTGAGGAACGACTGGGAGGTGATCGCGGGGATCCCCGCGGCGATCAGCCGCTCCAGGTCGGTGAGCGAGGACAGCCGGGTGACCACACCCTGCAGGTCCTTGAACGTTGCCGCGTAGGCCGCGTTGAACGGCCAGTTGCCGCAGCCCTGGTACTGGTGGTCGTAGGTGGAGCGGGCCGCGTGGCAGACCTGGGGGTCGGCATACGAGGGGTCGACCCAGGACAGCTGCTCGGGGGTGGGCTTCCGACCCCAGTACTCGATGATCATCTGCGAGGAGGTGGGGCTGCACCACGCCTCGCCGCCGTTGTCGTACTCGGGGTACTGACCCTTGTGGATCTCCTGCGAGTAGCGCGGGACGGCCAGCTCGCGGGCGAGGCCCGGGGCGGAGGCCGGGACGGTGAAGCGGTCCGGGATGTCGGAGCCCATGGCGCCGAGCCGCCACACGGTCGGGGTGAGCCGGGTACCCGGCGTGCGGTAGAGGGTCAGGCGCAGCCGGTACGACATCAGGCGCAGGCCTGAGGCGGCGTCCCCGATGGCGAAGGTGTCGGTCCAGATGGCGCTCTTGCCGTCGGTCTGGTCGTCGACGGAGGTCCGCCGGATGTCCTGGTCTCCGGCCGCCCAGCGGCCCATCACGTACCAGGAGGTGTCCGCGCCGTCGGAGTAGGTCCCCTTCAGCTCGACCTGGAGCCAGGTGCCCGCCGGGGTGTCCGCGTTCCAGGAGGCGACGGCCTCGGTGGACGGGACGGTGAGGCGGTGCACGGGGGAGGTCCAGGTGGCGTACTCCCAGCTCGCGGTCTTCCCGGTGTGCGGGTCGGTGTAGTCGGTGCGGCCGGCTGGGCTGGCGATCGCCACCCCGGGGCGGGCGCCGGGGAGGGCGCGGACACCCTGGCTGCTGCCGCTGCGCCAGTCGGGGTACGAGGTCCAAGCGCGGTAGTCCACGGTACGCGGGGATTCCTTCGCCGGTCCGGCGGCCGGGGTGGCCGCGGCCGCCGGGCTCGCGGCCGCGGGGGGGGGGGGGGGGGGGGGGGGGCCGCCCGCGCGGCGCAGAGGCCGGGCGGGGGGTGCCCGTCGACAGCACGCAAGTGGTGAAGGCCACCCGGGAAGAGCAACAGAAAAGTG
>NZ_JBEYUZ010000027.1:0-56515 GCF_040643755.1 Streptomyces sp. NPDC047079
AGCAGGCATGGATCAACAACCCGGCCAAGCGCAGGGAACCCGCACCACAAATCTCATAGCGTCACGACCGTCTCACTGGACTTGAAATCTTCCGGAGCGCGCCCGCTGTTGCCAAGGGGACGCAGTACCGTCAGCTGTGTCACCGAGTCCCCAAAGTCCGGCGGCAGCAGGCGCCAATTGCCCGCCTGCCCCACCACGTCTCCGCCAGTGCAGACGGCCAGAGCCTGTCCCGTCCCTGAGGCTTCCGGAAGATCTGCTGCGGTGACAGCCGTCTGGAGATCGGTGCCGCGCAGCAGGGGCAGTCCCTCCGTCGCCCTCTGGCCGAGCCAGCGGCTTACACGCCGCGCCACCGTGGAAAGCGGGCCAAAGCCGGTGCCAGGCCCGCTTACCAGGAAAGGAGCTTGCGGCAGCACACACCCGATCTTCACGCTGTCCAGGTCAGGCCATGCGTCCGGATGCCCGGGAGCTACCTCGCGCCGCACGAAATCCGCGACGTCCTGCTCAAGGGGAACACGCACTCTGTGGGCCAGGTCAGGGTCCGGAAGTGTGACCCCCCGTTCGTCGGTCTGGACCTCGCCTCCCGGATCCGAGACGGCCACGGCCCTCCGCACTCGGCCCCACAGGGAACGCGGAAGCTCCGTCGACAAGCCCGCGTTCTTCAACGCGATCGAAAATGCGCTCTCAAATTCGCCCCGGGTGGGCCAGGTCTCGCCGGTCACCGCGCGCAGGGCGCGCAGCAGGGCCAGCGCTTCATCGAAACGCGCCAGCATCTTGGACGACTCAACGTCGGCGGCGATGTCGGCGCTCACAGTGAAGTGCTGTCGCAACGGCCAGTTGACCGTGACCTCTTGGTATACGAGGTCTTGGGCATCGAGCAGCAATGCCCCGTCCTCTCCGCCAACTTCCGGGCTACCTTCCGACATGTCGCCATAGGCAGCCTCGTACCGCTCCGCTATCCGGGCGATGTGCTGGTCCGTCAGGTAGTGGCGCTTCCCGCCCAGCGGCCTGCGCAGTGTCGCGGTATGCCCTCGCGCGTCCAGCGCAATGACCATGCCTCGCAGTTGGAGGGGCTTGCGGTTGGACAGCAGCCATAGGTACATCGGAACGCCGATGTTCGGCAGCAGGTACGGAGGGAGAGCGACCACACCCTCCAGCAGGTCATTCTCCAGTAGCCACCGTCGGATCTCCGACTCACCAGAACCTGCGCCTCCGCTCTGCAAGGACGACGCAGTAAACAAAATGGCGGCTCGGGCACCCCCCTGGCCTGCGGGCCGCATATGAGCGACGAGATGTTGCACGAAAAGCAAGGAGCTGTCGTTAACACGGGGCAGCCCTGCGCCGAAACGCCCGGCGAATCCCAGCTCCGTGGCCTCGCGCTTCACTTCATCGTGCTGTCTCTTCCAATCAAGGCCATTCGGAGGGGCGGCCAAGAGATAGTCGAACGTCTCACCTTGGTGTCGGTCGTCTGTGAGGACGTTTCCGTGCGCAATACCTGACGGGTCCGCACCTCTCATCATTCGTAGGGAGCGAGCTATGGCGTAGGTTTCCAGATTGATCTCCTGGCCGGAGACCGACATCTTGGAAGAGCCTCCCAGATCATTCAGAAAGCCTTCGACGGCGGACAACATGCCGCCGGTACCACAGCACGGGTCGTAGACGGTGATCGAGGTCCCTGACGGGGTCAGCGCTGCCGCGTCCGGGCCGAGCAACAGTCGGGCAGTCAACACGCTCACGTCCTGCGGGCTCGTGTGCTCAGCCGTGGTCTCCGGCGACGCTTCGGTGACGCGCCGGACCAGCTCCTCATATTCTCGCCCCATCTCCTGATCGGAAACGGTTGAGGGGCTCAGATCCATTTCAGCGAACCGTGACACCACTTGCCGCAGTACCCGCGCATCCGCCAACTGCCGCATAACACTGGCAAATTCGAACGAGTCGAGCACATCGACGACTGCAGCGGGAAAGTCCCTTACGAACCGATCTACCGTCTCAGCCAGAAGCAGCTCGTCATCGGGTGACGCCTCGTCGTCGACAGCCAGCAGAAGGTGGGCAAGATCGTCAGGGGCATCTGGGAAGCCGGCACCCTCACCCGACCCGGCCGCCCCGCCCGAGTCGGCAGCCGCAGAATTACCCTCCCCTTGATCCACTGGAACCTGCGAGTGGCCGATGGCAACGGTGCTCGCGCTATCGCTCACCAGGTCACCCGTTACCTCCCCCGCATTCGCAGCCAACCGCCGGTCCGCATCATTCCGACGCAGGCAGTCCATCCGCCGCAACACGGTGAATGGCAGGATCACCGTTCCGTACTGGCTCCCCTTCAAACCGCCCCGCAGCAGATCGGTCACGGACCAGATCAAGTCCACCCGCGCGCGGTTCCCGTCCCCGGCCACTCACCCTCCCCGTCCCAGCGGCCTCTGCCGCCCGAGCGCCGCTCATCCTTTCATCCGGTGGCACGATCGCGGCTCATCTCGAACCATCCGATGCGATAGAGGCTGAACCCAACTCACCGCACGGCGCCCCGAACCGGCTCGACGGCCATGCCGCCGATGGCAGGCTGCGGTGCCGCAGGCTCAGGAACGGCAGCGGCCTGGCCGAGATGTGCTCGGAGCAGGGTCGAGAGCAAGGAGAACGAGGTCGGCGCGTGTTGTCAGTGGGGCAGTGCAGACTGGATGCCGTGACGACACCCGACGTCCGAGGGCTGGAGCAGCTGGAGCGCACCGTCCTGGACGACACCGCCTCCCTCGCGACCGCCCTCCGCCAGTGCCTCATGCTCGCTGGCTACGCCCACCACACGGAACTGCGTGCCTGGGCGCTGAAGGAGTTGGAAGGGTACACGACCGTGGACGAACTGCCTCCTTACCGCAAGGTGCCAGCAGCACTCGAAGTCGCGGTGGATCTCAACCTTCCGGGCCAGATCATTCAGGGCAACACCCGGCGAATCAGCCCCCACCAACTTCCCCAGCACGCTCGCGATCGCGGTATCGGGGAGAGCGCACCCATCCGGCAAGGCGTCCGAGAACTCGAAGCCTTGGTCACGCACGGCGAGCGGGTGCTACGTCTCAGCCCGCCTGGCTCCGCCGAGTACGTCCTGCAGATGACGCAGGAGCAGCATCGTCTCGGCAACGAGGCCGCCGACATCACGTCTCTGCATTGGGACGTCTCCGTGGCCAGCGTCGAGGGCGTCCTCGACCACATCAGAACCCGTCTGACCCAGTTCGTCGCGGAAGTGAGAGCAACCATGCCCCCCGGCCAGCAGAACCCCGACCCCAACCAGATCGACTCCGCCGCGCAGCAGGCCCTCAACATCACGGGAGGTGACAACTCCACCTTCCACATCGTCGCTCCGAATGCGAAGGCGGATCGTGGCAGCACCGCAAACGCCAACGTCAACGAGCCCGCACCCACAACCCCCCAGCCCTGGTGGCACCGCACCACGGTGATCTGGGGCGCCGTCGCGGCGCTCGCCGCCGTCGCCGGCGTCATTGCCACCGTAGTCGTGAAATGAGGCTCCGTAGAAGCCGCCTCGATCGACTGGAGGCGGATGTTCTAGACGAGAGACGTCCTCTCGCCCCGATCCTGCGCCAGGTGATCGCCCTGGGTGGACACGCTCACTCCGAACCGTTGAGGGCATGGGCACTGCGCGAACTCCAGGGCTACGAGGGCACCGACGTACCAGTTCCTGACTATCGACGCATATCGGCGCCTCTGGTGATGGACGGCTTTGCCGGGATATACCGGTTCAAGGAGCAACCGGTGAGCATGTTCGACCTCCCGGATTTCGCCCGCGATGACCTGGGCAACGAACTCCGCCTCGGAAAGGGTGTCGGCCAGATCGAATCCCTCATCGCCAGAAGCGCTGGCCAGACCGTACAGCTTGGGGACGCCATGGCTGCCGACCTCGCCGTGCTCATGAGCCAGAACTCCCATCGTCAGGTGCTCCGGTTGTACTGGGCCGTCCACCCGTCGGCCCTGGAAGGCGTTCTCGACCAGGTGCGTACCCGACTCGTTCAGTTGGTCGGGGAACTGCGCGCCACGATGCCTCACGGCCAGCACGATCCGACTCCCGCCCAAGTCGCTCAGGCCCTCCAGAACATCAACATCGTGGCAGGCGACAACTCCTCCGTGACCGTCTCTGCGCCCGTCGCCGTCGCGCACCGTCGCGGATCAGCCCGAGCCGAGATCGCCGGAGGACCGCAGCAGAGCTTTCCACGAGCAGCAGTTGCATGGACAGTCTCGATCACCCTCCTCGCGGTTGCTGCCGCCGTTGCCTGGAGCGTGTGGATCTGATCCCGGCCGCCCCACGAGGGCGCATCCAGGGCAGAGGGGCGCATTCGGTCGAACCGGCCACGTACCCAGCTGCACTCTCGTTGACGATGACGCCGGGACCCTCTTCACAGAACATGCGTTCGACCTGAAAGATGGGGGCGATCGCGTGTCAGTTCGGCACGTCGCTCGTTAGCCAGCGCAGTCGAAGCGCCGGGTGGGAAAGCGCTGATGACCAGTGTCCACCCGCTACGGGAGGGGACTCATGGGCGATCGCAGCACAATTGAGTGGACCGAGGCGACCTGGAATCCGACCACAGGATGCGACCGGATCTCCCCTGGGTGTGACAACTGCTACGCCTTGACGTTATCCAGGCGCCTCAAGGCCATGGGCGTTGGCAAGTACCAGGCTGACGGGGATCCCAGGACATCCGGCCCGGGCTTCGGCCTCACGCCTCACCCTGACGCACTGGCCATTCCCCGTCAGTGGAAGGCCCCACGGATGGTCTTCGTCAATTCCATGAGCGACCTCTTCCACGCCAAGGTCCCCCTGGACTTCGTCCGGCAGGTCTTCCAGGTGATTGCCGAGACTCCCCAGCACACGTACCAGCTACTGACTAAGAGAGCCCGCAGGCTGCGACGTGTGGCCGGCGACCTCGACTGGCCCTCCAACCTGTGGATGGGTGTCTCCGTCGAAGACGCAGATCACCTGGACCGAGTCGACGACCTTCGACAAGTTCCCGCCGCTGTGCGCTTCCTGTCCTGTGAGCCGCTGCTCGGTCCACTTACCGGTCTACACCTGGACGGTATCGGCTGGGTTATTGCCGGCGGAGAGTCCGGGCCCCACCATCGGCCCGTGAAGGAGGAGTGGCTGGTGGACATCCGTGACGCCTGCAACGACGCCGGAGTGCCCTTCTTCTTCAAGCAATGGGGTGGCCGCAGCCCCAAGTCAGGGGGCCGTGAACTCGACGGAGCTACCTGGGACGAGATGCCACCCCGACTGCCTGTCGCAGCCCATTAACGGCCAAAGTCCAGCAGACGCCGTACGCACTCTGGTGGCATACGGCAACGGTGTGTGACCCTCTCCCCAGCGGGGCCGACGGGAGTAGGGGGACCGATCGTGGCCGTACCGAAGGATGCCGTGTGGGAACGCGATCCGCACACGGCGGCCAAACACGACTTATTGAAGCGGTACTTGGAAGCCTGGGCGCCGATTCTGCTGTCACGGCTCGACGTGATCAGTTACGCCGAAGGCTTCGCGGGTGCTGGCGTCTACAAGAAGGGCGAGCCCGGCTCCCCGGTCATCGCTTACGAAGTCTTCGCCGAGACTCTGCACAGGTTCCCGAAACGTATGCGCGTGATCCTCATGGAGGAGGACGCCCGTCGCGTCAAGGAGCTACAGCACCGGATGGAGCTCGCCCGTTCCCGGCAAACGGACGACATCACCAAACGAATAGCGGTGGACATACGTCACGGAGATTTCCACCCGGCCCTCGTGCAGAAGCTGCGGGGCATCGGCGCATTGGGGAAGCCTCTCTTCGTCCTGTTGGACAGCTTCGGCGGACCCGACATTCCCTTCTCGCCCCTCCAGGAGCTGGGGCGTCACCCCAGCACCGAAGTGATGGTGACCTTCGAGCCCAGCTTCCTCACCCGGTTCGCCGAGAAGCACGACGGCCACCGCCAGCTCGGCGACGAAGCCTTCGGAAGCCAGGAGTGGCAAGGCGTCTTCCAGCAGCCGCCCGCAGGCAAGTTCACGTTCCTGCGGGAGCAATACCGGAACACGCTGCGCCAGGCCGGCTTCACGCACACGCTGTACTTCGAGATGGTCGACGAGGGCGGCAGGATCCTCTACCTGATCTTCGGCACCCAGCACGAGCTGGGGCTGGAGAAGATGAAGGACGCCATGTGGAAGGTCGACCCTTCGTACGGCGTCCGCTACCGCGACCCCAGGGACACCCAACAGCAGATGCTTGATCTCGTCTTCGAGCCGGATACGGCTCCGCTGCGACGGATCCTGCACGACTTCATCTCTGAAACGCCCGACGGGCGAACCATCCCCGAGCTCAAGCGATACGCCCTCTTGGAAACCGTCTACCGGCCCGCCCAAGTGATCGAGACCGTCCGGCAGCTGCGTGAGGCAGGCGCCGTGACGACGGAACCTCGTGCCATCAACGCCAAGACACGAGTGAGCCTGGCGGCGACGCCACCCGCTACCCGTCCGTCAGCCGAGCAGGGCGCCCTCTGGTGACAGGCCCAGAGGGCACATCCAGGGCACATGAGCCTGGGAAACGGCGTTGACCCGTGAGAACTACCGAGAGGAGTTTTCCCAGGTCAACGCACATTTCCCTGCGAAACACCAGGTCAGCGCCCTCTCACCCCCAATCGCTGCACGAATGGCAGGACTTCAGCCACCGGCTGCATGAGGCGGGGCATCAGCCGTATTGCCTGGTGTGGCCCTGATCCCGGGTTTCACGACGAGCGGCACCAGCGCGCCCGCCGCGAGGAGCGCCGCGAATGCCCCGATTCCAGGACATGCAGCAAGCGTCACCTGGGCCGGGAGGGGCGCGTCCTCCCGGCCCTCGATGCGGCTCAGACCCCCGTCGGCGACAGGATCGCCCAGGCGGCGCCCGGCGCGGTCTCGGTGCCGTCGGCGAGCACCGCGGTCACCCAGTAGTGGTGCGTGGTGCCCGTGGGTGCCGTGCCGTCCGTGTACGAAGTGCCGCTGACGGGGGCGTCGCCCGTCAGGCTCGCGTAGGTGCCCGCGGCCCGGTCCCAGCGGTACACGCGGTAGCCGGTGGCGCCGGCCTTTCAAGGCCTGTTCGAGGGCTGCTCGTACTCGACCCGCAGGACGGCCGGTTGGTTGTACGCGCTCACCACGAGCCTTCCGGGGGACACCGCCCCTCCGTACACCATCCGTCCGTACGGCGTCCGGCCGTCCGGCCGACCGGACGGACGCCGTGGACGGCGACACCGTGGTCACCTCGCTGGCAACTCCGGCTGGCCGGTGGCCTGATGACAGGACGTCAGCCGGAGTGGGGCACCACCGGCGAAGCATCCGAGAACGGCGTTGTCTTGACGCAGACGGTGCTCACCCGGATCCGGCACTGTGACACCCGCTGACGCGGCGGGTCCGCGGAGCTCCGGTGGACACGTCCGGCAGGGCGTCGCAGCATGGAGCGATGGCACACCGGTTCGAGGGCGACCGTGCGGGCGCGCTGCGGCGGCAGACGCGCGTGACCTCGTACGACCGCAGGTCAAGCGCCCCGCGTGAAGCACGGGCACGGTGCACGGGGCGCGGCGGACGGAGTCCTGGGCGGTTCGGACGCACGGGTCGGTGGAGAAACAAGGCCCGGTGAGGCAACAAGAAAGGGGCGCCCCGTCTCCGGGGCGCCCCCTCAGCCTCGTGGCGTCACTGCGAGGTGGTGCCTCTCGGCCTCACTCACGCGTAATGCCTCGTGGCGTCACGTCACTTCACGATGACGGTCACCGTCGGCGACATGGTGTTGCCGTGGACGACACGGAAGCGCTCCGTGCCCTTGGCGGCAAGCTTGGTGGCCGAGATGGTGAAGCTGTCGGCCCTCTGGAGCTTGACGGTCTTCACGATGACCCACTTGCCACCGCTGTACCGCTGGAGGTTGAGCACGTCGCCTATCCTCAGGCCCTGAGCGCGGCCCGTGAACGTCACCGACTCGCCCAGCCTCAGCTCGGTCTGGGAGGGCTGCACGGTGATCGAGGCCGCGATCACGTTCGTGCTCTTCGCCTCGGAAGGCGAGGCGGCGAAGGCGCCGGGGGCCCCGGCCGTCAGCAGCGCGACGGCGAGCACACCGGCGGGAAGGACACGGGCGGAGCGGGTACGAAGCGAGGATTTCACGTTTCTCTCCTGTGCTGTGACAGATCCCCCCTGACGGATTCCCCCAACTGCGCGCATCTCCGAGGCTTCCATGGAGCCGACCGGGCGGCGACCCGGCCGTCACCGCAATGCAGTAACGAAAGGGCCGGGAAATCCATTACTCGCCGTGATAGCTCCAGGTCATTTCCGTAATTGCCAGAGCGCGACTTCTTACCTTCTCCTCATGCGGTCATCTTGTTACGGCCGTCCGCGACGCCGTCGGCACGCGCGGGCGCTCCATGGCCGCGGCGGCCTCGGTCTACCCGCAGGGACACCCGCTCGGCGGAGCACCTCGGCCCCGGGGAAGGCAGGGGCCCGGCCGGCGGTCCGGCACTGCGCCTGACCACCGTCACGGCCGTCAAGTCCTGGTGCGGAGGCCCCCGGAACGCTCTCTGCCTAGGCTGGAGAGGCGGTCTTCCCGATGGCCGGAACCGTTAGCAAAGCCGTACGCCAGGAGAGCACGCCGATGGCCGCTACGGAGCACGCCCACCCGAGCCGGTTGCGAGCGTGGATGCTGGAGGGGCTGTCCGACATGGGCAGGGGCACCGCTCAGGGCCCGCACGCCGAGCCCGAACCTCCGCACAAGGGCCAGCCCTGGTGGCGGGTGATGTGCCTGACCGGCGTCGACTACTTCTCCACCCTCGGCTACCAGCCCGGCATCGCCGCCCTCGCCGCCGGACTGCTCTCGCCCATCGCCACCATCGTCCTGGTGATCGTCACCCTGGCCGGCGCCCTGCCGGTCTACCGGCGTGTGGCCAAGGAGAGCCCGCACGGCCAAGGCTCGATCGCCATGCTCGAGCGGCTGCTCTCCTTCTGGAAGGGCAAACTCTTCGTCCTGACCCTGCTCGGCTTCGCCGCCACCGACTTCCTGATCACCATCACCCTCTCCGCCGCCGACGCCTCCACCCACCTGATCGAGAACCCCCACCTCACCGGCACCCTGCACGGCCACCAGATGGTCATCACCCTGCTGCTGATCGCCCTGCTGGGCGGGGTGTTCCTCAAGGGCTTCCTGGAAGCGATCGGCGTCGCGTTCGCCCTGGTCGGCACCTACCTGGCGTTGAACGCCGTGGTCGTGGCCGTCGGGTTGTGGCATGTCCTGACGGCCACGCAGGTGGCCACCGACTGGGCAGGCGCCCTGACGGCCGAGCACGGCAACGTCTTCGTCATGATCGGCCTGGCACTGCTCGTGTTCCCGAAGCTGGCGCTCGGCCTGTCCGGCTTCGAGACCGGCGTCGCCGTCATGCCCCATGTGCAGGGCGACCCGACCGACACCGAGGAGAATCCGACCGGCCGCATCCGTGGGACCAGGAAGCTGCTCACCACCGCCGCCGTCATCATGAGCGGTTTTCTGATCACCACCAGCTTCATCACGACCCTGCTGATCCCGGCGAAGGAGTTCCAGGCCGGCGGTCAGGCGAACGGCCGGGCGCTGGCATACCTGGCGCACGAGTACCTGGGTGGCGGCTTCGGCACGGTGTACGACGCCTCGACGATCGCGATCCTGTGGTTCGCGGGCGCCTCGGCCATGGCCGGGCTGCTGAATCTGATGCCCCGCTATCTGCCCCGCTACGGCATGGCCCCGCACTGGGCCCGGGCCGTGCGGCCCATGGTCATCGTCTTCACCCTGATCGCCTTCCTCGTCACCTGGATCTTCAACGCCGACGTGAACGCCCAGGGCGGCGCCTACGCCACCGGTGTGCTGGTACTGATCAGCTCCGCGGCGATCGCGGTGACCATCGCCGCCCGCAAGGCGGGACAACGCAACTGGACCATCGTCTTCTCGGTGATCTCGGTGGTCTTCCTCTACACGACGGTCGCGAACGTCATCGAGCGGCCTGACGGTGTGAAGATCGGTGCCTGCTTCATCGCGGGCATCATCCTTCTCTCCCTGCTGTCCCGGCTCGCCCGGGCCTTCGAGCTGCGGGTGACCAGCGTGACCCTGGACGACCTGGCGGAACGCTTCGTCCGGGACATCGCCAGCCGCAAGATCCGGTTCATCGCCAACGAGCCCGACAACAGGGACATCGCCGAGTACCGCGACAAGATCGAGCAGATCCGCGCCGACAACGATCTCCCTCCGCAGGAGGACTTCGTCTTCGTCGAGGTGACGGTGGGCGACCCCTCGGAGTTCGAGGCGGGCCTGACCGTACGCGGTGAGGTCCTGCACGGCCGCTACCGCGTGCTGACCCTGGAGTCGTCCTCCATTCCCAACGCCCTCGCCGCCCTGCTCCTGCACGTCCGCGACACCACCCGCTGCATCCCGCACATCTACTTCGAGTGGACCGAGGGCAACCCGTTCGCCAACTTCCTGCGCTTCTTCCTCTTCGGCCAGGGCGAAGTGGCCCCGGTGACCCGGGAGGTACTGCGCGAGGCGGAACCCGACCGCAGGCACCGGCCGCGCGTCCACGTCGGCTGACCCCCTGCCCGGCAGCGGCGACAACGCCACAGTCCCGCAACGCCCATAGCTACGACGCCACAGACCTACGACGCCACACGCCCGCAACGCCACGACCCTGCAGCTCCATAGACCTACGACGCCACAGACCCGCGACGACCCGCCCGGCCGCAAGGCTCCGGCTCTCAGTCGCCCGGGGGCGCGGCTCCCCCGCCGACCGTGAACCCGATCACCGACCCCCCGCCCTCGCGCCGGTAGGCGAAAGGCGCTCCCCCGTGCGATGTCGCCACGTCCCGCACGATCGACAGGCCCAGGCCCGAGCCGGGCAGGCTCCTGGCGTCCGCCGCCCGGTAGAAACGGTCGAAGACGCGCATGAGGTCGCCCTCCTCGATGCCGGGTCCCCGGTCGAGGACCTCGACGCGCATGCTGCCCAGCGGTACCCCGGTGTCCGGCTCGTCGGAGTCCTCCAGCTGGGGCGGGTGCACCGGACCCGTGACAGCGATCTCGATCGGCGTCTTGCCCTCCCGGTCGAACTTGGCCGCGTTCTCCACCAGATTGGACACCGCCCGCTGGAGCGCCGTCGCCCGCCCGTCGACCGTGGTGTCACCCGTGATGCGCACCGCTACCTCCCGGCCCGTGCGGCGCCGGGCGATCATCGCCGCGTCCTCGGCGATGTCGGCGAGGGTCAGCCGCTGCACGGGTTCCGTGTCCGACTGGCCGGCCGCCAGGTCGACCAGCTCGTTCACCAGGTCGGTCAGCTCACGGGACTCCTGGGCGAGGTCGGCGACCAGTTCCTCACGGGCGGCGGGCGGCAGCTCGTCGATGCGGCGCAGCAGCGAGATATTGGTCCGCAGGGACGTCAGCGGCGTACGCAGCTCATGTCCCGCGTCCTGCACCAGGCGCCGCTGGTCCTCCTCCGACTGGGCAAGCCGCCCGAGCATGCGGTCGAACGAGCGGCCGAGACGGGCCACCTCGTCGTTCCCGGTGACCGGGACCTGGATGCCGAGCCGCCGGGTGCGGGCGACGTCCTCGGCGGCACCGGTGAGCCGTACCAGCCGCCGGGTGATCCGCCGTGCCAGCCACCAGCCGAACAGCCCGGCCGCTATCACGACCGCACCCATCAGCAGGGCGGTGCGCTGCTGGAGGCTGCGCAGCAGGTCCTCGGTGCTGCTCAGCTCCTGGGCGACCTGCACCGCACCCTGGCCGCGGCCGAGCGCCACGGTCGCGACGCGGTAGACGTCGCCGCCGACGTTGACGTTCTTGTGCTCGACCAGCTTGCCCGCGCGGGCGGTCTCGGCGATCCGCCGGTCGTCGCTGCCGACGGGCAGCGCCGGATTGGAGTGGTCGACGACCGTGCCGCCGGGTCCGAGCACCTGCACCACCGTGCGGCTGGGCCGGATGATGTCGTCGCGCGGGGTCTCATGGTCCTTGTCGGAGATGGCGAAGTCGTGCGGCATCAGCTGCTTCTGGCTGACCTGGTCCCGCAGATCGGCCACGACCTGGGCGAACACGGTCTGCTGGTCCACCCGCACCAGCCGGGCGGCGGCGTCGTAGCTGAGGAAGCCGACCAGGACGGTGACGCCGGCGGCCACGGCGGCGAACGACAGGGTGAAGGTGGTCCGCAGCGACGACATCTGGCGCAGCCGGGACCGCAGCCGCAGCCGTCGGCGCAGTCCGATCGGCAGCCGCCGCCACAGGCGCATCCCGGCCCCGGCGTCGTCCTCGCCGCTTCGGAGCGATGCGGGAGGCACTAGTCCTCCCTCAGTACGTACCCCACGCCGCGCACCGTGTGGATGAGGGCCGGCGCCCCCGGCTCGTCGAGCTTGCGCCGGAGATAGCCCACGTAGACGGCGAGGTTCTTGGAACCGGGGCCGAAGTCGTAGCCCCAGATGCGGTCGTAGATGGTGCCGTGGTCCAGGACGATGCCGGCGTTGCGGGCGAGCAGTTCCAGCAGGTCGAACTCGGTCCGGGTGAGTTCCAGTTCCCGTGTGCCGCGCCAGGCGCGGCGGGCCTGGACGTCCATGTGCAGCCCGGCGACGGAGACCTGGCCGGTGGGGACCTTCTCCTCCTCCCTGGGCACCTCGAAGGAGGTGCCGTTGGTGCGGCGCAGCAGGGCACGCAGCCGGGCGAAGACCTCCTCGACGTCGAACGGCTTGACGACGTAGTCGTCGGCGCCCGCGTCGAGTCCCGCGATCCGGTCGGCGGTCTCCACCAGGGCGGTGAGCATCAGGATCGGGGTACGGTCGCCCTCGGCACGCAGCACCCGGCACACCTGGAGGCCGTCGATGCCGGGCATCATCACATCGAGGACGAGCACGTCGGGCTGGGTGCGATGGGCCTGGGCGAGGGCCTCCACCCCGTCGGCCACGGCGGTCACCTGGTAACCCTCCAGCGTCAGCGCGCGTTCCAGGGCATGACGGATGGCGCGGTCGTCCTCGGCGAGCAGCACTGTCTGGGTCACTCCACCAGTCTGCCAAGGCCGACGGGGTGCACGACCGGCCGGACAGAGCCACGGGCGGGCTTCTTACCCGCCTCTCACCGCTTCCGACGTGGCGCCTCACCTGGCCGCGCGGTGTGTCGGCTCCATCACGTCACGCCGCGTCACGTCCTCGGCGTGCCGGGACGTGCGGGCGGGGCGGAGCCGGGCCGCCGCCCGGCCGCCCCCCCCGTTCCGCTAGCTCCGCAGCGCGGCGAGCTGCTCCTCGAAGGGAGTCACCCGGAAGCCGTGCGACCGCACCGTCTCGGCACCGTTCCCACCGGGTGCGCGGTGGCGGCCCGTCTCGTCCGCGCGGTCCGGCGCGGCGGCCTTCGGTACGAAACCGACCAGACCGGAGGCCTGCGCCGCGGAGCCGGCGGCCACGGCCGCGGCGACCGGCCGGGCGGGCTCGGACACGGCCCCCGCGCCCTCTGCCACCGGACCGACGGCCTTCGCCGCCACCGGACGGAGGGCCTCCCGCACCACCGGCCCAACGGACTCCGCCCCGGCCCCGGCAGCCTCCGCCGCCAAGCCGCCCCGCTCCCGCAGGGCCCCAGCGCGCATCAGCAGAACCAGTTCGCCCGCGGCTCGTTCGATCCGCTCGGGCAGGCCCTCCGCGCCCCAGTCCTCCGAGGCCGCGTAGACACCGGTCGGGGCGACCACGGCCCGCAGGTAGGAGAAGAGCGGACGCAGGGCGTGGTCCAGCACCAGCGAGTGCCGGGCGCTGCCCCCGGTCGCCGCCACCAGGACCGGCGTGCCCGCCAGCGCGTCCTTGTCGAGCACGTCGAAGAAGGACTTGAACAGTCCGCTGTACGACGCCGAGAACACCGGTGTGACCACGATCAGCCCGTCGGCCTCGGTCACGGCCTCCAGGGCGGCGGCGAGCGCGCGCCCCGGGAAGCCGTTGGTGAGGTTGTGCGCGATCTCCACGGCGAGGTCGCGCAGCTCGACCACCTGGACGTCGACGGGAGCCTGCCGCTCCACGGCGGCGGCCAGCCGGTCGGCCAGCAGCCGAGTGGAGGACGGGACGCTCAGTCCCGCCGAGATCACGACGAGTTTCATGCGGCGGTCGCCTCCTCGGCGGCCTTCGGCTGCTGCGCGGCGGCGAGCAGCGACTGGTGGGTGGGCGCCTCCGGCGCGGTGGCCGGACGGCCCTTCGCGAACTCCTTGCGCAGCACCGGCACGACCTCCTCGCCGAGCATGTCGAGCTGCTCGAGCACGGTCTTCAGCGGGAGTCCGGCGTGGTCCATCAGGAACAGCTGGCGCTGGTAGTCACCGGCGTACTCGCGGAAGCTCAGCGTCTTCTCGATCACCTGCTGCGGCGAGCCGACGGTCAGCGGGGTCTGGTCGGTGAAGTCCTCCAGGGAGGGGCCGTGACCGTAGACAGGCGCGTTGTCGAAGTACGGCCGGAACTCGCGCACCGCGTCCTGGGAGTTCTTCCGCATGAACACCTGTCCGCCCAGGCCGACGACCGCCTGCTCCGGCGTCCCGTGCCCGTAGTGGGCGTACCGGGTCCGGTAGAACTCGACCATCCGCTTGGTGTGGTCGGCCGGCCAGAAGATGTTGTTGTGGAAGAAGCCGTCACCGTAGTACGCGGCCTGCTCGGCGATTTCCGGGGAGCGGATGGAGCCGTGCCAGACGAACGGCGGCACGCCGTCCAGCGGTCGCGGGGTGGAGGTGAAGCCCTGGAGCGGGGTGCGGAACTTGCCTTCCCAGTCCACCACGTCCTCGCGCCACAGCCGGCGCAGCAGGGCGTAGTTCTCGATGGCGAGGTTGATGCCCTCGCGGATGTCCTGCCCGAACCAGGGGTAGACCGGTCCGGTGTTGCCGCGCCCCATCATCAGGTCCACCCGGCCGTCCGCGAGGTGCTGGAGCATCGCGTAGTCCTCGGCGATCTTCACCGGGTCGTTGGTGGTGATCAGCGTGGTGGAGGTGGACAGGATCAGCTTCTCGGTCTTGGCCGCCACGTAGCCGAGCATCGTGGTCGGGGAGGACGGCACGAAGGGCGGGTTGTGGTGCTCGCCGGTCGCGAAGACGTCGAGACCGACCTCCTCGGCCTTGAGCGCGATCGCGACGATGGCCTTGATCCGCTCGCGCTCGGTCGGGGTACGGCCCGTGGTCGGGTCCGGGGTGACGTCACCGACGCTGAAGATCCCGAACTGCATGTCGCTCACACCCTCCAGGTTGTTTACGATTCAACTATAGCCCCCAACGGCACCACCCCTCCAGGTATTCCGCACCCCCGCGGCCCCCGGCAGGGACCGCCCACCAGGCCGGATGACCGGAACGGGACCATCGGAGCGCTACGCCCGCAACGGGACGGCCGGAGCAGGACAACCGGCAGACGATGGCCGGGATCGGGAGGACCGAAGTGTGACGACCGGCAGGCGATGGCCGGGACCGGGAGGACCGAAGTGTGACGACCGGCAGGCGATGGCCGGGATCGGTGAGCATGAGGTCGCCCTTACGATCGAGGCCGCCCGCATGCCGGGCGGCTACCGAGGCCACGGTGAAGACCCCGGGCGGGCACGGAGGCCACCGGAGCGCCGCGCAGAGTGTGCTCGTGTCGCGCCGGGTGCGGCGGGTGGTCGACGGCCGGACGACGGGGGGAGGGCTGCCCCTGTCACGGACGAAACCGCTGCGGGTGCCTGCCGAACCAGGTCCGGCCCGTCAGAGGGAGCCGGCACAACGCCTCGGCTTCGCGCCGGGCACGGTCACCGAGACAATCGACGACCCGTAACGGGACGGTCTCGTCACGCGCTCGCCGGACCCCGCCGATGGGCGAGCGAAACTCGTCGATCTCACGGACACGGGCAGAACGCACTCTCCGCGGCCGACCGCGCGGGCCAACAGGTCTCCGAGAGATCCCTTGGCTCGCCGTACCGCCCCGCCTCGACGCTCCCCCTGGAACGCGACGGCATCGTCGGCCGGACCGCCACCCCGTCCGTGCCGGTCCCGCGTCGACTACGCGCTCATCCTCCTGACAACGCCCGGGCCGCACTCAGAAGGCGTACCGGTCCCCCGTGCCCAGGGCCAGCACCTGCTGGGTGCCCGGGGTGCGGTCCACCGCGCCGCTCCACAGGGAGTCGATCTCCAGCCGCACCTCGTCGGCCGACGTGTCGGCAAGTCGCACCCTCAGATGGATCTCCCTGCCCTCGGCCAGGGGGGCGATCGCCCCCATACGGCACAGCACCGTGCTCTCGTCTTCCCGCGCACAGGCTCCCGGCAACAACTGCTCCTTCGCCAGCGGCTTGGACCAGCGCAGCCGCACGGTGGCGTCCTCGACGCCGGACGTCGCCTGGTTCCACGGGGTGAGCCGTACGTTGACCTCGCCGCGGCCCATGGTCACGTACCCGTGATAGGCGAGGTCGGCCTCGGCACCCAGAGCGACGGCGGGCAGGGCCGCACCCACCACCAGGGCGGCGCCCAGCGCGCCGGCAATCCGCTTTCTCATCGTCACTTTCCTCCGTGTCAGCCCGGACATCACCGCATGTATCCCACGTGCGGCGGGCTCCAGGCACCGCCGGGCAGGTGACCCGCACGCCGGGACGGGGACCAGGGCCGACGGCGGCCGACGAAAGCCGGCGGCCGACGAAAGCCGACGAAGGCCTCATGCGAAGGTGGCCGCATGCTCATCCTCCGTTCCGCCGCGCTCTTCGTCGTCGCCGCGCTCTTCGAGATCGGCGGCGCCTGGCTCGTCTGGCAGGGCGTGCGCGAACACCGCGGCTGGCTGTGGATCGGCACGGGCGTCATGGCGCTCGGCGTCTACGGTTTCGTCGCCACTCTCCAGCCGGACGCGCACTTCGGCCGTGTTCTCGCCGCGTACGGCGGTGTCTTCGTGGCCGGTTCCCTCGCCTGGGGCATGGTGGCGGACGGCTACCGCCCGGACCGCTGGGACGTCACCGGCGCCCTGATCTGCCTCGTGGGGATGGCCGTCATCATGTGGGCACCCCGGGGGCACTGATCACCCCTCGGGCCCTCCGGCCCGCCGTCTGCCCCGCGACCTATCCTTGGCGCACGGCGCCCGCACGACCGTGTGCCGCACCGCAGCTTCGAGCCCGCCGTCCGAGGAGCCTCGCCATGACCGCCGCAGCACCCTCCGCCGCCTCCCGTATCGCCGTCGTCACGGGCGCGAGCAGCGGTATCGGCGCCGCGACGGCCCGGCAGCTCGCGGCCGCAGGTTACCGGGTGGTCCTCACCGCCCGCCGCAAGGACCGTATCGAGGCGCTCGCGGAGGAGCTGACCGTGGCGGGCCACTCGGCCACGGCCTACGCGCTGGACGTCACGGACCGGGCGGCGGTCGACGAGTTCGCGACGGCCTTCCGGACGATCGGTGTCCTGGTGAACAACGCGGGCGGCGCGCTCGGCGCCGACCCGGTCGCCACCGGCGACCCCGGGGACTGGCGCCGGATGTACGAGACGAACGTCCTCGGCACCCTGAACGTCACCCAGGCCCTGCTTCCCGCGCTGACCGCGAGCGGCGACGGCACCGTGGTGGTCGTCTCCTCCACCGCGGGCCACGGCACCTACGAGGGCGGCGCCGGCTATGTCGCCGCCAAGCACGCCGAGCACGTCCTCGCCGAGACCCTCCGCCTGGAGATCGTCGGCACGCCGGTGCGGGTGATCGAGATCGCCCCCGGCATGGTGAGGACGGACGAGTTCGCGCTGACCCGCTTCGGCGGCGACACGTCGAAGGCCGCGAAGGTGTACGAGGGCGTCGCCGAACCCCTGACGGCGGACGACGTGGCCGACACGATCACCTGGGCGGTCACCCGCCCCAGCCATGTCAACGTCGACCTCCTGGTGGTCCGCCCCCGGGCCCAGGCGTCCAACACCAAGGTCCACCGGGAACTGTGACGACCGGCCCGGACCACACCGCGGGGAACGCGAACGCCCGTGCCCCCGCCTGGAGAAGAGCCTCTCGCGTCAGCCCTTCACACAGACGATCTGCTTCAGCTTCGCCACGACCTGCACGAGGTCGCTCTGCTGCTCGATGACCTGCTCGATGGGCTTGTACGCGCCCGGGATCTCGTCCACGACACCGGAGTCCTTGCGGCACTCCACACCGCGCGTCTGCTCCTCCAGGTCCTTCGGAGTGAAGCGACGCTTGGCCGCGTTGCGGCTCATGCGCCGACCCGCGCCGTGCGACGCCGAGTTGAAGGACTTCTCGTTGCCGAGGCCCTTCACGATGTACGAACCGGTGCCCATGGAACCCGGGATGATGCCGTACTCCCCGGCCCTGGCGCTGATCGCGCCCTTGCGCGTGACGAGCAAATCCACGCCCTCGTACCGTTCCTCGCTCACGTAGTTGTGGTGACACGAGATCTCGGGCTCGAAGGTCGGCTTGGCCTTCTTGAACTCCCTCCGGATCACTTCCTTCAGAAGCGTCATCATCAGTGTCCGGTTGTACTTCGCGTATTCCTGTGCCCAGTAGAGGTCGTTGCGGTAGGCCCCCATCTGAGGAGTGTCCGCGACGAAGACCGCCAGGTCGCGGTCGATCAGACCCTGGTTGTGGGGAAGCCCCTGGGCCACGCCGATGTGGTGTTCGGCCAGCTCCTTGCCGATGTTCCGCGAGCCGGAGTGGAGCATCAGCCAGACCGAGCCGTCGTCGTCCAGGCACACCTCCAGGAAGTGGTTTCCGGATCCGAGCGTTCCCATCTGCTTTTCCGCGCGGTCGTGCCGGAACCTGACCGCCTCCGCCACCCCGTCGAACCGGCCCCAGAAGTCGTCCCACCCGGCGGTGGCCACCCCGTGGAACCGCCCCGGGTCGACCGGCGCGTCGTGCATCCCGCGGCCCACCGGAATCGCCTGCTCGATCTTCGAGCGCAGACGGGAGAGATCGCCGGGGAGGTCGTTCGCCGTCACCGACGTCTTCACGGCCGACATTCCGCAGCCGATGTCCACCCCCACCGCCGCCGGGCACACCGCGTCCCGCATCGCGATGACCGAGCCGACCGTCGCGCCCTTGCCGTAGTGGACGTCCGGCATCACCGCGAGGCCCTCGATCCACGGCAGCGTCGCCACGTTCTGCAACTGCTGCATCGCGGAGCCCTCGACCGTCGCCGGGTCCGTCCACATACGGATCGGGACCTTGGCACCCGGCACCTCTACGTACGACATACCAGCCTCTTTCCCCCGAACAGGTACATAAGTCTCTGATCGCAAAACCGGGGCCAAGGTCGACGTATAGGACAACGGACCGGCGTCCACGGCAGCGCGTGCGATACACATTGTCTCCAGGGCGCCGCCCCGGGCGGCAACCCATTAACCAGCGGGCTCCCACGCCCACGGAACCGTCGAGAGGGGCCTCACCGTGCAGCGGAAGGCGTACGTACCGGGCGCCGCCGTGCTCCTCGCGGCACTGCTGACCGCCTGCAGCTCGGGCTCCGGCGGCGGCGGTGCGGCGGAGGACTCCAAGGCGGGCGAGTCGACCGCGAGCGCCGCCACCGCCCAGCCCGGCAAGTACCGCACCCTCTCCGACGCCTGCGGCGTGGTGAACCACGGCACCCTCGACTCGCTCCTGCCGGGCATCCGGCAGATCGCGGACCAGACCCAGCGCGACACCGTCTACCAGGGCGAGGCCACGCTGACCTACAACAACGACCGCCGCTCCGGCTGCCGCTGGAAGGCGGAGTCGGCCGCGGCCACGGACCATCTGTTCGTCGACTTCGAGCGGGTGGTGTCGTACGACAACAGGGTCAGCGACGACGACCGCGCCCATGAGGTCTACGCCTCCAGGGAGCAGGCCGCGGACCTCCCCGAGGCGGGACCCGGTTCCGGTGCCGGTTCCGGTTCGGCGTCCCCTTCCGGCTCCGCATCCGGCTCGGCGGACAGCGGCGCATCCTCGAGCGCCGGCGCGACCCCCTCGTCCTCCCCCTCCTCCTCCACGTCCGCCTCCGGAAGCCCGTCCGCCGACGCGACCGAGACCCAACTCCAGCCCCGCACACTCGACGGCCTGGCCGACGAGGCGTTCCTCGACGACCAGCTGAGCAACTCCCAGCAGCGCACGGTGACTGTGGTGTTCCGCACGTCCAACGTGATCGTGACCATCCAGTACGACGAGCAGCCGGCCGCCGCCGGAAGTGCCCCGAGCAGCGAGGACATGCAGGACAAGGCCCGGAAACTGGCCCAGCAGCTGGCGGGTTCCCTCGGCTGAGACCCCCCTCGCTCCCTCCCCCGCCGGGGAACCGAACCTCGCACCGCATGCGTCCCCACCGCGTACCGTGGCCCCTCGGACCCGATCCGACCGCACGACCCACGAGCGTCATGAGTGAAGGAACCATGCACCGACCTGCACAGCGAAACCAACGAGAGCAGTACGAACAGGACGTTCAGGGCGACCGGCGGCCGAGCCGGTCCGGTACGCGCCTGCGCCGCGTCCTCGTCTGCGCGGCGGCCGTTCCGGCGGTGCTCGTTGCCGCGGGCTGCTCCTCGGATTCCGGTTCGGGCTCGGGCGGCGACGCCAAGCAGCAGGCGCAGAAGCAGCAGACCGCGGATGCGAAGCCTTCACAGAGCGCCTCGCCGGACGCGGTGAAGCCGGCCGCCTACGCGACGCTGCCGAAGCCGTGTGCGGTGCTGTCCGCGAAGACCCTGGGCGATCTCGTGCCGAAGGGGGCCAAGTCCGGCAAGCAGGGCACGTCGGACGACGCGGCCACCCGTTCGAGCTGCTCGTGGAGCAGCCTCCAGAACAACGGCGTCAAGGGCTCCCAGTTCCGCTGGCTGAACGTCTCCCTGCTGCGCTTCGAGTCGGACGCCGCCCGCGGCGACGGCAACAAGCTCGCACAGGAGTACTACGGCAAGCAGGTGCGGGAAGCGCAGTCCGTGGAGGGCGCGAAGAACACCAAGTCGGAGCCGCTCCCCGGGACGGGCGACGAGGCGACGGCGGTGCGCTACGACCTGAAGAAGAAGGAAGGCGCCTTCAAGCAGGAGACGATCGTGGCGCGGGTGGAGAACGTCGTCATCACCCTCGACTACAACGGCGCCGGCCTGGCCGGCGAAAGGACGCCGGACCCGGACGACCTGGCGAAGGCGGCCGAGAAGGCCGTCAAGGAGACGTTGTCCGCGGTGGCGGCGGCCAACCACGACGGCGCCGGGGCGGGCTCGTCCCCGGCGCAGGGCGCTTCCAAGAGCGCCTCGCCGTCGAAGCCGGCGTCCTCCTCCCCGTCGAAGGGCGCGTCCGCGAGCCCGTCGAAGAAGGCGTCCCCGTCCGCGTCGGCCTCCGAGAAAAGCTGACCCGGCCAGGGGCCAACTCCGCGCGTCACCAGGAGAATCGAGGGAGTCCGGTCCCGTGTGGACCGGGCTCCCTTCGCACCGGTCGCCCGTGCGCCGCATGTGTGTGCCACCCTGTTGCGCGCAACAACACGCAACGGGAGGGGAATACAGGTGGCCGCGCCACTGCAGCTGACACGGATGCACCGGATTCTCATAGGCGTGGTCGTCACCGGTGCCGTCATCATCGCCGGGATCGGCTTCGCGGGTTCGTACGCGGCCGTCCGCGCACTGGCCCTCAAGAAGGGCTTCGGGAACTTCAGTTATGTCTTCCCGGTCGGCATCGACGCGGGCATCTGCGTCCTGCTGGCCCTGGACCTGCTGCTGACCTGGATCCGCATCCCCTTCCCGCTGCTGCGCCAGACGGCGTGGCTGCTGACGGCGGCGACGATCGCGTTCAACGGCGCCGCGGCCTGGCCGGACCCGCTGGGCGTGGGCATGCACGCGGTGATCCCCATGCTGTTCGTGGTCGCGGTCGAGGCGGCGCGCCACGCGATCGGCCGGATCGCGGACATCACGGCGGACAAGCACATGGAGGGCGTCCGGCTCACCCGCTGGCTGCTGTCGCCCCTTCCCACCTTCCTGCTGTGGCGCCGGATGAAGCTGTGGGAGCTGCGCTCCTACGACCAGGTCATCAAGCTGGAGCAGGAACGTCTCGTCTACCAGGCCCGTCTGCGTTCCCGTTTCGGCCGCGCCTGGCGCCGCAAGGCGCCCGTCGAGTCGCTGATGCCGCTGCGGCTCGCCCGCTACGGCGTACCGCTGGCGGAGACGGCTCCGGCGGGTCTGGCGGCGGCCGGCATAGAACCGGCGCTGATACCGCCGGCCCCGCAGGCGGTGACAGCCGACGGGGGCCGCCCTCGTGCCGGTGGGGCGGCGGCCGTCCCCCGGAACGCGGCTTCGGCCGGCGGGCCGCGTCCCCAGTTGGAGGGCGGCCCGGGCGGCCCGCAGGCGTATGTGCCGGACCCCGAGCAGAGCCCTTGGTTCACCACCCCGTCGCAGGTCGAGTACCACGGCGGCTACGACCCCGCGTACGAACCGGAGCCTTCCTACGAGCCCGAGGAAGAGCACTGGCAGTGGTACGAGGAGCAGCAGCCGCAGCAGTACCAGGGCCCGGGACAGCCTCAGCAGTTCCAGGCACAGGGCCCGGGACAGCCTCAGCAGTTCCAGGCCCCGGAGCCCGGCGGGCCACAGGAGCCCTCTCCTGAGGAGACCGGCAGCTTCCCCATCCCCGTCACCGGCAACCGGACCCGGGAGCTCGGCGAGGGCGGCGGCGCGCCGGACCCGGACGAGGAGTCGTACTACCAGGTCTTCAAGCAGTCGATCAACGGCAGCGGCTACCCGACCCCGCGCGAGTTCAGCGACAACGTCGAGGCGACGTACGGCGTCCCCGTCCCGGACGCCGACGCCAAGCGCATGGTGATGCGCTTCCAGAACCGCCACACCGCGGAACTGGAAGAGGACCACATCGCTTGACCCCGTAAGGCAACGTGGACACGTAAAGCAACGTGAACACGTGAAGCGAGAGGCCCCCGTACGCGAACGTACGGGGGCCTCTCGCCGGGTTCACTCCCCGAGCAGCTTCCGCACCCGGTCCTGTCCCACCGCGAGCAGCAGGGTGGGCAGCCGCGGGCCGGTGTCACGGCCGACGAGCAGGTGGTAGAGGAGCGCGAAGAACGACCGCTGGGCGGTCTTGATCTCCGGGGGCAGCTCCCTGGGGGTCGCGTCGGCGGGGAACCCGGCCTGGACCTTGGGCACGCCGTACACGAGGTGGGTGAGCCCGTCCAGCGACCAGTGCTCCTCGAGACCGTCGAGCAGCAGCCGCAGCGACTGCTGCGCCTGCTCGTCGAGGGACTTGAGCAGCTCGACGTCCGGCTCGTCGCGGACGACGGTGCGCTGGTCCGCCGGGACCTGGGTGTTGATCCAGGCCTCGGCCCTGTCGTACCGCGGCCGGACCTCGTCGAGCGAGCCGAGCGGGTTGGCCGGGTCGAGGTCGGACAGGATCCGCAGCGCCTGGTCCTGGTGGCCGGCGGTGATGTCGGCGACGGAGGCGAGGGTGCGGTAGGGCAGCGGGCGCGGGGTGCCCGGCAGCTCACCGGCGGCGGTGCCGACCGCGCGGGTGTACGCGGCCACGTCACCCGGCAGGGCCGAACCGTCGGCGACCTTGCCCACCAGCTTGTCCCACTCGTCGTAGAGCCGCTGGATCTCCTGGTCGAAGGCGATCTTGAAGGACTGGTTGGGCCTGCGGCGGGCGTAGAGCCAGCGCAGCAGCTGGGGCTCCATGATCTGGAGCGCGTCGGCAGGGGTGGGGACCCCGCCCTTGCTGCTGGACATCTTGGCCATGCCGCTGATGCCCACGAAGGCGTACATCGGACCGATGGGCTGCTTGCCGCCGAAGATCCCGACGATCTGCCCGCCGACCTGGAAGCTGGAGCCCGGGGAGGAGTGGTCGACACCGGAGGGCTCGAAGACGACGCCCTCGTAGGCCCAGCGCATGGGCCAGTCGACCTTCCAGACCAGCTTGCCGCGGTTGAACTCGCTCAGCCGCACCGTCTCGGAGAATCCGCAGGCCGAGCACGAGTACGTCATCTCGGTGGAGTCGTCGTCGTACGCCGTGACGGTGGTGAAGTCCCTGCCGCACCGGCCGCAGTAGGGCTTGTACGGGAAGTACCCGGCGGAGCCGGAGCTGCCGTCGTCCTCGGCGGCGGCGCCGGAGCCCTCCTCGGCATCCAGCTCGGCCTCGTCGACGGGCTTCTGCTGCTTCTTCGCGGCGGCCTTCGGCTTGGTCCGGTACTGGGCGAGGACCGCGTCGATCTCCCCCCGGTGCTTCATCGCGAAGAGGACCTGCTCGCGGTAGACGCCGGAGGTGTACTGCTCCGTCTGGCTGATGCCGTCGTACTCGACGCCCAGCTCCGCCAGCGACGCGATCATCGCGGCCTTGAAGTGCTCCGCCCAGTTCGCGTACGCGGAGCCCTTCGGGGCGGGCACCGAGGTCAGCGGCTTGCCGATGTGCTCGGCCCAGGACTCGTCGACGCCCGGCACACCGAAGGGGACCTTGCGGTAGCGGTCGTAGTCGTCCCAGGAAAGGACGTGGCGCACCGTGTACCCGCGCCGCCGGATCTCGTCGGCGACGAGGTGGGGCGTCATGACCTCGCGCAGGTTGCCGAGGTGGATGGGCCCGGAGGGGGAGAGCCCGGAGGCGACGACGACCGGTTTGCCCGGGGCCCGGCGCTCCGACTCCTCGATGACCTCATCCGCGAAACGGGAGACCCAGTCGGTGGTCTCGGTGCTCTGAGCCACGATCGGCACGTCCTCTTTTTTTCAGGGGTTCCTCAGGACCAGCCGCACGGTCACACGGCTGTCCGAACCATTGTCCCTGCCGGGACCGCATCCACGAAAACCGCTTTTCAAGCTCTCACCCGCGCGTCGCCGCACGCGCAGGGCCGCAAGGCATCGCACGCGTGTCTCCGCCCGCGCGCGACCGCATACGGAAAACCGCTTTACCCCCATGGGATACTGGCTCCATCTATCCGTACGCACGAGGAGAACGGCACCCACCTCATGGCCTCGGTCACGTCGCTCACCGCCTCCGTCCACCAGCGCCTCGCGAACGCCCTGTCGGCCACCCTGCCGGAGGCCGCCGCGGACCCGCTGCTGCGACGAAGCGACCGGGCCGACTACCAGGCCAACGGGATCCTGGCGCTCGCGAAGAAGACCAAGGCGAACCCGCGGGAGCTGGCGACCCAGGTCGTCTCCCATGTCGTCACCGGTGACGTGATCAAGGATGTCGAGGTCTCCGGACCCGGCTTCCTCAACATCACGGTCACCGACCGGGCGATCACCGAGAACCTCGCCGCCCGCGCCGCCGACCCCGAGGGCCGCCTCGGCGTGCCGTTCGCGGAGAACCCGGGCACCACGGTCATCGACTACGCCCAGCCGAACGTGGCGAAGGAGATGCACGTCGGCCATCTGCGCTCCGCGGTGATCGGCGACTCCGTGGTCAAGCTCCTGGAGTTCACCGGCGAGACGGTGGTCCGCCGTCATCACATCGGCGACTGGGGCACCCAGTTCGGCATGCTCATCCAGTACCTGGACGAGCACCCGCACGAGCTGGACCACAAGGCCGACACCGGGGACACCGCCGCCTCCGGCGAGGAGGCGATGTCGAACCTCGACCGCCTCTACAAGACGGCCCGCAGGCTCTTCGACTCCGACGAGGAGTTCAAGACGCGTGCCCGCCGCCGGGTGGTCGACCTCCAGGCCGGCGACCCGCGCACGCTTCAGATGTGGCAGAAGTTCGTCGACGAGTCGAAGATCTACTTCTTCTCCGTCTTCGAGAAGCTGGACATGGAGATCCGCGACGCGGACATCGTCGGCGAGTCGGGCTACAACGACATGCTCGAGGAGACGTGCCGCCTCCTGGAGGATTCCGGCGTGGCGGTCCGCTCCGAAGGCGCCCTCTGCGTCTTCTTCGACGACATCAAGGGCCCGGACGGCAAACCGGTCCCGCTGATCGTCCAGAAGTCCGACGGCGGCTACGGCTACGCGGCGACGGACCTCTCCGCGATCCGCGACCGCGTCTTCAACCTCAAGGCGAACTCGATCATCTACGTCGTGGACGCCCGCCAGTCGCTGCACTTCAAGATGGTCTTCGAGACCGCGCGGCGGGCAGGCTGGCTGAACGACGACGTGAAGGCGTACCAGCTCGCCTTCGGCACGGTCCTCGGCAAGGACGGCAAGCCGTTCAAGACCCGTGAGGGCGAGACCGTCCGTCTGGTCGACCTCCTGGACGAGGCGATCGAGCGCGCCTCCGCCGTCGTACGGGAGAAGGCGCAGGAGCTGTCCGAGGAGGAGATCGCCGAGCGTGGTGCCCAGGTGGGCATCGGCGCCGTGAAGTACGCGGACCTGTCGACGTCGGCGAACCGCGACTACAAGTTCGACCTGGACCAGATGGTGTCGCTGAACGGCGACACTTCCGTGTACCTCCAGTACGCGTACGCCCGTATCCAGTCGATCCTGCGCAAGGCCGGCGAGGTGCGCCCGTCCGCGCACCCGGAGCTGGCCCTGACGGACGCGGAGCGGGCCCTGGCCCTGCACGTGGACCAGTTCGCGGATACGGTCGCGGAGGCCGCCGCGGAGTACGCCCCGCACAAGCTGGCCGCGTACCTCTACCAGCTGGCCTCGCTGTACACCTCGTTCTACGACAAGTGCCCGGTCCTGAAGGCCGAGACGCCCGCGCAGGTCGAGAACCGTCTCCTCCTGTGCGACGTCACGGCCCGCACCCTCCACGAGGGCATGGCCCTGCTGGGCATCAGGACGCCCGAGCGGCTCTGACCCCCGCTGTGTGACTCCGCGCGACTCTTTGTGACGCGGCCCGCCGGACACCTCCGGCGGGCCGCGTTCGTCTGCGGGCCGCCCACGACGGCACCGCCCGGTCAGCCGTCCTCGCGGGCGTACCACTCCGAGCCGCCGAGCGGGAAGTCGTAACCGGGCCGCCCCGTGTTCCCGCTCGTCCGGAACGGCTTGCCGTGGTCGTCGATCCGGACGGTGCCGTGCCGTGAGCCGCTGGACCACTCCAGCTCCAGGTACCAGCGCACATCGTGCCCGGCGGTGCGGGCCCGGACACGGAAGACCTCCGGGTCGGACTCGCTGACCTTGAACGGGAAGTCGCCCTGCCCCTGGGAGGGCACCACCGACGGACGGCCCTTGTCCAGGTCGACGCCGAACGCGTACGTCTCCACGCCACCCCCGCAGCCCACGCCCATGGCGTAGTCGCTCCAGGCCAAGGGCGCGTCCGAGGAGACCGTCCGGACCCTGAGGTCCTCCAGGACCACGGTCGACGCGCCGGTGCCCTGCACCGTCAGCACGAGGTACTGCTCCCCGGACGACACCGCGCTGAGCGCCGACACCCAGCCCGGCGCGTCCTGTTCGGTGGGCGGCGGCGGTACCCGCTGCGGCGACCGGTCGATCAGATAGTGCTGGCTGCACGGGTCTTCCCAGGCGTACGGGCGGGCGTTGACCGTCAGCGGTACGGCCGGGACCGTGTCACCGGGGGCGGCCGGACCGGTCGCGGGACGGCTGGGACGGCCGCTCGGGGCCAGGGACCCCGCGCCCGCGCCGGGGCTCCGCTTGCCCTCGGCCTCCTTGCCCGTGCCCTTGCCGGACCGCGACGGCGAGGGGGGCGTCGGCTCCGACGTGGCGCCCCCGTCCGCGGTGCGCTGCCGGTCCACGGCCGACGACGCTCCCGTGGGGCTTTTGGCGTCGTCCGCACCGAGGCCGAAGGAGGGCGTCCAGGCGAGCGCGGCGGCGCCCAGCACCACCAGCGCGCCGACCGAGGCGAGCACCGCGGAGCGCATGCGCCGACGGGAGCCGGGACGCACCGGAGCCCCCGGCCCCGCAGGGGCGGCGGGCGCGGCAGGACCCGCGGACGCGCCCTCCCTGCCGGGCCCGGGCACCCGATCCGCACCCGCGTCCGGCTCGGCCGCACGCGCGTCCCGTACCGCGGTCGCCTTGCTCTTCCTCTCCCGCGCCGCGTCGGCCAGCACCCACCGGCGGTGCAGCTCGACCAGCTCCTCGGGCGACGCCTTGCAGAGCCGGGCCAGCCGCTCCACGGGCGCGTAATCCGTCGGAACGACGTCCCCGTTGCAGTACCGGTGCAGCGTCGACGTACTCATGTGGAGCCGCTTGGCCAGCAGCCCGTAGCTCAGCCCGGACCGCTCCTTCAGCTCCCTCAGCAGCCGGCCGAACGCCTCTGCCGCATCCACCCCCGACACCATTCCTCCGCTCCCCCGTGTCCCGGACGGCGTCCCAGAGACACCTCGTTCTCCCAGCTCAGAGCCGCCAGGGGCGTTCCAGCGTCCCTGATGGTCCGCCGATCGTGGCGGCTGGGACACATCGCCCCGCAGGCTCCATGCCATCCAAGCACGCCGCTCCCGCCGACCGGCCGGGCGGCCCGCACCAACCCGACGCACGAACGAGGTATCCAGCCATGCGCACTGTCCGCAGCGACCGCTCCCGCACCGGGCTGCTCGCCACCACCACCGTCGCGCTCGCGGCGCTGGCCCTGACGGCCTGCCAGAGCGGCACCGGCACACAGGACGAGGGCAAGGCGTCCGCGCCGACCGCGTCGTCCCCCGCCCAGAGCCCCGTCGCCCAGAGCACCGGGACCCCCAACACCGGCACGGGCTCCGGATCGCCGGCCGCGAAGGGCTCGGACGCGGCCTCCCACACGGGCACCGGGAACGGCAAAGGCTCCACGGGCCGCGCCTCCGGCTCCGGTACGGGCCGCGGGACGACGACCGGCACCCCCGTCCTCTGCAACGGCGCCAACACCCATGTCACCGCCCAGGAGGTGTCCCGGCCCCTCGACCACATGCTGATCACCGTCAGGAACACCGGCTCCCGGCCGTGCGACCTGACGTACTACCCCTTCCTGCAGTTCGACGAGATGCAGTGGGCGCCGGGGGCGTTCGAGGAGAGCCGCCCGCAGGCCGTGATCACGCTCGCTCCCGGCCAGTCCGGCTACGCGGGCGTGCGCCTCTCCGCCGCCGACGGCAGCGGCCAGAACGGAACCACGGGCCACAAGTTGAGCGTCATCTTCCAGGGACGCACCCCGCGCAGCGACGCAGGCCCCACGGCCACCGTGAAGCTGCCTGCGGAGGGCGTGCACTACGACAGCAAGCTGACCGCGACGTACTGGCAGTCCAGCGCGGCCGACGCCCTCACCTGGTGAGGTCCCCGGGTGGTGCGGGAGCGAACTCGCACCACACCACCTTGCCGAGCTCGCGCTCGCCGACACCCCACTTGTCGGCGAGCGCGGCGACCAGCAGCAGCCCGCGCCCGCCCTCGTCGGCCTCCTCGGCGATGTGCGGGACGCCGGGGCCGCTGTCGTGCACCTCCAGTCGCAGTACGGCGCCGTCGTACCGCAGGAACACGCGGAAGTGGCGGCCGGGCGGCACGCCGTGCACCAGCGCGTTGGTCGCCGGGCTCGCTCACGCACAGCAGCACGTCGCCGCTGCGCTCGGCTTCGGCGAGGCCCCAGCCCGTCAGGGTCTCGCGAGCGAACTGCCGTGCGCTGGGACGGACCGGCGCTCGCGCCGGAAGAACCTCTCGCGCAGGGGCGGGAGTTGAATCGTTTCGTTTACGGGACAAGCGTTGCGAAGGGTGACTGCGGTGGATCACCGAGTGAGCCCGTAGAGTTTTTTTGTACGGGTTCGTTCGGGGCCGCGTACGGGCAGCTGGTCCGCGTTCACCGAGTACGCGGCCCGCTAGGGGCGTTGTCAGTGGCTGCCCCTACAGTCACTGACATGGCGACACTTCCCAATCCGCTGCCCCGGTTGGCGGCAGACCCGAGCGGGCGCGGGCTCGGGCTTGAACTCCCCCCGGGGAGACTGATCGACGCGACGGGCGAGGGCCCGTGGCACGAGCCGCTGCTGTGGCATGCCGGGCGCCCGGCGTCCTCCGGCAACTGGGCGCGGCTGGGCGCTCCCGGCGCGCGGGTCGGACTCCTCCCCGTGCTCCTCGACATCGGCGGCGAGCAGGGCGGGCCCGGGGAGTGGGAGTTGCTGCCGGGGCAGATGTCGTACCCCGGCGATCACGACGCCGAGGAGGTGCTGGCCGCGCTCTGGGAGGAGTACGCGGCGCACGCGCCCGGCGTCGACGACGACTACCCGGGCAAGGAGAGGGTCGTCGAGATCTTCGGTGAGCCCGCGTCGTACGACGAGACCGTCGCGCCGTTCGGTGCCGAGTGGCCCGGCCTCGCCGCCGCTCCCCGGCTGGAGGCCGACCCGGACGCGCGCGCCGCCGAGGTCGCCGATTCGCTCCTGGACGAGGGCTCCTGGTTCAAGGAGCCGTGCCTCGCCCTGGTCCCGGCCCGCCGGTCCGCCGACATCCCGGCGGCGATCGGCTGGTCCGGGCCGCTGAACTACGAGGACGACGTGGCGCGCCTCGGATCGGTGCTCCGCTCCTGGGAGGACCGCTTCGGGATACGGGTCGTCGCGCTCACCTACGACCGGCTGGTCCTGTCGGTCGCGGCGCCGCCCGCCACCCCGGCGGAGGCCGAGGCGGTGGCCGCGGAGCACTTCGCGTTCTGCCCGGACAACATCACGCAGGGACACCACGAGACGCTGTCCGAGTACGCGGGGCACGAGGTCCTGGGCCAGCGGGTGTGGTCCTTCTGGTGGGACTGAGCCGGCTTCCCTACCGCAGCCCCTTGCCCAGCCGCCGCAGCCCCTCCGCGATCTCCTCGGGGGTGTGCGTGACGAAGCACAGCCGCATCGTCGACGTCTCGGGTGCGCCCGCGTAGAAGGGCGCGCCGGGGACGTACGCGACCTCCCGCTCCACCACACGGGGCAGCAGCGCCGTGGTGTCGTAGGCGTCGGGGAGCCTGGCCCAGAGGAACATGCCGCCCTCGGGGTGGTTCCACGCAGAGCCCTCGGGGAGGGCGTCCGGGAGACCGGCGAGCAGGGCGTCCCGGCGCTCGCGGTAGGCGGCGGCGACCTTCGACACATGCGCGTCGAGGTCCCGGTCGGCCAGATAGCGGGCGGCGGCGAGCTGGTTGACGGTCGGGGTGTGGAGGTCGGCGGCCTGTTTGGCGACCGCGCAGGCCCGCCGCAGCGCGGCCGGCGCCCGCAGCCAGCCGAGCCGGAGGCCGGGAGCCATCACCTTGGAGAAGGAGCCGAGGAGCACGGTGCGGTCACGGGCGTCGTCGTGGGAGGCGATCCACGGCACCCGCTCGCCCTCGAAACGAAGTTCGCCGTAGGGGTCGTCCTCGACGATCCACAATCCGCGCCGGGCCGCGACGCCCGCGATCGCCGCGCGGCGGCCGGCCGGGAGGGTGCGCCCGGTGGGGTTGTGGAAGGTGGGGACCGTGTAGAGCAGCTTGGGGCGCTCCCGCACCACCATCTCCTCAAGGGCGTCCGGGTCGATGCCGTCCGCGTCGCCGGGCACGGGGAGGATCCGGGCGCCCGCGAAGCCGAACACCTGGAGCGCCGCGAGATAGCAGGGATTCTCGACGAGGACGGTGTCGCCGGGCTCCAGCAGGGCGGTCGCGAGCAGCGACAACGCCTGTTGCGAGCCGGTGGTGACCAGCAGGTCGTCCGGGCCGGTCGCCAGGCCGCGCGCGGTGGTGCGGTCGGCGAGCGCGGCCCGCAGCGCGGGCTCCCCCTCGGTCGTCGCGTACTGGAGCGCCCGCTGCGGCACCTCGGCCAGCACGGCGTGGAACGCAGCGGCGACGCCCTCGGCGTCGAGGAGCCCGGGAGCCGGAAGTCCGCCCGCGAAGTTGACGACTTCGGGCCGGGCGGTGACGGCGAGGATGTCCCGCACGGGTGAACCGCCGGTCGCGGCGACCCGGGCGGCGAACGGGGGCGGTGGCAGACTGCTGGTGCGGCTGTCGGCGGAGGTCACGGCGGCGGCTCCTTCTGAGTGCGGGCGCGCGGGGGACGTGGGAACACGGTGGACGCGCCACTCGAAAACACCTCGTTCGCGCACCTTAGGGTTATCACTGCCCTCTACATCAATTCCGTTTCGCCCTGCGGACGGCCCCCGGCGGGCCCTAGCATGCGGCGCATGCTGCCCACCGTGGACACGTACAAGGAGCTGCAGGCGATCGTCTCGGACGAGACGGTGCTGCGTCCGGCGGCCCTGGACCTGTGCAACCAAATGGGCCTCGTGGGGCTCGCGTTGCGGCGCTTCGACGACGGATCACTGCCGGTGTACGCGCTCGGCGGGGACATGGTGCTGAAGCTGTATCCGCGGTTCGGGACGGCCGAGGCGATACGTGAGGCGCGGGTGTTGAGCCATCTGTGGGGCCAACTGCCCTTGCCGACCCCCCGGTTGATCGCCACCGACGAGTATGTGAACGGCTGGCGGTTCGTACTGATGTCACGGCTGCCCGGGCGGAGTGTCGCCGAGGCGTGGCCGATGCTCACGGCGGCCGAACAGGACCGGATCGTAACGGAGTCGGCCCAGACGCTGGCCGCGCTGCACGCGATGGCCTGGAAGCCGCTGACGGACGTCGTGGGCCCCTCGGACTGGTCCTCGTTCCTGCGCCGCCGGCGCGCGGGCACGCTGGAGCAGCACCGCCGCAGCGGTGTGACCGAGCCCTGGCTGAGCCGTATCCCCGAATTCCTGGACTCGGTGCCCCTGCCGACATCGACCGAACAGGCGCTGCTGCACACGGAGTTCATGCGCGAGCACCTGACCATCGATATGCGGGGCGGCCGCCGTCTGACCGGTCTGTTCGACTTCGAACCGGCCATGATCGGCGACCCGGCGTACGACTTCGCGGGCGTCGGCCTGTTCGTCACCCGGGCCGACGCTCGCCAACTGCGCCGCTTCTACGAGGCCTATGGGCGCGCCCCGCACGACCCGGACCAGCTGCTCGCCTACGCGCTGCTGCACGTGTACAGCGATCTGCCCTTCTATCTGCGCGAACTGCCGGTGCCGCCCGAGCCCCGCCTCGACGCGCTCGCCGAGCTCTGGTTCGGCACGAAGGGCTGACGGGCGACCGGGAGTCCTTCGTCCGCGTCCCGCGCGGGCTTCCCAAGGGACGGCGTTTCCCCAGGTCAACCGCTGCCCCGCGGTCCCGGCGTCCCAAAAACGGCCAGGAGTGTGGCGCCTTGGGCGGCCCACCGCCCAAGCTGTGGTCAGCGAGGCGTCCGCTCCCGCGACCGGTCGAGCGGTGGCGCGCCACCCCCAGCTCGTCCACGTCGAAGGGCCGTCCCATGTCCGCTCGTAGCGTCCGTCTGCTCGCCCTCATCGCGGTCGCGCTCGCCGCGCTGGCGCTCACGGCCTGCCGGAACGGCGAGGGCGTACGGGACGAAGGCCCCTCGACGGCGTCCTCCGTGTCCCCCGGGCAGACCTCAGGCCCCGACAGGGCGGCCCCCTGCTCCGGCAGCCGCACCAGGACGACGGCGACCGAGGTGTCCCGGCCCGTCGACCACCTGCTTCTGCGGCTGACCAACACGGGCACCGCGAACTGCGCCCTCACCGGCTACCCGGTGGCCCGCTTCGGCGAGGCACCCGCCTCCGCGCGTCCCGCCCCGGAGACGAGGCCGCGCTCCCCCCTCACCCTCTCCCCGGGCGAGTCGGCCTACGCGGGCGTACTCCTGTCATCGGCGGACGGCAGCGCCGCACATCCCCGCACGGCACGGACCCTCACCCTGACCCTGCCCACCGGGCCCGCCGCCCACCCCGCACTCCCGTCGAACGGCGTCCACGTCGACGACGGCCTGACGGTGACGTACTGGCTCTCCAGCGGCGAGGCGGCCCTGATGTACTGAACCGCGCGGCGGGGCCCGCGGGAGGAGAGGGGAAGACGCTGACCACGAAGGTGCTCGGGGAGTACACCCGGCTGTCCGCCCGGCGGATCGCCGCCCGTGTGCTGTCCGGGGAGGTGTCGGCACGGGAGACGACACGCTCGGCCCTCGCGCACATCGTCCGCTGCGACGACCCCCTACGGGCCTTCACCGAACTGTGGCCCGAGCAGGCGGTGGCCCATGCCGCCGAGGTCGACCGCCGCGTCCGGGCGGGCGAGCGGCTTCCGCTGGCCGGAGTCCCCCTCGCCGTCAAGGCCACCGAGGGACTCGACGCCCACCAGACGAGGCGTCTGCTGGCCGCCGGCTGCGTGCCCGTCGGCGCCACCGCCACACCGGGCCGGGGTACCGCCTGGCGGACCTGGGGCCACACCGAGCGCGGCCCCACGCTGAACCCGCACCATCCACGCTGGAGCCCCGGCGGCTCCTCGGCCGGCTCGGCCGCCGCCGTGGCTTGCGGGATGGTGCCCCTGGCCACCGGAAGCGACGGCGCCGGATCGGTGCGCGTCCCGGCGGCCTGGTGCGGGGTCATCGGCCTGAAGCCCACCAACGGCCTCGTTCCGGCCCGTGACCGCGCCGGGCTGAACGTGTCCGGCCCACTCGCCCGCACCGCCGGGGACGCAGCCGCCTACCTCGACGCCCTCGCCGGCACCGCGACGCTGCCCGGCCTCGCGCCTCCCCGACGGCCGCTGCGGACGGCTTGGTCGCCCACGCTGGGCTTCGCCGGCACGGCCCCACGGATCGCGGACACCGCCCGCGCCTTCCTGAACGACCTGGCCGACGCGGACGCCGTCGCTCCGAGCGATGTTCCGCTCCCCCTGCCCGACCCCGGACCCTGCTGGGCCGCCTTGCGCGGCGGTGGGAAGAACGGCAAGGACGCAGCGGACGCGAGGACCACGGCAACCGCCCTGCGGCACGCACTCGACGGCCTCTTCGCCTCGTACGACCTCCTCGCCACGCCGACGACCCCCAACCCCCCGCACGGCCACCAGGGCCCCGGAGCAGCCATGAGCGTCGCGCTGACGTGGGCCTTCAACATCACGGGTCACCCCGCCATCAGCGTCCCGGCAGGACGTACCGAGGCGGGCGAGCCGGTCGGCCTCCAGCTGATCGCCCGGCCGCGCCGGGAAGCCGACCTCCTGGCCGTCGCCCTGTGCGCCGAAGCGATCCCGCCACGGCCGGCGCGTACGGTCTAGCGCAGCTTCCGGGCGACCTCGGTGGCCCAGTACGTGAGGATGCTGCGGGCACCGGCCCGCTTGATGCCGGTCAGCGTCTCCAGGATCGCGCGGTCCCGGTCGATCCAGCCCTTCTCGGCGGCGGCCTCGATCATCGAGTACTCGCCGGAGATCTGGTACGCGGCCACGGGCACGTCGACCGCGTCCGCGACCTTCGCCAGGATGTCGAGGTAGGGCCCGGCGGGCTTGACCATCACCATGTCGGCGCCCTCCTCCAGGTCCAGGGCGAGTTCCCGCAGGGAGTCCCGCCAGTTCGCGGGATCCTGCTGGTAGGTCTTCCGGTCGCCCTGCAACGACGACCCGACCGCCTCCCGGAACGGCCCGTAGAAGGCGGAGGCGTACTTGGCGGTGTAGGCGAGGATTGCGACGTCCTCCCGGCCGATCTGGTCGAGGGCGTCCCGGACGACCCCGATCTGACCGTCCATCATGCCGCTGGGCCCCACCACGTGGGCGCCGGCGTCGGCCTGGACCTGTGCCATCTCGGCGTACCGCTCCAGGGTGGCGTCGTTGTCGACCCGGCCCTTCGCGTCGAGCACACCGCAGTGCCCGTGGTCGGTGAACTCGTCCAGGCACAGATCGGACATGACGAGCAGTTCGTCCCCGACCTCGGCCCGCACATCCCGCAGGGCGACCTGAAGAATCCCGTCCGGATCGGTCCCCGCGGTCCCCAGCGCGTCCTTCTTCGACTCCTCCGGCACGCCGAAGAGCATGATCCCGGAGATCCCGGCCTCCGCCGCCTCCGCCGCCGCCTTCTTCAGGCTGTCCCGGGTGTGCTGCACGACACCGGGCATGGCCGTGATCGGCACGGGCTCGCCGACGCCCTCCCGCACGAACGCGGGAAGGATGAAGTCGGCGGGGTGCAGCCGTGTCTCGGCGACCATGCGCCGCATGACAGGCGTCGTCCGCAGCCGACGGGGACGGGTACCGGGGAAGGATCCGTACTTCGTCATGACTTCTACGCTACGCCTGCCTCATGACCCCTTTTGCCGACGCCGCGTCGGCCCGGCCGGGGCGTTGGAGCGTTCCCGGCCGAGCCCCTGAGGACGCTGCCCGCCTCAGGGGGTCCCCGACACCCTTCAGGTGGTACGGCGGCGGCGGGCGCCCGGCCGCCGCTCGCTGGGCCGCGTCACCGGATCCCCGGCCTCGAGCGCGGCGGCGCGGCGCTTGAGGCCGAAGTCCGCCAGGGCCTCCGCCAGCTTGTGGACCGACGGCTCCGGGGCCATCACATCCACCCGCAGCCCGTGCTCCTCCGCCGTCTTCGCGGTGGCGGGGCCGATGCACGCGATCACCGTCACGTTGTGCGGCTTGCCCGCGATGCCCACCAGGTTCCGGACCGTCGAGGACGACGTGAACAGGACCGCGTCGAAGCCGCCGCCCTTGATCGCCTCGCGGGTCTCGGCCGGCGGCGGCGAGGCCCGGACCGTCCGGTACGCCGTGACGTCGTCGACCTCCCAGCCCAGCTCGATCAGGCCCGCCACCAGGGTCTCCGTGGCGATGTCGGCGCGCGGGAGGAACACCCGGTCGATCGGGTCGAAGACCGGGTCGTACGGCGGCCAGTCCTCCAGAAGACCGGCGGCGGACTGCTCCCCGCTCGGCACCAGGTCCGGCTTCACACCGAAGGCGACCAGCGCCTTCGCCGTCTGCTCGCCCACCGCGGCCACCTTGATGCCCGCGAAGGCCCGCGCGTCGAGGCCGTACTCCTCGAACTTCTCCCGGACCGCCTTCACCGCGTTGACCGACGTGAACGCGATCCACTCGTAACGGCCCGTCACCAGGCCCTTGACCGCCCGCTCCATCTGCTGGGGCGTGCGCGGCGGCTCGACGGCGATCGTCGGCACCTCGTGCGGCACGGCCCCGTACGAGCGCAGTTGGTCGGAGAGCGAGGCCGCCTGCTCCTTCGTCCGCGGGACGAGCACCTTCCAGCCGAACAGCGGCTTGTTCTCGAACCAGGACAGCTGGTCGCGCTGGGCGGCGGCGGAACGCTCACCGACCACGGCTATGACCGGCCGCCCGCCCTCGGGGGACGGCAGGACCTTCGCCTGCTTCAGCGTCTGCGCGATCGAGCCGAGCGTCGCCGTCCAGGTGCGCTGCCTCGTCGTCGTACCGGCGACGGTCACCGTCAGAGGGGTGTCCGGCTTGCGGCCCGCGGCCACCAGCTCCCCGGCGGCCGCCGCCACCGAGTCCAGCGTCGTGGAGACCACGACGGTGCCGTCGGACGCGCCGACCTCGGTCCAGCAGCGGTCCGAGGCGGTCCGCGCGTCCACGAACCGTACGTCCGCGCCCTGCGCGTCCCGCAGCGGCACACCCGCGTACGCGGGCACACCCACGGCGGTCGCGATACCGGGCACGACCTCGAACGGAACGCCCGCGGCGGCGCACACCAGCATCTCCTCGGCCGCGTACGCGTCGAGACCGGGGTCCCCGGTCACCGCACGGACGACCCGCTTGCCGCCCCGCGCAGCCTCCATGACAAGATGTGCGGTATCCCTCAACGCAGGGACATCAGCGGCTGTTGACTCGCCGTCAGCGACCGCTGGGTGAGGCGCGCCCGTGCCCGGATACGCACCCGCGGAGGGGTCCGGACCCGTGTCCAGGACCGCGACGCCCGCTCTGGCGTGCGTGCGCACCACGTCGAGCACCTCGTGCTCGCCGACGAGGACGTCCGCGTTCGCCAGCGCCTCCACGGCGCGCAGTGTGAGAAGTCCCGGATCCCCGGGTCCGGCACCCAGGAAGGTGACGTGCCCGTGGTCAAGGCCGGCGGGAAGGGTGGTGGGGCTCAATGTGCTCGCTCCCCCATCAGACCGGCCGCGCCCTTGGCAAGCATCTCGGCTGCGAGTTCGCGACCGAGCGCCATTGCCTGGTCGTGCGTCTCGGGCACGGGACCGGTGGTGGACAGCTGCACCAGCGTGTGGCCGTCGGCCGTGCCGACGACGCCGCGCAGGCGCATTTCCTTGACAATCTGCCCGTCGGCCTGGGGGTCCCCCCGCTCGAGCGGAGCCGAGAGTGGGGGAAGGTCGGCCAGCGCGCCCACAGGGGCACTGCAGCCGGCCTCCAGGGCGGCGAGCAGGGACCGCTCGGCGGTCACGGCGGCCCGGGTGAAGGGGTCGTCGAGCTGCGCGAGCACGGCGATCAGGTCCGCGTTGTCCGCGGTGCACTCGATCGCCAGGGCCCCCTGGCCGGGGGCGGGCAAAACCGTGTCGACCGACAGGAAGTCGGTCACTTCGTCGATCCGGCCGATGCGGTTCAGCCCGGCCGCCGCGAGAACCACGGCGTCCAGCTCACCGCCCCGGACGTATCCGATCCGGGTGTCGACGTTGCCCCGGATCGGGACCGTCTCGATGTCGAGGCCGTGGCTGCGCGCATACGCGTTCAGCTGTGCCATACGGCGCGGGGCACCGGTGCCTATGCGGGCGCCGCGGGGCAGGTCGGCGAACTTCAGGGCGTCCCGCGCCACGATCACGTCCCGTGGGTCCTCGCGCTCGGGCACGGCGGCCAGCACCAGGTCCTCGGGCTGCGCGGTCGGCAGGTCCTTCAGCGAGTGCACCGCGAAGTCGACCTCGCCGCGCAGCAGCGCGTCGCGCAGCGCCGTCACGAACACACCGGTGCCGCCGATCTGGGCGAGGTGCTCACGCGAGACATCGCCGTACGTCGTGATCTCCACGAGTTCCACGGGCCGTCCCGTCACGCGACGCACGGCGTCCGCGACCAGCCCGGACTGGGCCATGGCCAGCTTGCTGCGTCTGGTCCCGAGCCTCAGCGTCCCTTGTTGACGTGGCTCACTCATGCTCGCCCTCGGTTCTCGGTGTTCTCGGCGTCCTCGGCCCGGGAGACGGAGGCGACCGTCTCGGGGTCCAGGTCGAACAGGGTGCGCAGCGCGTCCGCGTACCCGGCGCCGCCGGGCTCGGCGGCCAGCTCCTTGACCCGTACGGTCGGCGCGTGCAGCAGCTTGTCGACGACACGCCGCACGGTCTGTGTGATCTCCGCCCGGTGCTTGTCGTCCAGCCCCGGCAGCCGCCCCTCCAGGCGCGCGATCTCGTTCGCGACCACGTCGGCGGCCATGGAGCGCAGCGCCACCACGGTCGGCGTGATGTGCGCGGCGCGCTGGGCGGCGCCGAACGCGGCGACCTCGTCGGAGACGATCCCCCGCACCTGGTCGACGTCGGCCGCCATGGGCGCGTCCGCGGACGCCTCCGCGAGGGACTCGATGTCGACGAGCCGCACGCCGGGCAGCCGGTGCACGGCGGCGTCGACATCCCTCGGCATCGCCAGGTCGAGGAGCGAGAGGACGGGCTCGGGGCGGGGGGCCGGCACGACCACCTCGGGGCGGCGGCGCTCGGGGATACGGCCGACGGTGGCCACGGTCGCGGCGAGCGCCGTGATGACCTCGGTCTCGGCCTCGGGGTCCAGTACGACACCGCCGGCCGGGCGGACGGTGCGCTCCTCGGCGCCCTTGTCCACCCACGCCGCGTGCTGCTCCAGCTCGGCGGCGCCCATCCCGGCCACGGCCGCCTCTCCGAGCACGGAGAAGCCGGCGGTGGCCTGCACGGCAGGCAAATCCAGCGGGCAGCCGTCGTCCCCGGCGCCGGGGCCGGTGGGCACGAGACCGTCGCGCACGGCGGCCGGACCGCCGGTACGAGGGGACTCGGCGCCGCCCGTGCGGCGGGACTCGGAGCTCGCGGGCTTGGGGAGCGGCGGAGCCAAGGGGCCCTCCACGCGTCCCTCGAGGGCCTGGGCGACCGCCTGGGCCGTCAGCACCAGGCCGGTCGCGCCGGTGCAGGACACCGCGACGTCGGCACGTGTCAGCTCGCCCGGAACCGACTCCATCGGCACCGCACGGGCCACCACGTCGGTGTCCTCCGCCTCCGTCAGGATCCGCGCGAGGCGCTCGGCGCGCTCCAGGGTGCGGTTGGCGATGACGACCTCGGCGACCCCGGCGCGCGCGAGGGTCGCGGCGGCCAGCGAGGACATGGACCCGGCGCCGATCACCAGGGCGCGCTTGCCCGCGGCCCAGGTCCCGACCGGCGTACCGGCCGCCAGCTGCTCCAGGCCGAAGGTCACCAGCGACTGCCCGGCCCGGTCGATGCCCGTCTCGGAGTGGGCGCGCTTGCCGACCCGCAGCGACTGCTGGAACAGGTCGTTCAGCAGCCGTCCGGCCGTGTGCAGCTCCTGCGAGGTGGCCAGGGAGTCCTTGATCTGGCCGAGGATCTGGCCCTCGCCGACGACCATCGAGTCCAGACCGCAGGCCACCGAGAACAGGTGGTGGACGGCCCGGTCCTCGTAGTGCACGTAGAGGTAGGGGGTCAGCTCGTCCAGGCCGACCCCGCTGTGCTGGGCGAGGAGGGTGGACAGCTCGGCGACGCCCGCGTGGAACTTGTCCACGTCGGCGTACAGCTCGATGCGGTTGCAGGTGGCGAGCACCGCGGCCTCGGCGGCCGGCTCGGCGGCGACCGTGTCCTGGAGCAGCTTGGACTGGGCGTCCGCGGTCAGCGCGGCCCGCTCCAGGACGCTGACCGGAGCGCTGCGGTGGCTCAGCCCGACGACGAGGAGACTCATGCCGGCATCACGGCGGGGATGTCCCCGTCAGGCCCCTGGTCGGCGGACCCCTTGGTCGTGGCCGCGGCCGGCAGGCCCTCGGCCATGGCCTCCATGGCTTCCTCGCCGGCCTTGCGCTGCTCGTGGAAGGCGAGGATCTGGAGCTCGATGGAGAGGTCCACCTTGCGCACGTCGACGCCGTCCGGGACGGACAGCACGGTCGGCGCGAAGTTCAGGATGGAGGTCACGCCCGCGCCCACGAGCCGGTCGCAGACCTGCTGGGCGGCGCCCGCGGGGGTGGCGATGACGCCGATGGAGACCCCGTTGTCCTGGATGATCTTCTCCAGGTCGTCGGTGTGCTGGACCGGGATGCCGGCGACGGGCTTCCCGGCCATCGCCGGGTCGGCGTCGATGAGCGCGGCGACCCGGAAGCCCCGGGACGCGAACCCGCCGTAGTTGGCCAGCGCCGCGCCGAGGTTACCGATACCGACGATCACAACCGGCCAGTCCTGCGTCAGGCCCAGCTCACGGGAGATCTGGTACACGAGATACTCGACGTCGTAGCCCACACCCCGGGTGCCGTAGGAGCCGAGGTAGGAGAAGTCCTTGCGCAGCTTCGCGGAGTTGACTCCCGCGGCGGCGGCCAGCTCCTCGGAGGAGACGGTGGGTACCGAGCGCTCCGACAGTGCGGTCAGGGCTCGGAGGTACAGCGGAAGCCGGGCGACGGTGGCCTCGGGAATTCCTCGGCTGCGGGTCGCCGGTCGGTGAGTTCGGCCAGTTGCCACGGTGCTCCTGCGGGTAGAGCGGGGCTGCAGGCGGTCACACGTCCCCAGACCGCCCCGTCGAATGCAGGCTATGTCTTTGTGAACGCGTGCACAAAGATGGTGTCCGATTTGTCCGGCCAACGTGACCGGGGTCACGCGCCTCCGGCGCGCCGGCAGGGAACCGGCGCACGGACACCGCCGTTCCTTTTCTCCTGGGGGCAAAGTCGCCCACTCTCCTCGACATTCCACGCCCCCGAGACCGATCGCCGTCGATCCTATGTGACTCTCCGGGCCATTTGGACTGCTCAGTCAGTCGTGGTGAGGGCCTTGCGCAGACGCTCCTCGTTCACCCGCCAGAACGTGTGCTGAGCGCCGTCGACCAGCACGACCGGGATCTGCTCCCAGTACCGGCGGTGCAGCTCCGCGTCCTCGGTGATGTCCTTCTGCTCCCAGGGCACCGCGAGTTCGCCGCAGACCTTCTCGACGACGGCCTGCGCGTCGTCACACAGATGGCAGCCCGGCTTGCGGATGAGGGTGACGAGGCGGTCCTGCGGATCGCGGCCCTGGGCGTTCTTCCGCCGAAAGATGGGACTCATGTCGGCCATTTTCTCCCCGGAAGGCGCCGCCGCGAGCCGACGGCCGCAAGAGCCCCGAACCAAATCGGAGTCCGATCAGCTCGCGGCGGGCGCCCATTTCGTTCGGAGCTCCGAGTGCGGCCCCCGGCCTGCGGCCCCCTCGCCACGCCGGGCGGCCCACTTCTTTAACGGCGCGGTCGCGGAGAGTTCACAGCCTTCCAACCTCTCGACTCCGGAACCACCGAACAAACTGGCTATGCTCGCGTCATGGCCGCTCTCGGATGGCTCACTCCCCGTAGGCGCTCCGCCACGGCGCGGAGCGTGTTGGCAGGCGAGGCCTCGGCGGAGGCAGCGCGCAAGTCCTCGCAGGACGCCGTCGTCCAGGACGTCCCCACGCAGGAACCGGAATTCCCGGTCCTCGGGGATGAGAAGGCCGCGGCGTTCTTCGACCTGGACAACACGGTGATGCAGGGCGCCGCGCTGTTCCACTTCGGACGGGGCCTGTACAAGCGGAAGTTCTTCGAGACGCGCGACCTGGCGAAGTTCGCCTGGCAGCAGGCGTGGTTCCGGCTGGCCGGGGTGGAGGATCCCGAGCACATGCAGGACGCCCGCGACTCGGCACTGTCGATCGTGAAGGGCCACCGTGTCTCCGAGCTGATGTCGATCGGCGAGGAGATCTACGACGAGTACATGGCCGAGCGGATCTGGCCGGGTACGCGGGCGCTGGCGCAGGCGCACCTGGACGCGGGGCAGAAGGTCTGGCTGGTCACGGCGGCACCGGTGGAGATCGCCACGGTGATCGCCCGCAGGCTGGGCCTGACCGGCGCGCTGGGCACGGTGGCGGAGTCCATCGACGGCGTCTACACGGGCCGTCTGGTGGGCGAGCCCCTGCACGGCCCGGCCAAGGCGGAGGCGGTCCGCGCACTGGCGGCGGCGGAGGGCCTGGACCTGTCCCGCTGCGCGGCGTACAGCGACTCCCACAACGACATCCCGATGCTGTCGCTGGTGGGTCACCCCTACGCGATCAACCCGGACACGAAGCTCCGCAAGCACGCCCGCGCCCAGGACTGGCGCCTGCGTGACTACCGCACGGCCCGCAAGGCCGCCAAGGTCGGCCTCCCGGCGGCGGCCGGCGTGGGCGCGGTGGCGGGCGGCACGGCAGCGGCCATCGCGCTGCACCGCCGCCGCCGCTGAACCACGGCCACCACCGGGCCACCGAACGGGGGCGCCGTCACGCTCTGTGACGCCCATCCGCAGGCCCGGCGGTCCGGCCTCGGCCGCAGGCGCGCCCGGACCGGTCCGGCGCCGGAGGACACCCGCATTCGCCGTGTTCTACCCCACACCCCTCCCCACCACTCCCCCCTTGCACACCCGGGCACAACACGCCCCGCACTCAGCCGAAGACGAACTCATTCGCTCAACAAACGGTCGCTATGCGGCACTTGAGTGAACGTCAATCGGTTACAGAAGCGACGTAATCGATGATTTGAGCAACTGGGTGTAGCGCTGCCTGTACTAAGCGTTATTCTCCTCAGACGCAAACCGGTACCCCTCCGTCGCTACGACGGGTGAACGGTCCCGTACTGCACGTGATGGAAGCTCTGCCTCTGGGAGTCCCGTGTACCCACACGTCGGGGTTGACGCCTCGGGCCTGGCTACGCTGCGCGCGACGGTCCATGACCTGTTGCGCGGCTTCGTCCCCACCGCGTACGCCGTCCCCGCCTTCGCCACCGCCGCCCCCGTCGGCCCGTGCTACGCACTGGCCGACGGCAGCGCCGCGGTCGGCGGCAGACGGGGCCGTTCCGGCCCGGCAGCCCCCGCACGCCGTCCGGCTGCGGACAGTGACAGCGCCCGCATGATGGACCTCGTGGAGCGCGCCCAGGCCGGCGAGGCCGAGGCCTTCGGGCGCCTGTACGACCAGTACAGCGACACCGTGTATCGCTACATCTACTACCGGGTGGGAGGCAAGGCGACCGCCGAGGACCTCACCAGCGAGACCTTTCTGCGCGCGCTGCGGCGGATCGGCACCTTCACCTGGCAGGGGCGCGACTTCGGCGCCTGGCTTGTCACGATCGCCCGCAACCTCGTCGCCGACCACTTCAAATCGAGTCGGTTCCGGCTCGAGGTCACCACCGGCGAGATGCTCGACGCCAACGAGGTCGAGCGCTCCCCCGAGGACTCCGTCCTCGAGTCCCTCTCCAACGCCGCCCTGCTCGACGCCGTACGACGGCTCAACCCCCAGCAGCAGGAGTGTGTGACGCTCCGCTTCCTCCAGGGGCTCTCCGTGGCCGAGACCGCCCGCGTGATGGGCAAGAACGAGGGTGCGATCAAGACCCTCCAGTACCGGGCCGTGCGCACCCTCGCCCGGCTCCTGCCCGAAGACGCCCGCTGACCGCGGACCACAGACCCAAAGACCCCACAGACCCGCCGGGCCGCCCCTCCGCCCCCACCGACTCGCCCCCACCGGCCCGTCCCCCCACCGACTGGCCCCGACTCGCCCCCACCGACTCGTCGCTCCGCCGGGCCATCTCCCCACCTCCACCGAGCCGCATCGCGACCGCGTCCGCCACACCCGCCGGACACGCACGGCTACGGTCAACTCACGTTCCGCGCAGGCTCGTTGCGTCCGCGGTCCGATCATCCGTCGTCCGTAACCCAAGTGCCGAGCCGCTCGTTGTGCGGGATACAGGCTCCCTGTGGTCACCCCTGACCGTCTCCGATCACCCGATCGTGTGCATGCGGCCCGGGTGTGCAACCCTCAGGACCCCCTGGGGAGTCGACCGTGATGACGAGAGGAGGTGCCGCCAGTGATCGCGAACGTATCGGCGCACCGGCGGGCGAACGCCTTCGCCCAGGCCCTGGAGGAGCAGTCCGACGACCGGGGTACGGCGGCCGGGCAGCCCGACGGATCGGCCCCGGCTGCCGCGGAACAGATCGAGCACGCCCGCCTGTTGGCCCTCGCGACCGGCCTCGGCGAGCTGCCCAGGCCGGCACTGGACCCCGAGGTCAAGGTCGTCCAGCGCGCGCGGCTCGTAGCCGCGATGGAGGCCATGCTTCAGGAGGGCGCGGGAGGCGAGGCCGCGGACCGTTCCGTGCCCGAGCAGCGTGGACACCGGGCCCGGGGCGCCCACCGGGCACGCCCGCTGGCGAAGCTGCGTCCGCGTACGCGGCTCACCAAGGGCCTCGCCGCGGGCGGACTCGGCGTGGGCGTGGCCGCGGCCTCCTTCGGAGGAGTGGCCGCCGCCAGTTCCGACGCCCTGCCCGGTGATTCCCTCTACGGCCTCAAACGCGGCATCGAGGACGTCAGACTCGGCATGGCCGACGGGGAGAACGAGCGCGGGCAGCTCTACCTCGACCAGGCCTCCACCCGGCTGAACGAGGCCCGCCGGCTGATGGAGCGCGGCCGCGTCGGCCACCTCGACCACGAATCCCTCGGCGAGATCCGCCGCACCCTGTCCGGCGTCCAGCACGACGCGTCCGAGGGCCACCGCCTGCTGCACGAGGCATACGAGAGGAACGGCTCCCTCGCCCCCATCCAGGCCCTGTCCGCCTTCTCGGAGTCCCACCGCGCGACCTGGGGCACCCTGCGCGACCGGCTTCCGGTGCAGCTCGGCGACGTCAGCCAGCAGGTCTCGTCGGTGTTCGACGCCATAGACCAAGAGGTCGCCCCCCTCCAGTCGCTGCTGCCGCAGCCCCCGTCCCAGGGCGGCTCCGGCAAGCGCCAGGACCCCGACTCGACTCCCACCGGCTCCACCGGAACGGGCGGCGCGGCACCCAGCACCCCCGGCGGCTCCGCGAGCGGAAGCCGCCCCGGCAGCGGCACACCCGAACCGTCCGCCTCCCAGAGCGGCGACGGCGGCCTGATCGGCGGCAGCACAGGCGGCCTGCTGGACCCGCCGAAGGACTCCGCCAGCAGTTCACCGTCCTCGAGCAAGAGCCCTTCGACGGAACCGAACGTGACACTGCCACCGCTGCTCCCCGGGCTGCTGCCGGGACTCGGCATCGACAGCGGAGAGAACAGATAGGGCGCCCAAGGCCCGTACGGCGACGGGGGCGCCCCCACAAGGAGGGCGCCCCCGTCGCCGTACGGGACACGAGGCGTCAGAAGAACACCGACCTGCGCTGCACCAGCAGCTTGTACAGCGTGTGCTGGATCTGCTCCCTGACCTGATCCGTCAGGTTGAACATCAGCATCGGGTCCTCGGCGGCCTCCGGCGGATGGCCCTCCGTCGGGATCGGCTCACCGAACTGGATCGTCCACTTCGTCGGCAGCGGAACCGCGCCCAGCGGCCCCAGCCAGGGGAACGTCGGGGTGATCGGGAAATACGGGAACCCCAGCAGCCGGGCCAGGGTCTTCGCGTTGCCGATCATCGGGTAGATCTCCTCGGCCCCGACGATCGAGCAGGGGATGATCGGCACCCCCTGACGCAGAGCCGTGGAGACGAAACCGCCACGGCCGAAGCGCTGGAGCTTGTAGCGCTCGCTGAAGGGCTTGCCGATGCCCTTGAAGCCCTCCGGCATGACCCCCACCAGCTCGCCCTGCGCGAGAAGCCGTTCGGCGTCCTCCGCGCAGGCGAGGGTGTGACCGAGCTTGCGCGCCAGTTCGTTGACCACCGGAAGCACGAACACCAGGTCCGCCGCCAGGAGCCGCAGATGGCGGCTCGCCGGGTGATTGTCGTGCACGGCGACCTGCATCATCAGGCCGTCCAGCGGCAGCGTGCCGGAGTGGTTGGCGACGAGCAGCGCCCCGCCCTTCGACGGAATGTTCTCGATGCCCTTGACGTCGACCCGGAAGTACTTCTCGTACACCGGCCGCAGCAGCGACATCAGGACCTGGTCGGTGAGCTCCTCGTCGTAGCCGAAGTCGTCGATCTCGTAATCGCCCGTCAGCCGACGACGCAGAAAGGCCAGGCCCCCGGCCACACGTCGCTCCAGGCCGCCTTCCTCGCGCCTGTCCGGCGGCTCTTCCTCGCCCGTCACAGCAACATCATCCTGCGGGACCTGACTGCCGGGCAGGGGCTGCACCTCCCGGACCGCCGCGGGCTCGCCCTTGCGCCGGCTTCCAGCGCTCCGGCGCCGCTGCGGCCGCTGCACGGCAGCCCCGCGGGACCGGTCGTCGTCGAACGGAATGACCTTGGCGTCCGCCATCGTTGATGCGCTCCTCAGTTGGCGCTCTGCGTCGAGGGGTGGCCACCGCCCAGTGCGGGCAGTGCGGCGATCCGGTCCACGGCCCCCGCGAGGGCCTCCGGCGGCACCAGGCCGGGCCCGCGGCTGCGCGCGAAGTCCGCGAACGTCTCGGCGGTCGTGTACCTCGGCTCATATCCCAGTGTCTCGCGCATCTGGTCCGTCGCCACCACTCGGCCATGGGTGAGCAGCCGGATCTGTTCGGGCGAGAAGTCCGTCATGCCCAGAGTGCGCATCGCGGAGCCGACCCAGGTGACCGCGGGCAGCAGCAGGGGCACGGTGGGCCGGCCCAGGCGCCGCGCGCACTGTGACAGCAGCAGGACCCCGTCTCCGGCCACATTGAACGTGCCGCTGTTGAGCGTGCCGCGCTGCGGCTCGTGCGAGCCGATCCGCAGCACCTCGATCACATCGTCCTCGTGCACGAACTGCAACCGCGGGTCGTAGCCGAGGACGGTGGGCAGCACCGGCAGCGAGAAGTAGGAGGCGAGGGGCGAATCGGCGCTCGGACCGAGGATGTTGGCGAAGCGCAGCACGCAGACCGCCACATCGGGACGACGCCGCGCGAAGCCCCGTACATACCCCTCCACCTCGACGGTGTCCTTGGCGAAGCCCCCGCTCGGCAGGGACTTGGGCGGGGTCGTCTCGGTGAAGACGGCCGGGTCGCGGGGCGCCGACCCGTACACGTTCGTGCTGGACTTCACCACGAGCCGTTTGACCGTCGCGGACTTCTGGCAGGCACCGAGCAGCTGCATGGTGCCGATGACGTTGGTCTCCTTGACCGTGGTCCGGCTGCCGCTGCCGAGCGGAGTACCGGTCACGTCCATGTGGACGACCGTGTCGACGGAGTGCTCGGCCAGCACCCGGGCGATGGTGGGCTGACGGATGTCGGCCCGCACGAAGTCGGCGCCGCCCAGATGGTGCTCGGGCGGGACCACGTCCACCGCGACCACCCGATCGACCTCCGGGTCACGCTGGATCCGTCGTACGAACCGGCCGCCGAGCCGGCGGGCCACTCCGGTCACGAGCACGACCTTGCCCAAGATCAGCGCCTCTCTTCCCGTCCCGTCCGATCACGGACGGAAGCTCTGTCCCCAGCCTGCCGCGTTCCCCGTGTGCGGCCAACTTAGCCGGTCGACGTTGCGCTGTGATGACCGCCCGATGCACGAAGTGACGACACCCCCGTACGTACGACCAGACCCAGCCATTCGGCCGCACAGACGTACGCACAGTCCTGACCTGTCCGGAAAAAGACAAGGGCCCCCCACCGGTGGTGGGGGGCCGGACGCGCATTCGCGCACAGAGGCAAGGGCGCCCCTCGCGGGGCCGCGCCTTACTTCTTGTTGCGACGCTGAACGCGAGTGCGCTTGAGCAGCTTGCGGTGCTTCTTCTTCGCCATCCGCTTGCGCCGCTTCTTGATAACAGAGCCCACGACTACCCTCGCTCACTTCTCATCACTCGGTGCTGGGCGCCATGGGCCCATACGACCTACGAGGGGCTAGCCTACCCGCCCGAGCGCTGAGGTCGTAATCGAGGTGACCCGGCGGGCCCCAACGGGCCCCGCCGGGACGCCGTCAGGCCGTCTCCACCCCCACATAGCTCTCGCGGAGGTACTCGTGAACCGCTTGCTCCGGCACCCGGAAGGACCTCCCCACCCGGATCGCCGGCAGATGACCGCTGTGCACCAGCCGGTACACGGTCATCTTCGACACGCGCATCACCGAGGCGACTTCCGCCACGGTCAGGAACTGAACCTCGTTCAGAGGCCTCTCGCCAGCTGCAGCCATGACACACCTGAACCTTCCGCACTCGACGGCCACCGGCTTCCCCTTCCGGTGACTCTTCGTCGTTGCGTGCTCACTCCCCAGACTAGGTGCGGGTGATGCAAGTGGGGAAGAGGGGATGCCATCCGCGGCCTACTGTGACAGACACGCTCGATTGAGTACATAGCGAGTAAGCGGCCGGTAGTAATCGGACCGCACAGCGTCATCAAGGGGAACGACGACGGACACCTGCCCCTCCGCCTCGCCGACGAAGAGTGCGGGATCGTCCGTGTCTGCCAGCCCGATCGCCTCGAACCCCAGCTGACCTGCTCCGCAGACCCAGCCGTGATCTCCGATCACCAGGTCGGGCAGCGGTCCGCCGGCCTCCGCCGCGGCGGCCAGCACGGTACGAACCGGCAGCGGCGAGTGCGTGTGTGCGCCGGGCTCACAACCGGCTCGTCCGTGATCCGGTTTCCGCATGAGGGCGACTCCTTGTACGTAATCAAGGTTGTACGTACGTAGGCCCAACCGGGTCGTTATGTCGACACAGCGACCCTGCGCCGGTGTGAGAACGACACATCCCGCCGCCGACAACGCATGGGCGAGGGCGGCGTAGAAGCCGATCAGCCGGTGCGGGTGGCCGGTGCCGAACAAAACCGCCTCCCCGCGTCGGGCGGCCCTACCGACCCGCTCCGCGAAGGCGTCGAGGGCCCGCAGTGTGCGATTCGGGTCAATCACGTCATGGCCGGAGGTGTGGCGAGGATCGGCCGAGACCCCGCACTTGTCCGCCATCAACTCGATCAAATCTCGCTGACCCCAAGTCCACTCCGGATCAAGTCCGATCAATACGCGGGGGTCACGCGCGGCGAAAAGCCGATAGCTGCGCAGGCTCTCCTCACGCGACGTGGCCACGGGTCCGGCGAGCCGGGCGGCCAGCAGATGCGCACGCAGCGCTCCGGTGCTCAACACGCGGCCATGCTGGCCCAAGTACCTGCCCCGCATGACCGGAATGCGGGAAATACCCCACAGTCGGCCTAGTCCGGCCTTGAGGAACATGCCGGCACGGATTCCGGTACGTGTGGGGTGCCGCCGGCCGTCTTCAGCGCCCCCCGCGGTCGAGGGCGGCGAGGTCGCGTACGCCCTCGGCTACGGCCCGGAAGTCCTTCTTGAGGATCGCACCGTGGTTGCTGGCGACCTTCGCGCTGATCTGGATGTTCGGGTTGCGGGCGGTCACCGCGTCGAGGCTGGCGCGTATCCGTTCCTGCTCGTCACCGCGGCTCCCGAAGGACGTCCCCGAAGCGATCACATACCGCACCGGGACGGTGATGTCGTCCAGCACGGGGCCCAGTTCGCGTTCGCGGGAGAGCCTGCCGAGCTCGATGTTGCTGTTCGCCTGCTGTTCGGCGGTCATCCGCGGGGTCAGGCCCGTCGGGCGCAGCAGCGGCATGAACCAGCCCAACCGCCGAAACAGCTTCCGGATCCGCTGCTCCATGGCCTCGTCCAGCCAGTCGTGCGGGAACGCGCCGTCGACCAGGACCGCGCCCAGGGCGCGCTCCGGATTCCGGGCGGCCCAGTGCGCCGCGACGACCGCTCCGTAGGACCAGCCCACCAGCAGCGCCCGGTCCACACCCCTGGCCGCGAGAACGGCATCGACGTCCCGGACGGCTGCCTCGAAGGAATAGTCCGCGGAACGCTTCGATCTGCCGCGAGCCCGCTCGTCGTAGGTGATGTGCCGCCACCCCGCCCCCAGTTCGGCGATGACCCGCCGCCAGTACCCCTGAGTGGCGAACTGGCCATTGAGATAGACCACAGGGATACCGGGACCGCCGGTGTCGGTCACGGCCAGGGCCGTATCGTCGACCGGCACCATGCCGGTCCACTTCGAACTGGTCGAGGAAATGCCGTTCTCAGTCATGTGTTCCCCTTGGTTGCGTCAGGCGTCTCGTACGACTTCTCCCGGCCCTGCGCGTGGATCTCAGGCCTTCGGGACGGACGGCCGGGCCGTCGGCGATCGACGGGATCTCGATCGCGGTGGGCCCGGCCGGACAGTCCTGGTTCTGCTCTTTCAGAGGCTGCGGGCGGTGATGTCGCCGTGGGAGGTGGTGGCGCGGATGTCGAGTTCGGCGGTGCCATCGTTCTTGAGGGCGTTGCTGACGCGGCCGTAGCCGGTGCCGGCGTCCAGGGCGGCCGAGACGCCGGCGGCGGCGGCGACCGAGATGTCGCCGGACTGGGTGCGGAGTACGACCGTGCCGCGCACGGCCTCGGCGATCCGGATGTCACCCCTTGCGGTGCTGATCTCCGCGGGGCCGCCCAGCCGGCCGACCTCGACGTCACCGTCGATCGCGGTGAGGCGGACGCTGGCGGCCTCGTCGATCTTGATCTGGCGGTACCCGCCTTCGAAGGCGAGGTCGCCGAGGCGTCCGACGCCGCGGAGCTCGGCGCCTGCGGCCTTCCCCTCGATGCGGGAGCCGGCGGGCAGCTGGACGGTGACCTCCAGGGATCCGGAGGGACCGGAGAGCTGGTTGCCGGGGGTCGAGGCCGTGATCCGCAGGACGCCGTCGGCGTAGGCGACGGTGGTCTGCTCAGCGGTCTTGGTGTCGCGGCTCTTGGAGGGATCGGCGGGCAGGACCTCGACGGTGGTGTCGGCGCGGTCTGCGGCGATGAACTGGACACGTCCGGCGGGGATGTCCAGGACGGCGGAGATCGGGGCGTGGGTGTCGAACTTCTGCATCGTGCTCTCCCGTGCTGGTCCGTTGTTTCTGACATCGGAAACGCTACGTTGCTTTCCATGGTGCGACAACGGTTATGTTGCACAGCATTGATGTTATCGCAGGTGAGAGCCGAAAAACTGTTGCAACGGTTGTGGCACTAACGCAACGGCGACTACTCAGACCATTGCAATGGCTGGAAAGTGAACGCTATGGTGGGGCTCAGGAACCACCACGAAGGATCACCAAGGAGATCGCGATGCCGGGAGGCAGGCTCACCCAGCAGGAACGCCAGCAGATCGCGCTGGGGCTGACCGACAGCCTCCCCTACGCCGAGATCGCCCGACGCCTCGGCCGTCCGACCTCGACGATCACGCGTGAGGTGATGCGCAACGGGGGCCCCACCGCCTACCGCGCCGACCTGGCCCACCGCGCCACCGAACGCCGCGCCCACCGGCGCAGGCCCGCCTCCTCCCGAGGGGCGGAGTCAGTCCCCCAGCCGCACGGACGCGACGCCGAGGCCGTGGCCGAGTACGAGGAGACACTCACCACCGTCCTCATGGCTTCGGGCCTGCCCAAGATGACGGCCCGGGTGCTGACCTGCCTGTTCACCACCGACGCGGGCAGCCTCACCGCGTCCCAACTCGCCCAGCGCCTCCAGGTCAGCCCGGCGTCCATCTCCAAAGCGATCGCCTTTTTGGAGAGCCAGAGCCTCGTCCGCCGCGAACGCGACGACCGCCGCCGCGACCGCTACGTCGTCGACGACGAACTCTTCTACCAGGCGACGATCGCCGGCGCCCGATCCAACGACCGACTCGTCGAAACCGCACGCCAAGGCGTCGCCATCCTCGGCCCCCACACCCCCGCCGCCACGCGCCTGGAGAACATCGCCCGCTTCCTCGACTTCATCAGCGAAAGCATCACCCGCGCCGCCGAACAGGCCCGCGAAGTCCTCCACACCAGACCCCAAACAACCTCGACCGACGCCGCCGAACCGAGTCCCGACCACGGATAGACAACCGTCTCGGCCGTCACAGCCGTTCGTTCCGATGTCCCTCACGTCATGCGACCCTGCCCACCCCGTGGCACGCCCCGCTGCGGGGTCCGGAACCTCACCGCGCGACGGCCCACTACGGCAGCAGACCGCGCAGCGGGAACACCGCCTTGCGTGTGGCGAGCACCGCCTGGTCCACCCGGTCCGCCGGGTCGTACCCCGACTCCCAGTCCGCGTACCCCACCGGCCACCGGCCGTCCGTCATCCGGCCCGGCGCCAACTGCCGCGTACGGGCGAAGACCTCCTGCCGCCAGCTCTCCGGGATCACGGTCTCCGGCTCGATCGGCCGCCCCGCCGCGACCGCGACCAGATGCGTCCACGAGCGCGGTACGACCTCCACGACCGCGTACCCGCCCCCGCCCAGCGCGACCCAGCGCCCCTCGGCGTACTCATGAGCCAGATCGTGGCAGGCCATCTGCACCGCCCGCTGCGCGTCCAGCGACACGGCGAGGTGCGCGAGCGGGTCCTCGAAGTGGGTGTCGGCGCCGTGCTGGGTGACCAGCACCTGCGGCCGGAAGTCGGCGATCAGCTCCGGAACGACGGCATGGAAGGCCCGCACCCATCCCGTGTCACCCGTCCCGGCCGGCAGCGCGACGTTCACCGCGCTGCCCTCGGCGCCCGCGGCACCCGTCTCCCGCGGCCAGCCGGTCTGCGGGAAGAGGGTCCGCGGATGCTCGTGCAGCGACACCGTGAGGACCCGGGGGTCCTCCCAGAACGCGGCCTGCACCCCGTCCCCGTGGTGCACGTCGACATCCACGTACGCGATCCGCTCGGCGCCCAGCTCCAGCAGGCGGGCGATGGCGAGAGCGGCGTCGTTGTAGATGCAGAACCCGGAGGCCGCGCCCGGCATCGCGTGATGCAGGCCCCCGGCGAAGTTCACGGCATGCAGGGCGTCCCCGCGCCACACGGCCTCGGCAGCACCGACCGACTGCCCGGCGATCAGGGCGGACACCTCGTGCATCCCGGCGAAGGCGGGGTCGTCCACGGTCCCCAGCCCGTACGCCCCGTCGGCCGACCGCGGATCCGCGGACGCGGCCTTCACCGCCTGAAGGTAGTCCTCCCGGTGCACCAGTCTGAGCGTCGAGTCGCCGGCGGGCTTGGCCCCGACCACCTCGATGTCCTTTCCGAGCCCGAAGGCGTCGACCAGTTTCCTGGTCAGCGCGAGCCGGACCGGATCCATCGGATGGTCCGGGCCGAAGTCATAGCCCGTTACTGCCTCGTCCCACATCAGCTGTGCGCGGCCGCTCATGACCGCCACCGTATCGGTCCGCCGCGGGCGCGAACGAGCGGGCGTACACCAGCGTCACCAGGACCAACACCATCGGGACCAGCATGGCGCCGCGGTAGCTCCAGGCGTCTCCGAGCGCCCCCACCAGAGGCGAGCCGATGAGAAAACCCACGTAGTTGAAGATGTTGAGGCGCGCGACCGCCGCGTCCGAGGCCCCGGGGAACAGCCGCCCGGCAGCCGCGAACGTCTGCGGTACGAGCACGCACAGCCCGAGGCCCAGCAGAGTGAACCCGAGCATCCCCGCCCAGGCCCCGGGCGCCCCCGCCACCACCGCGAACCCGAGCACCGCCAGCAGCGTGCCGAGCCGTACGACGGCCACGGCCCCGAACCGCCGCACCCCGAAGTCCCCGATCGACCGCCCGAGCAGCGTGGTGACCATGTAGACGTTGTACGGCACGGTCGCCAGCTGCTCCGAGCTGCCGAGGGTGTCCTGAAGATACTTGGCGCTCCAGTTGGAGACGGTCGAGTCCCCGATGTACGCGAAGGTCATCACCAGACACAGCGGCAGCAGCATCCGGAAGACGACGGCGCCACCCCCGTCCCGCTCCTTCTGCGCGGCCGGCCCGTCGCCATCGACATACCACCGGCTCCCCAGCAGGGTGGCCGGCAACAGCACCGCGACAACGGGCAGATACGACACCCACAGCGCGAGATGCCAGTGCGCACCCACCCAGGCCAGCGAGGCGCCGACGATCCCGCCGAGGCTGTACGCGGCATGGAAACCGAGCATGATGCTGCGCCCGTAGACCCGCTGAAGACTCACCCCCAGCATGTTCATCGACGCGTCGAGCGCCCCCACCGCCAGCCCGAACGCGGCCAGCGCGACCGCCAGCCCGGCCATCCGGTCCCCGGACCCGACGCCGAGGAGGGCCAGCAGCACCACGGGCTGTGACCAGCGCAGCAGCCGACTGGGCCGGACCCGCTTGACGAGCTGCTCGGTGGTCACGCTGCCGACACCCGCGAGGACCGGAACCGCGGCGAGGAACACGGGCAGCAGCGCGTCGGAGACCCCGTACCTGTCCTGGATGGCCGGAATCCGCGTCACCAGCAGTGCGAACGCGGCGCCTTGAGCGAAGAAGCCGAACGCCAAGGAGGCCCTACCGCGCCGCAGCACATCCGTCATGGCGGCGAGCGTAGGGCCCCTGGATACCGGTGGATAGATCCGGCCGAAGATGATTTCTTTTCAGCTTTACCGGGCGAGGAGGGCCGCGGGAGCGGCCCTTAGGGCCTCGCCCGCTTCGGTCTCGACGGCGAGTGTCCGTGCGCGGGCCTTCACCTCGGCGGCGAGCATCCGCGCCATGGGACCGGCGGCGAGGGCACCGCTGACGAGAAAGCCGAGGGTCATCGCGACGGCCAGGATGACGCTACCGAGCCAGACCATCGTGTCCACCGGCAGCGTGTACGCGCCCACGACCCGCACCACGCACTCACCGAGCAGGACCACGCCCCACACCACGGAGAAGACGCGCTCGGCCCGCCGGAAGGCAGGGGACCCGAGCAGCAGCCGTCCCCAGGCTGCCTCCTTCTCCTCGTCGCCCTTGACGAGCCAGGGCTTCATACCGGCCGTCATCATCGGCTTCCCGAGCGCCACGGAGACCAGGATCCCGATCCCGATGGCGCTGCTGACCCCGCTGTCCTTGGCGAGCATCAGCCGCGGGTCGCCGGCGACGAAGCTGAGCAGCAGACCGACGACGTTCACGAACAGGATGAGGGCGGCGAAGGCGTTGACGGTCCGCTCGCGGACCGCACGGCAGGCACGACACTGCTGAGCCCGAGCGCCATGAGGGTGCTCGTCCCGAACCCGTCCTTGAACAGGTAGTAGGACCCGACCGGCACCGCCACGTCCATGATCAGCGGCACGAAGGTGTTCTTCTTGCTCCGGAGCTGGGCAACCGTGTTCGTCGTCATGCCCTCAGGTTCGCGGAAGGCAGGGGTTCGCCAGTAGGAACGATCGTCCGGAACTCGGCATGACAGATGTCAGTACCGGCACGGTGGCCCGGTCATGAGCGGGGTCGTAGCAGCAGGTCGGGCAACTCGCCCATGCCGGAGAAGAGTCGGGTGGCACCTATGAGCCGGGCGGCGGGCGTCATCGCGGTGAACCCGTAGACATCCATCCCCGCGGCCACCGCGGCCCGCACACCGAGGGGACTGTCCTCGACGACCACGCACCGCTCGGGGGCGAACCCCATCCGCTCGGCCGCGTGCAGAAAGAGGTCAGGTGCCGGCTTCCCTCGCCCCACGTCCTGCGAGCTGAAGATCCGGGCGTCGTCGAACCATCGGTCGAGCCCGGTCGTACGGTGCCCCACCCGGATCCGCTCATGGCTTCCGGACGACGCCACGCAGTACGGAACCCCGTCGGCGCACAGCTTCTCCAGGACGTCCACGACTCCGGTCACGGGCTTCAACTCCCGTTCGAACTCGGCGAAGACACGGGCGTGAAAGACATCGTCGAAGTCGTCCGGCAGCCGCTGCCCCGTCCGCTCACGAACGAGATCGTGCACACGGTGCATCGCCGACCCCATGTAGTCCCGGATGGAGTCCTCGTACGTCGTCGGGTGACCCAGCTCGGTGAGATAGGCGGCCAGGAGCCGGTTCGAGATGGGCTCGCTGTCGACGAGTACGCCGTCGTTGTCGAAGATCACGAGATCGTGGGGCATGACCCGACCCTAAACGCAGAAAGCCCCCGTGCCGAATGGCACGGGGGCTTTCTCAACTTTTGTTCGGCGGTGTCCTACTCTCCCACAGGGTCCCCCCTGCAGTACCATCGGCGCTGTAAGGCTTAGCTTCCGGGTTCGGAATGTAACCGGGCGTTT
>NZ_JBEYUZ010000028.1:0-55423 GCF_040643755.1 Streptomyces sp. NPDC047079
GATGTCTTGGAGGACAAACCTCTTCTACAGCAGCTCCGCTGCCTCGTTCACCACTCTTGACGAACAGTCCTCACGCCTAACTGAACGGCGTTGGGCCTAGAGGACGAAACCCGCCGGAAACGGGTCCTCCGGGTCCAGGAGGTACTGCGCCGTGCCGGTCACCCACGCCCGTCCCGTGAAACTGGGCAGCACCGCGGGGAGGCCGCCCACCTGGGTCGTGCCGAGCAGCCGGCCCGTGAAACGCGTCCCGATGAAGGACTCGTTCACGAACTCGGTGTGCAGGGGGAGTTCGCCGCGCGCGTGCAGCTGGGCCATGCGGGCGCAGGTGCCCGTACCGCAGGGGGAGCGGTCGAACCACCCAGGGTGGATCACCATGGCGTGCCGGGACAGCCGGGCGGTGGCGCCCGGCGCGTACAGGTGGACGTGGTGGCAGCCACGGATCGTCGGATCCTTCGGATGTACGGGCTCTCGCTCCGCGTTGACGGCGTCCATGAGGGACAGCCCCGCCGCGAGGATGTCGTCCTTGCGGGAGCGGTCGAAGGGCAGCCCGAACTCCTCCAGAGGCAGGATCGCGTAGAAGTTGCCGCCGTACGCGAGGTCGTACGTCACCGTACGCCCGTCCGGCAGGGTGACCTTGCGGCCGAGGCCGACCGAGAAGGACGGCACGTTGCTGAGCGTGACGGACCTGGCGGCCCCGCCCTCGACGGCGACCTCGGCGACGACGAGACCCGCCGGGGTGTCCAGGCGGATCGTGGTCACCGGTTCGGTGACCTCGACCATCCCCGTCTCCACGAGCACGGTCGCCACACCGATCGTGCCGTGCCCGCACATCGGCAGATAGCCCGAGACCTCGATGTAGACCACGCCCCAGTCGCAGTCCGGGCGGGTGGGCGGCTGGAGGAGCGCGCCGCTCATCGCCGCGTGCCCACGCGGTTCGTCCATCAGCAACCGCTTGATGTCGTCGCGGTGTTCACGGAACCACAGACGCCGTTCGTTCATGGTGGCGCCGGGGATCGTGCCGATGCCCCCCGTGACCACTCGGGTCGGCATCCCCTCGGTGTGGGAGTCGACGGCGTGCAGGACGAGCTTGCTGCGCATGACCGGTCTCCTTCCGCTCGGTGCGCCGGTTCAGGCGAGCCCCGCGGCCACGGCCTTCTCCGTGGCGGCGCGGACGGCGGTCTCCTGGTCGGGCAGCAGCGGGAGCCGCGGAGGGCGCACTGGACCGCCGTACCGCCCCACGACGTCCATCGACAGCTTGATCGCCTGGACGAACTCCACCTGGGAGTCCCAGCGCAGCAGCGGGTGCAGCTGCCGGTACAGCGGCAGTGCGGTCTCCAGGTCGCCGGCGACCGCAGCCCGGTACAACAGCACCGACGCCCGGGGCAGTGCGTTCGGATAGCCGGCCACCCAGCCCTTGGCGCCCGCGACCGCGAGTTCCAGCAGGACGTCGTCGGCGCCGATCAACAGGTCGAGATCCGGGGCCAGTTCGGCGACGCGGTAGGCGCGCCGGGGGTCGCCCGAGAACTCCTTGACCGCCTGGACGTATCCCTCGCCGTGCAGCTTGGCGAGCAGCCCGGGGACCAGGTCGACCTTGGCGTCTACGGGGTTGTTGTACGCCACGACCGGCACGTCCGCCTTCGCCACCTCCGCGTAGTGGGCGAGCACGGACCGTTCGTCGGCGCGGTAGGCGTTCGGCGGCAGCAGCATCACCGCCGCGCAGCCGGCGTGGCGCGCCTGCTCGGCCCAGCGGCGGGCCTCCGCGGATCCGTAGGCGGAGACCCCGGGCATCACCCGCGCCCCGCCGACCGCGGACACCGCCGTCCGAACGACCTCGGCACGCTCCTCGGGGGTGAGGACCTGGTACTCGCCGAGCGAGCCGTTCGGCACGACGCCGTCGCATCCGTTCTCCACGAGCCAGACGCAGTGCTCGGCGAACCTGCCGTGGTCGACGGTGAGCCGGTCCGTGAACGGCAGCGCGGTGGCCACGAGGACCCCGTGCCAGGGACGGTTCTGCGGGACGGTCATCTGCGATACCCCCAGGTGGTGGCGTGTGACATATTACTTTGGCTTCGCTGTCTCACCGGCCTCACCGGCACCCTTCCTCGGGCTCCCGGGCAAGCACGCCCAGCGGCACCGGCCGGGCGAAGGGTCCCCGGGTCACCGTCTCCGGGCATCCGGCGACCCCGGCGACCGCGGGCCCGCACATCCGCCCCTGACACCAGCCCATCCCGGCCCTGGTGAGGAGTTTGACGGTGCGCAGATCGCCGGCGCCCAAGTCCCGGACGGCCCCCCGCACCACTCCCGCCCGCACCTCCTCGCAGCGGCACACCACCGTGTCGTCGGTGACCTGCTCGGCCCAGCGGGCGCGGGGCGTGTAGGCGCGGTCCAGCGCGGCGGCGAACCTGCGCAGCGAGGCCCGGCTCGCGGCGGCGCGTTCCCCGCCACGCTGGTCGGGCGCGGCGCCGGCGAGGCGCGCGGCGATCGACCGTCCGGCGAGGTGCCCCTCGGCGAGCGCGAGCGCGGCGCCGCCGACCCCGGTGGCCTCGCCCGCGGCCCACACCCCCGGGACGTCGGTGCGCTGCTCGTCGTCGACGTGCACGCTCCCGCCGACGACGCGGCAGCCGAGGGTCTCGGCCAGGTCGGTGTGCGGGAGCATGCCGTGACCGACGGCGAGGAAGTCGCAGGGGATCCGGCGGCCGGTGCCGGGCCGCACGCGTCCGTCCGCGTCGAGCGCGGCCACCGTCACCGCCGTGAGCCGGCCCGTGCCATGGGCCTCGACCACGCTGTGGCGGACGAGGACCCGTACCCGGTGGCGCAGCAGCCGCGCCCCGTACCCGGCTGCCTCGACGGCCTTGCCGGGCTCTGCGGCCAGGGCCCGGGTCTGCCGGGCGAGCAGCCTCGGGTCGGCGGACTCCACCAGTGCGGCGACCGTCACCCCCGCCGCGGCGAGCCCGGTCGCCACCGGCGGCAGCAGCGGCCCGGTGCCGGCCACGACCCCCCGCTGCCCCGGGACCACGAGCCCGCCCTTGAGCATGGCCTGGGCGCCTCCGGCGGTGACGACCCCGGGCAGGGTCCAGCCGGGGAAGGGCAGCACCTTCTCGTAGCCGCCGGTGGCCAGCAGTACGGCCGCGGCGCGCACGACGACCGGCTCCTCCTGTTCCGGCCCCAGCAGTGCGTGCACCTCGAAGCCCGAAGACTCCTTCGTGGAATCCCCCTCCACACACCACACATGATGGTCCGTCAGATGAGTGATGCGCCCGGCGGTGAGATGCCGGTCGAGTCCCTCGCGCAGCCGCATCCAGGTGCGCCACTGGTGGTGCAGGGCCCGTGGGTGCCGTGCGCCGAGGGCGGCGGCGGGCTGCCGGTAGAACTGCCCGCCCGCCTCGGGGGAGGCGTCGACGAGCGTGACGCGTACGCCCCTTGCCGCCGCCACGAGGGAGGCGGCCAGCCCCGCCGGGCCCGCGCCGATCACCGCGAGGTCAGTCCGCATGCCCGGTTCCCTCCTGTGTACGGATCACGTCGCCGGGGCGCGCCGGCACCAGACAAGCGCGCTGGTTCGGCCGGTCGTTGACGGTCACCAGGCAGTCGAAGCAGACGCCGATCCCGCACAGGATCCCGCGTGGCCGGCCCTCGTGCCGGGTGGTGCGCCAGGAGGTGATGCCCGCCGCCCACAGCGCGGCGGCGACCGTCCAGCCGGGCAGCGCCTCGATCTCGCGGCCGTCGAAGGTGACCGTGAACGCGGGGCCCGGCCGGGAGCGCGCCAGTCTCAGGGGATTCACCTGGCCTCCCGCTCGAAACGCTCGGGCCGGAAGGGTGTGAGGTCCTGTTCCGGCGTCCCGCCGCTGAGCAGCCGCGCGATCAGGTGCCCGGTGCCGGGGGCGAGTCCGATCCCGGCCCCCTCGTGGCCGCAGGCGTGGAACAGGCCCGGGACCCGTGGGTCCGCGCCGATCGCGGGCAGATGGTCGGGCAGGTACGGACGGAAGCCCAGGTAGGCGCGCATGGCCCGCACCCGCTCCAGGAAGGGGAAGAGCCGGGTCGCCCCCGCCGCGAGCGCCCGCACCGCGGGTAGGGAGAACGACCGGTCGAACCCGACCCGTTCGCGGCTCGCGCCGATCAGGACGGGACCGGCGGCGGTGCCCTCGACGACCGGCGAGGTCCCGAGGGCCGCGGAGTCGCTCGCCACGTCCGCGACATAGTCGGCCGCGTAAACCTTGTGCCGGACCCTGCGTGGCAACGGCTCGGTGACGAGGACGAATCCGCGCCGAGGCAGCACCGGCAGGCGCACGCCCGCGAGTGCGGCCAGCTCGCCGCCCCAGGTCCCCGCCGCGTTCACGACCGCCGGGGCGTGGATCTCGCCCCGGTCCGTCCGCACCCCGCGCACGGCCCCCCGCGGGGTGCGCAGCACCTCGGTCACCGTCCGGCCGGTCAGCGGGCGGACGCCCGACGCCCGTACCAGATGTGCGGCCGCGAGGGCCGGCATCACCTGGCAGTCCTGTGGGTAGAGCACACCGCCCGGGAGTCCCGGGGCCAGGTGCGGCTCCAGCTCGTGGAGCCGGTCGGCGGCGACCTCCACGGCCGTCACCCCGGCCGCCCGCTGTCCGGCGGCGAAGTCCGCGAGTGCGGTGAGCCCCTCGGGGGTGGAGGCGACGACCACCCCGCCCTTGGCCTCGTACTCGACGGCCGGGCCCAGCTCCTTGGCCAGCTCTGCCCACAACCCCAGGGAGAACAGGGCGAGTTCCAGCTCGGGTCCGGGTTCCTTGTCGGAGACGAGCAGATTCCCCTCGCCCGCCCCGGTCGTGCCGCCGGCCACGGGCCCCCGGTCCACGAGCGTGACGTCCAGCCCGGCCCGGGCGGCATACAGGGCGCAGGCCGCGCCCACCATGCCGGCGCCGACGACCACGGCATCGCAGGTCAGTCGCTCGGTCACAATCAGTACTATGTCACATGGTTCTTGGCGGAAGGCAACCCCCCACCGCCCATCGGCCGCCAACTCGCCTGGTTCGGGCTCGTACAGGAAGGCGATGGAAGGCTGACAGCCGATCCTCAGAAGGTTCTTGTTTCTTTTATTGACAGCGGAAAAGAAGGGTCCTAGGTTCCGGGGCCATGCCTTCGACTCCCCGGACGGAGGCGTTCCCGGCCCACACGCCGGCCGCCTCGCAGGTCTTCACCACCGTGCTCTCGCACGGTCCCCTCACCCGCTCGGACATCGGCGGGCGGGCGGGGCTGTCGGCAGCGGCGGTGACCAAGGCGGTCCGGCCCCTGATCGAGGCCGGTTACCTGGTCGAGAACACCCGGAACGCGCAGAACCCCCAGAACCTCGAGAACAGCGAGAACAACGGGAACAGCGGGAACAGTGGGAACAGCGGGACCGCCGATGACAGCGAGGACGCCTACATCGAGGCCCGCCCGTCCCTGGGACGGCCCGCCGGCCTCGTACGGGTGGACGGCGGACGCGCGCTGTTCGTCGGCGTCAAGATCACCGGCGATGAGATCATCGCCGTACTCACCGATCTGTGCTGCCGGATCCGCTCGGCCCGCCATCTGCCGCTGACCGCCCGGGACCCCGGGGCGGTGCTGACACCCACGGCCGAGCTGGTGCGCGAACTGCTCGCGGAGGCCGAGGGGGTGGGCGCACCGGTGCTGGGGCTGGGAGTGGCGGTCTCGGGCGATGTGGACCGCGCCGCCGGTGTCGTGCGCTACTCGCCGTTCCTGGAGTGGCGCGACGTACGGCTGGCGGAGCTGATGGAGATGACCACCGGACTGCCGGTCACCGTCGACAACGATGTACGCGCGCTGACCGTGGCCGAGCAGTGGTTCGGCGCGGGCGTCGGGCTGTCCGACTTCGCGCTGGTGACCGTGGGCGCCGGCATCGGCTGCGGTCTTGTCGTGCATGGGCAGGTCGTCTCCGGCGCCCACGGCGTGGCGGGCGAGATCGGACATGTGGTCATCGACCCGGCCGGCCCGCCCTGTCACTGCGGCAATCGCGGCTGTGTCGAGGCCATCGCCGCCGACTCCGCGATCGTCGCCGCGGTACGCGAGGCGACCGGGGTGGCCGTGGCCGACGCCGCCGAGGCCTTGGACCTGGCCCACCGCGGCGACCAGGGCGCCCGTGACGTGTACACCCGGGCAGGCGACGCGATCGGAAGGGCCATCGGCACCGTCGCCAACCTGCTCGGACCCGAACGCGTGATCATCTCCGGCGAGGGTCTCGCGGCCTACGACCTGTTCGCCGAGCAGATCCGCGACGCGTTCGCCGCGGCCGCCTTCGGCACGGCCGCGCACTGCGACCTGAAGACCCGCCCGCTTCCGTTCGACGAGTGGGCGCGCGGAGCCGCGGCCACCGCCATCCAGTCCTTCATCCGGTCGACGACACGCCCCTGACACCCACGGGTGTCCCAGATCCCGATCGTGCGCGGTGCCCCTGACGCCCGCGATCGCCGGCAACACCGAGCCGCCCCACCCGAACCCACAGGAGGTACGACCCGTGCGGTCATCCTCGTACTCCGCCCTGCCCGCCCGCACCCTGAGAGCAGTGGTCGTCCTGGCCGCCACCGCCGGCCTCGCGACGGCCGTCCCCGCGGCCCACGCGGGCCCCGCACATGCCCGCCCCGGCACCGCCCACACCGTCCCGGCCGCCCACGCCGAGGGTCCCCGGACGCCCCAAGCCGTGGCGGCCAAGCCGTACATGGGCTGGTCGAGCTGGAGCATGCAGTCGTCGAAGTACCCGGGCCTCAACCCGGACGGCGACTACAGCTACCTCACCGAGGCGAACGTCCTCAAGGAGACCGACGCCCTCGCCGCCAGGCTCAAGCCGTACGGCTACTCCTACGTCAACATCGACGCCGGCTGGTGGCGGGACAAGGCGTGGAAGCCCGAGTTCGACGCGTACGCCCGCCAGAAGGCCGACCCGGACCGCTTCCCCCACGGTATGAAGTCGGTCGCCGACCACATCCACGCCAAGGGCCTCAAGGCCGGAATCTACCTGCCCGTCGGGCTGGAGAAGGAGGCGTACGGCGACGGGAAGACCGCCATCGCCGACGCCCCCGGCTGTACCACCGCGGACATCGTCCACGGCGACCTGCGCACCACCAACGGCTGGGACAGCGCCTACCAGCTCGACTTCTCCCGTCCCTGCGCGCAGAAGTACATCGACTCGCAGGCCCGGCTGCTCGCCGACTGGGGCTACGACTTCCTCAAGCTCGACGGCGTCGGCCCCGGTTCCGGCAAAAGCGGCGACCAGTACGACAACGTCGCCGACGTCGCGGCCTGGCAGAAGGCCATCGCCGCCACCGGGCGCCCGATCCACCTGGAGATCTCCTGGTCCCTGGACCGGGGCCATGTGGCGGCCTGGAGGAGGTACTCCAACGGCTGGCGCATCGACACCGACGTCGAGTGCTACTGCAACACCCTGGTCAGCTGGGAGAACTCGGTCGACGACCGCTTCGACGACGCCCCGGCCTGGAGCCGCCACACCGGCCCCGGCGGCTGGAACGACCTCGACTCCCTCGATGTCGGCAACGGCGCCATGGACGGGCTCACCAAGGCGGAGCGGCAGACCTACGCGACGCTGTGGGCGATCGCCAAGTCCCCGCTCTACACCGGTGACGACCTCACCCGCCTCGACTCCTACGGACTCTCCCTGCTGACCAACCGTGAGGTCATCGCGGTCGACCAGAGCGCCGCACCGCCCGCCCGCCCCGTCACCCCCGCCGACGACCAGCAGGTGTGGGCGACCGGGAACCCCGACGGCAGCTACACCGTCGCCCTGTTCAACCTCGCCGACGCGCCCGCTGCCGTCACCGCCGACTGGGCCGCCCTCGGCTTCACGGGCAAGGCCGCGGTCCGCGATCCGTGGAATCACGAGAACCTCGGCACGTACCGGAACAAGGTGACCGAAGCCCTCCCGGCCCACGGCTCCCGGCTGTTCACGGTCACTCCCCACGGCAGCGCGCTCACCACGACCGCCTACGAGGCCGAGTCCCCGTCGAACACGCTCGGCGGCAACGCCTCCGTCGCCGGCTGCTCCGCCTGCTCCGGCGCCCACAAGGTCGGCAACCTCTACCTCGGCGGCACGCTCCGCTTCAACGACATCGTCGTCGACAAGCCCGGCACCTATCAGGTGAGGGTCGCCTACGTCAGCGGTGACGCCCGCTCGGCCGCGGTCTCCGCCAACGGCAACGGAGCCACCCCCCGCAAGTTCCCCTCGACGGGGGACTGGGGAACCGTCGAGACGGTCAGCGTGCCGGTCACCCTCAAGGCGGGCGCCAACACGATCACCTTCGACAGCGGAAGTTCCGGCTACGCCCCGGACATCGACCGGATCGACGTACCGACGTCCTCCTGACCGCCCCCCTACGGAGCCCGCCATGGCAACTGATCCGTTCGACCGACTGTCCAGACGCGGCCTGCTCGCCCTCGCCACCGCGACCGGAACGCTCGCGTCCCTCCCCGCCTTCACCGCCTCCGCGGCCCCCCGACGACCCGCCGCCGCCCCCGAGACGAAGGGGGACCCGCGCCACCAACTGTGGTGGCAGGCCCCCGCCGACGACCGCTCGATGATCCAGCAGGGTCTGCCCGTCGGCAACGGCCGGCTCGGTGCTCTCGCGAGCAACGACCCCGGCCGGGAGCTCCTGCTGATCACCGACGCCACCCTGTGGACCGGCGGCCTCAACGACACGCTCGACGCGGACGGCCAGTTCCCCTACGACCGCGAGCACTTCGGCTCCCTCACCCTCCTCGCCCGGCTCACCGTCGACCTTCCCGACCACGACCTGTCCGCCGTCTCCCGCTACCGCCGCGCCCTCGACCTCTCCCAGGGCGTGGTGACCACGTCGTACGTCCGCTCCGGAGTGACGTACGAGCGGCGGGTCTTCGCCAGCCGGCCCGACGACGTCATCGTCCTGCACCTCACCCAGAGCGGAGGCGGACGCCACACCGGCACCGTGACGCTGGAGGGAACCCACGGCGAAACCACCGGCACGACCTCGTTCGGCGCCGCCTTCCCGGGCGGTCTGCGCTACGGGGCCGCCGTCACGGCCTACGGCAGCGGCGGCCGGGTGAGCGTGAACGGCTCGCGCATCTCGTTCTCCGACTGCACGGACCTGACCGTGGTGGTCAGCGGCGGCACCAACTACGCGCCCGACGCCGCCACCCACTACCGCGACCCCGCCCTCGACCCCGAGCGCCTGGCCCGCACCAAGGTCCGTGCCGCGGCGGCCCACTCCGCGGACACCCTGCTGCGCACGCATGTCGCCGACTATCGTGCGCTGTTCGGGCAACTGGACGTCCGGCTCGGCACGTCGTCCGCCGCACAGCGTTCCCTGGACACCTGGGAGAGGCTGCGAGCGCGCGCACGGGACGGCGAACCGGACCCCGAACTCGAGGCCGCCTACCTTCAGTTCGGCCGCTACCTCATGATCTCCGGATCACGCGACGGCCTCCCGATGGGCCTCCAGGGGCCCTGGCTGGACGGAAACGACCCGGACTGGATGGGCGACTACCACACCGACATCAACATCCAGATGAACTACTGGATGGCCGCCCGGGCCGGTCTGCCGCAGTGCTTCGACGCCCTCACCGACTACTGCCTGGCGCAGCTCCCCTCCTGGACCGACCTGACCCGCACCCTCTTCAACGACCCGCGCAACCGCTACCGCAACTCCACCGGGAAGATCGCCGGCTGGACCGTCGCCATCTCGACCAACCCCCACGGCGGAGGGGGCTGGTGGTGGCATCCGGCGGGCAACGCCTGGCTGTGCAACACCCTGTGGGAGCACTACGAGTACACACGCTCCCGCGACCACCTGGAGCGGATCTACCCGCTCCTCAAGGGCGCCTGCGCGTTCTGGGAGGCACGACTGCTCCCGTACAAACTCCCGGACAGCGGCCGCGAGGTGCTGATCGCCGACAGCGACTGGTCGCCCGAACAGGGACCGCTCGACGCGAAGGGCATCACCTACGCCCAGGAACTGGTGTGGGCGCTGTTCGCCAACTTCCGTACGGCAGCGGCAGACTTGAACAAGGACGCCGGGTACGCGGACACGATCGCGGGTCTCCGGCAGCGGCTGTATCTTCCCCGAGTGAGCCCGAAGACGGGCTGGCTGGAGGAATGGATGTCACCCGACAACCTCGGCGAGACCACCCACCGCCATCTGTCCCCGCTCGTCGGCCTCTTCCCCGGTGACCGTATCCGCCCGGACGGCTCCACCCCGGGGGACATCGTCGACGGCGCCACCGCGCTGCTCACCGCCCGCGGCATGAACAGCTTCGGCTGGGCCAACGCCTGGCGCAGCCTGTGCTGGGCACGCCTGAAGAACGCCGAGAAGGCGTACCAGCTCGTCGTCACCAACCTCCGCCCGTCCACGAACGGCAGCAACGGCACGGCCTTCAACCTCTTCGACATCTACGAGGTGGAACAGGGCCGCGGCATCTTCCAGATCGACGCCAACCTCGGCACCCCGACGGCGATGATCGAGATGCTGCTGTACTCCCGCCCGGGCCACCTGGAGCTGCTGCCCGCGCTCCCCGACGCCTGGGCCGCGTCCGGCGCGATCACCGGGGTCGGTGCGCGCGGCGGATTCGTGGTGGACCTCGCCTGGCGGGACGGCAAGCCCACCACGGCCCGGATCCGCAGCGTCGGCGGCCGGACCACGACGGTGGCGTACGCGGGCACCTCCCGCACGGTCACCCTGCGGCCCGGGGAGGCCGTCACCCTGAAGGACCTCGTCCGGTGAGCGCCCGTTTCGCACCCGTACGGCGGCTGCTCGCGGTGCTGCTGATGGCCGCGTCCGCGCGGTCGGCCCCCGCGCAGGCCGTCGCCGCGGAGTCCGCCCCCGCGCGGTCCGCACCCGCGCAGGCCGTTTCCGCGGCGGGGGGCACGGCCGGGGGCCGGCACGAGGTGATCACCTGGGGAGCGAGCGCCGACCGCCTGGGAGACGCCGTCGCCGACCGCGGCTACCGACTGGTGGTGCACACCAGCGCGGCCGGGGACGATCTGCGCATCCGCCTCTCCAACGCCTTCGGCGACCGGCCGGTGACCTTCGACAGCGTCTACGCCGGCCGGCGGCAGCAGGGCGCCGGACTGCTCCACGGCAGCAACCGGCGGCTGACCTTCAAAGGCGCGCGTTCCGTGACCGTGCCCCCGGCCGCCACGGCGTACAGCGACCCGCTGCCGGGCAGGCTGCCCGCCGCGACCGACCTGGTGGTCAGCCTCCACTCCCCGGACGCGGCGGGTCCGGCCACCGGGCACGGGATGGCGATGCAGACGTCGTACACGGCCGGGGGCGACCACACCGCCGAGGAGAGCGGGGCCGGCTGGACGCAGACCACGGGTTCCTGGTTCTACCTGGACGCCGTCACCGTACGGACCGACGCCGCGACGGGCGCCGTGGCCGCGCTCGGCGACTCCATCACGGACGGCTGGGCGTCCACGTCCGACACCAACCGCCGCTGGCCCGACTATCTGGCCCGCCGGCTCCGGGGGGCCGGCACGGCCGTCAAAGGGGTGGCCGACGAGGGCATCTCCGGCAACAAGGTCCTGGCGGACGGCGCGGGCCAGAGCGCCCTGAACCGGTTGCAACGGGACGTCCTCTCCCACCCGGGTGTCCGAACGGTCTTCCTGTTCGAGGGCGTCAACGACATCAAGGCCCACACCAAAGTCACGGCCCAGGACCTGATCGCCGGCTACCGGCAGATCGTCGCCCGCTCCCACGCCGCCGGGAAGTGCGTGGTCGGGGCCACCGTCGCCCCGTTCAAGGGCTGGCCGGAGTGGGATCCCGCCGCCGAGGCCGTACGCCGGGAGGTCAACGCGTTCATCAGGGACAGCGGGGAGTTCGACGCGGTCACCGACTTCGACCGCATCCTGCGCAGTCCCTACGACCCCGAACGCATCCTGCCGTCCTTCGACGGCGGGGACCATCTGCACCCCGATGACAAGGGCATGCAGGCGATGGCCGACGCGGTCGACCTCACGAGCCTGGACTGCCGTCCCTGACCGGAGCGCGCCTCAGGCCCGGGAGACCCGTCGGCGGTCGGGGGGACGCCGACGCGGCCGCCGGCCCGGTGCCGCCTGCGCACCGGGCCGGTCGCGTCGTTCAGGACAGGCAGCCGACATGGGCGAGGGCCTGCTTGAGGAGGAGGCCCTGGCCGCCCGGCATCTCGTTCTGGACCAGGGCCGAGGACGCCTCCTGCGGGCTGAACCACTCCAGGTCGAGCGCGTCCTGACGGGGACGGCAGTCCCCGGCCACCGGGACGATGTAGGCGAGGGCCACCGCGTGCTGGCGGGGATCGTGGAACGGCGTGATCCCCTGGGTCGGGAAGTACTCGGCCACGGTGAAGGGCTGCAACGAGGGCGGGACACGGGGGAGCGCCACCGGTCCGAGGTCCTTCTCCAGATGGCGCAGGAGCGCGTCCCTCACCCGTTCGTGGTGCAGAACCCGCCCGGAGACGAGCGTGCGGCTGACGGTCCCGTCGGGCCCGATGCGCAACAGCAGTCCGACGCTCGTGACTTCGCCGCTGTCGTCGACGCGCACGGGCACGGCTTCCACGTACAGGATCGGCATGCGGGCACGCGCAAGCTCGAGTTCGTCGGGAGTCAGCCAGCCGGGCGTGGTTTCGGTCGTGTCAGGCATTGCCCGATCGTACGGTCAACAGCCCGCGTCGCGCGCGTGTCACTCCAGGTCAGACGCAAGTCACACGCACGGGCAAGCGAGGGCCGCCGGCGGGGTCACGCGATGTGACGCAGCAGGGCCGCGACCGCCGCGGGCGGTTCACCGGGTGGACGCACCACCATCACCTGCCAGCTCGGCGCGTGCCGCTCGAACCGGTAGCGGTCCAGGTCCGGGAAGTGCGAGGCGATCGACGGGGGCATGATGCACACGCCCAGGTCGTGGCGGACCAGTTCGGCCGCCGCGACGATGTCGTTGACCTCGAAGGTGGTACCGCGGTCCACGCCGGCGGCGCGAGCCGCCCGGTCGACCGCGTAGCGGATGGCCCAGCCGGGCGTGAAGTCGACCAGGGGCAGCCGGGCGACGTCCGCCCAGGCGACCGTGGCCTCCGCCGGGGCGCCCGCGCCCAGCTGCCGCCGGGGTGACGCCACCAGGACCATCGCCTCACGGGACAGCAGCCGGGTCTCCAGGCCCCGCTGCTGCTGGCGGTCCAGGGCCACCACGGCCAGGTCCACCGTGCCCTCGCGCAAGGCCTGCCGGATGTCGGCCACCGGTGCCTGCCGCAGCCGGAGCACCACGCCGGGGTGCTCCGCGCGCAGCGCGGCCAGAGCGTGGTGCAGTCCGCCCCAGACTCCCTGCATGATGCCCACCGTGACCTGGCCGCGCAGCTCTCCCTTGGCCGCGTCGACCGCCTCACGGGCGAGTTCGGCGGCCCGGAGCGTCGCACGGGCGGCGGGCAGGAAGGCCTCTCCCGCGGGGGTGAGGGTCACCCGGTGTGTGGTTCGGGTGAACAGGGGCGTACCCAGCTCACGCTCAAGCGCCCGCACCGTGCTCGAGACGGCGGACTGGACCACGTGCAGATGCCTCGCCGCCGCCGTGAACCCGCCCGCGTCCGCCACCGCGACGACGACCTCCATCTGCCGCAGGTCCATCAATGGCTCCCGGTGACGCAGCGCCCGTCCGATCCAGCAACGATCTTCGCCGCATGGTACGCGGACGGGCGGCGGCCGTATCCCCCCGGCGGGAGGGGACAAGCGGCGCCCGGTCGGCTCAGGCGCGGACCAGGGGAGTGTCGACCAGCTGCTCGGCCAGGAACCAGGCCTGGAGCTCGCCGGTGCGGATCACCTGGGACACCAGCAGGTCGTTGGTGCCTTCGTCACCCAGCTCCGCCTCGGTCTGCCGCAGAAAGGCCGTCACCGCGGTCTGCGCGATCTCCAGGGCCGCCGACCCGGTGCGCGACCTGAGGATGATGCGGACCGCGCCCGGATGGCACCGGTGCCGTGGGCTCACCAGGACGTCCCCGGTCCCCGTGGGCAGGCGAAGCCCGTCCACGAGGAGCGAACGGGCGAACACCCAGTCGACGGAAAGGTGCGAGGGGGTGCCCAGGCACAGGCGTACGGCGTAGGGGTCGGTCCTGTCGTACCGCAGCTCGGCCGGCAGCGAGATCGGTCGTTCCGCGGCGACGGTGACCTGGACCTCCAGCTTGAAGGTGATCGAGCGCTCTTCCGCGGCGCCCGAAGGAACCTGTCTCATGCCGCCCCCCTGTCCGCGACGGTTGTGTGCTTTCGGTGACGACCCTAGAAGGGTGCGCGCCCGCCGGTTGCCGACAGGCGCACGAGATGTTGTCCTTCGATGCACCGGTACGTCGTGCTCTGTCAGGCGGCGTCCTGGACTCGGTGCCCGGCGGCGGCGCGGTGCTCGGTGAGCCAGTACAGGAGCGCGAGGACCGGCAGGGCCGCGCCGAGGACGCTGACCGCGCCCCAGCCGCCGGAGCGGAAGGCGATCGAGCCGAGCTGGGAACCGAGGGCGCCGCCGAGGAAGAAGATGGCGATGAAGGCGCTGTTGAGCCGGGCCCGGGCGCCGGGGTCGAGCTGGTAGACGGTGTGCTGGCCGAGGATCAGGGTGGTCTGCACGGCCATGTCGATGAAGACGGCGGCCAGGGCGAGCAGGACGATGCTGTGCTCTCCGAGGCCCGCGACGGCGAAGGCCACCGCGGCGACGGCGAACGCGGCGCCCGTCATGGGCCGGGTCAGCTCACGGTCGGCCCAGTGCCCGGCGAGCGGGGCGATGGCCGCTCCGGCGGCTCCGACGAGGGCGAAGATGCCGACGCCGACCGGGGAGTAATGGAAGTGGGGGCCGGTGAGGACGTAGGAGACGGTCGTCCAGAAGGCGCTGAAGATGCCGAACATGGCGGCCTGGTAGAGGCCACGGCGCAGCAGCGCGGGATGGGTGCGCACCAGCTGCACGGTGGAGCGCAGCACGTGGTGGTACGGCACGGAGGTGGTGGGCGCGTGCTGGGGCAGCCCCGCACGCAGGGCCACGGCCAGAAGGGCCATCAGAACGGCCGAGCCGAGATAGACGGCGCGCCAGCCGGCCACGTCGGAGACCAGGCTGCTCAGGGTCCGGGACAGCAGGATGCCGGTGAGCAGACCGCTCATCACCCGGCCCACGATCCGGCCGCGGGCGTGGTCCGGGGCGAGGCTCGCGGCGAACGGGACCAGGATCTGGGCGACGACCGAGGTGGCGCCGCTGATCAGGGATGCGGCCAGCAGCATGGGGAACCCGGTCGCGAGGCCGGCCGCCACCAGGGCCAGGGTGGTGACCGTCAGCAGCACGGTGATCAGGTTCCGCTTCTCCAGCCGGTCGCCGAGCGGAACCAGGAAGAGCATGCCGATCACATAGCCGACCTGGGTCAGCGTGATGAGTACGCCCGCGGTGGCCGTGCTGATGTGGAAGACGTCGCGCAGCGACGACAGCAGAGGCTGGGCGTAGTACAGGTTGGCGACCGTCATGCCGGAGGCGACCGCCATCAGGGCGACCAGCCGGCCCGGGACGCCATGGGCGGCCTGGGCGGTGGTCGCGGTGCGAGGGGGCGTGCGCGGATCGGTGGACTGGGACACGGGTCCTTCTTCGGGAAGGGAGCCGGCGGGCCGGCTCGGGGAGACGCCTTGCGGTGGTCGAGAGGCTTCCTTGACGCTCTCACCGGGACCAAGCGCTCGGCGGCGCCCGTTGCTTCCTCGTTCCGGGCGATGATCTCGGATGTCAGTCATCTCGCCCGGAGATGACCGTCCGGCTGCCTTCGGGCCGCCGCACCGGGTGCTTGCTCAGGATCGAGACCCGGTTGAACGCGTTGATGGTGATCGCCACCCAGACCACCGCGGAGATCTGATCGTCCGAGAGCACCTGCCGGGCCTCTTCGTACGCGGTCTCCTGGGCGGCGGCGTCCTTAGGGTCGGTCGTGGCCTCCGCCAGGGCGAACGCCGCGCGCTCCTCGGGCGTGAACAGTTCGGTGTCCCGCCAGGCCGCCAGCACTCCCAGCCGCTGTGCGGTGTCGCCCGCGCGCAGGGCGGCCCTGGTGTGCAGGTGGAGGCAGTACGCGCAGACGTTGATCTGCGACACACGGAGGTTGACCAGCTCGACGAGGGTACGCTCGAGTCCCGCGTCGGCGGCGACGGCGTGTACCGCCTCCGATGTGGCGACCAGCGCGTGGTAGGCCGCGGGGCTCTGCTTGTCGATGAAGATCCGCTGGTGGGCGGGGTGCGTCGTGGGGCTGGTCAACTCGGGACTCCTTGGCGGCCGATTTCGGCCCGTCGCTGGTTCGTGTACGTGACACCACCATCGTTCTATGATCGGGTCAATAGTCGTTTAATTTGAAACCATTAGGGAAGACCGGAGGCGGTCACGGTGAGCAACGTCGAAGCAGAGCCGGCCGAGGTGCGCTGCCAGGTGGCGGTGGACGGGGTGCGGCCGACCCAGGGACCGCGGGTCGACGTGCTCACCCCGCGCGACGTACCGCTCGGCGGCCCCCGGGCCATGAGCGTGCGGCGCACACTTCCCCAGCGGGCCCGGACCCTGATCGGAGCCTGGTGCTTCGCCGATCACTACGGTCCCGACGACGTGGCGGAGACCGGCGGCATGGATGTCGCCCCTCACCCTCACACCGGACTGCAGACCGTGAGCTGGCTCTTCAGCGGGGAGATCGAGCACCGGGACAGCCTGGGCAGCCACGCCTACGTCAGGCCCGGCGAGCTCAACCTCATGACGGGCGGACACGGCATCAGCCACTCGGAGGTCTCCACCCCGCGCACCACGGTCCTGCACGGCGTCCAGCTGTGGGTGGCGCTGCCCGGGGAACACCGGCACACCGAACGGGACTTCCAGCACTACGTGCCCGAGCCCGTGTGGATCGACGGCGCCGAGATCAGGGTCTTCCTCGGCTCCCTGGCGGGGGCCTCGTCCCCGGTACGGACCTTCACGCCCCTGCTCGGCGCCGAAATCGTCCTCCAGCCGCACACGACGGTCACCCTCGCCGTCGACCCCGGCTTCGAGCACGGTGTCCTCGTCGACCACGGGAACGTCCGGCTCGCGGATGTGGACCTGCGTCCCGCCGAGTTGGCCTACGTGCACCCCGGAACCGGCACCCTGACCCTTGTGAACGCGTCGGCGGAGCCCGCGCGGACGGTGCTGATCGGCGGGACCCCCTTCGAGGAGGAGATCGTCATGTGGTGGAATTTCATCGGCCGCAGTCACGACGATATCGTCAGGGCGCGGACGGACTGGGAGAAGAACTCCGACCGCTTCGGCGCCGTCGAGGGATATCCGGGTAACCGACTTCCCGCACCCGCCCTGCCGAATGCCATCATTGCGTCGCGCAGGAATCCACCGCGTCACTGACACAATCGCGTCACTGACACAGTCGAAAGCATCGACACACAGTCGAAAGGCACCCGATGAGCCAGCCTTCCGCCGCTCCGGTCGTCGAGCGGGCAGATGCCAGGAATCGCTATGAAATCCTGGTCGACGGCAAGCGCGCCGGTCTGACCGCGTACCGCGACCGTGGCGCGCAGCGCGTCTTCTACCACACGGAGGTCGACGAGGCCTTCGCCGGACAGGGCCTGGCGTCCCAGCTGGTCCAGGAGGCGCTCACCGATGTGCGCACCCTGGGCAAGCGCATCGTTCCGGTCTGCCCCTACGTGGCGAAGTTTGTGAAGAACCATGAAGAGTTCGCCGACATCACCGACCCGGTGACGCCCGAAATCCTCACCTGGCTGGACACGGAACTCCGCTGACCGCCCCGCGGCCCGGCCGCCGGCCGGGCGGTCTGTCCACCCAGGCACTCTCTGTGTGCCCATAGTGCACAAAGCCGCGCAGAAGTCGTCCTGCCGCTCCCGCCGTGCTAATGGTGGGAGCGGTTTGCATTCGGCTGGTTCGTCGAACTGCCATTTTCGATGAATGGCCCCGCGGCCACGGGTCCAGGAATCCGCATCGTGTGACCGGCGGAACGGATTTCTCAGAGTCGTTTCCCACACAGACGAACGAGGTGTTGCTGTGGCGCAATGGGCGAGACGTGGTCGCCCGGGCTGAGACGGACATGAGGAAGTCCCCCTCGACGGGGGGGACTTCCGCATGCCACCCGTTGTACCGGCCGTGATGGCGGCCCTCGCCTCAGGACTGCGCCCGGATCCAGTCGGCGTCGCCGGACGAGAGGCGGTGCGTGGCCACCGAGGTGACCGCGAGCAGTGCCAGGGCGAGTCCCAACGTGAGCACGAGGTGGGTGTGCATCAGGAGCTGGGCTCCGACGAAGGCGCCGAGGAACATGGCCACCACTGACAGGATCCGGCGGCCCGGCCGGGGTGCGGCACCGCCCGCGGGAGCCGAGTCCGCGGCCAGCCCGGTCAGGGTCAGCGTGAGGACGGTCGTGGTGAGGTCCGGGACGCCGAGGCGCCGGGCGACCGCGTTCTGCAGGCCCATGGCGAGGCCGAGGAAGACGATCAGGGTGTACTGGACACCGGTGGTGACCTTGCCGTCGCTGATCGCGGCGGCGGCCACGGTGACGGCCACCAGGAGTGTCTGCACGGCCGTGGCCGTCTTCAGCAGGTTGCCCCGGTGCGCCGCGTACCGCGTGCCGAGCCGTCCGCCGGCGAGCGCGCCCACCAGGAACGACGCCAGCGAGACGACGGAGGCCGGTGCGGACAGGCCCGCGGCACCCGCCAGCGCGAAGCCGAGGAAGACCACGTTGCCCGTCATGTTGGCGACGAAGACGTGTCCGAGAGCGAGGTAGCTCACGGCGTCGACGAGGCCCGTCACCACGGTCAGGGTCAGCAGCAGGGGAGGCAACGGGCCGTGGCGGTCTCCCCGGGGCGGGACCAGCGTGTGGTAGGCGTCAGTCAGCAGCCCGCGCATGCCGGGTTCCTTCCGTTGTTGTCCGCCTCGGGCACGGTGAAGTAGTCGTCGGACAGGACCGCGAGGTCCCCGTAGCAGCCGGGACGCAGCACCCCCTTGACCTCTTCCTCGCCGGTCAGCGCGGCGCCCGCGCGGGTGAACATCGCCAGTGCGGTCTCCCGGTCGACGCGGGACGACGCCGGGTGCAGCACCAGATCGCCGACGGTGCGGCCGCTGACCAGCCAGTGCAGTGCGACCCAGGGGTTGTACGTGGAGACACGGGTGGCGTCCGTACCGGCGGCCACCGTCAGGCCGCGGTCCAGCATGGCCCGGACCGGCGGGGCGGCCGCGGCGGCACCGGGGCCGTATCGGCGTACGAACGCGTCGCCCTGGAAGGAGGGACGGTTCTGCACGGACATCGCGCCACCGAGGGCCACGACACGGTCGATGCTGTCCGTGGAGACCGTCTCCGCGTGGTCGAACAGCCAGCGGTTCCCGGCCGGGAAGAGCCCCTCCGCGGCGAGCTTCTCGAACACCGCGAGGTCACGCCGGATGGTCTCGTCGTAGGTGGCATGGAGGCGGAAACCCCAGCCGTTCTCCATGAGCAGACGAACCGCCTTCTCGAACTCCACCTCGTAATCGGAGGCGAGTTCCGGGCGCGGCTGCGCGAAGTAGCGTGAGCAGCGCAACTGGGGCGACTGACCATGGCCATCGCCTGGCGCAGGGCACGGCTCGTCGAGCGGCACGCCCAGACCGCCACCGCCCGCTCCCTCGTCTTCGACGTGCCCGGCTGGCCGGGCCATCTGCCGGGCCAGCACGTCGACGTACGACTTACCGCCGACGACGGCTACCAGGCCGTACGCAGCTACTCCCTGGCCGCACCGGCCGACGGGGACCGCATCGAGCTGGGCGTCCAGGCCGTGCCGGACGGGGAGGTCTCGCCCTACCTGGCCGACGGACTGCCGCTCGGGACGGACGTGGAGGTGCGGGGGCCGCTCGGCAACTGGTTCGTATGGCGGCCCGAACAGAGCGAACCCGTGCTGCTGGTCGCCGGGGGCTCCGGTGTGGTGCCGTTGGCCGCGATGGTCCGCGCCCATCGCGAGGCGCGGTCCGGCAGCCCGGTTCCACCTGCTGTACTCCGTACGCACCCCGGACGATGTCTGGTACCGCGACCACCTGGCCGACGGGCACGCCGACCTGGACGTCCGCATCGTGTACACCCGCAAGGCCCCGCCGGGCGCCACGCGGGCACCCGGCCGCGTGACCCCGGCCGACCTCGACGTCTCGACCGCCGGGCTCGGGCGGACCGGCCCCGTCTACGTCTGCGGGCCCACCGCCTTCGTCGAGACCGTCGGGAACCTGCTGGTCGACGGGGGACGGGACCCGGCCACCATCCGTACCGAACGCTTCGGCTGAACCGCCGTAACCCACCGCACCGGAGGCCCATCATGGCGGACGCGACCGCGCACCTCGACGGCAACTGCCTTGCCGGCCCGCTCTCGGAGATCCTCGCCGTGGAACCCACCACGGCCTGGTGGCGCCGTCCCGAGTGCGCGCGGTCGGGCCCGCTCGCCGAACTCCATGTCTACGGGCCGGAGCCGGGACTGACCGCATGCTGCCCCGGATGCACGTACATCGCGCTCAGACTGGTCCGGGACGGGGGATACGTCTGGCTGACGGTGGGCGGCTGAACGGGCGCTTTCCGATTCCGTACCGCCCAGGTGTAGTCCTGGCGCTCGTTGGAGCCGTCAGTAGTGGGTGATTCCTGCCGCCAGAGTCCGCGTCCAGGGGGCTTCCACCTCGTCGGCCCCCATGGACACGATCAGGTGACAGAGCATGCCCACGGCGAAGAAGTCCTGGATCTGCCTCTCGCTGCCGCCGGATGCGCCTCGGACGTACTCCACCAGCCGGGCGTACCCCTGCCGGACGGCCTCGCGCACCGCGGGTTCCGAGACGGCCGCGGCCTGCGCGTGGAGCTGGATCAGCATCAGGTCGTTGTCGCTGATCAGCTTGGCGTAGGCATCGCCCATGACCGACAGCACGACCTCGGGGGAGCTGCCCCGGGCCTCGGCGGCCGCCCGTTCCAGACTCGCCCGCACCTGTACGAAGCAGTGCTCGACCACGGCGACGAACAGAAGTTCCTTGTTGGGGAAGAGCCGGTAGACGTACGCCTGGGAGATGCCCGCCGCCTTGGCCACCTCGGCCGTGGTGGTGCCGAAGTAGCCCCGCGCGGCGAACGCCCCGATCGCGGTGCGCAGCACGGTATCGCGGCGCTCCTCGGCGGTGGACAACTGGCGGGGGCGATCCTTCGGCATGTGAGTAGCCAATCACTCACATCGGGCACTGTCAAGGCGCGGCGAACACGCACGGTCCTGCCGTCACCCGGAGACCGCAATCGTCCCGCGCGTGTGGCCCTCTCACTCCGCGGACCGCCCCTTGACGCGGACCGGAGCCCGATCGACACTCCAGTAGGGATTTCCTAGTGAACGGGTAGGGAAGCATGGGACGCCTGGAGCCGGTCAACGGCCGTGCGCACCGCACACGCCGGCGGTCCCTCCTTCTGACCTCCCGCCGTCACATCGATCTGCTGCGTGTCTGCAGCGCATCCGGTCCCCTGCGCTGAACCGGCGGTGCCGGGCCCGCGCCCCACCCCGTCGCCCGGCGGCCGGGGAGCCCCGCCCGCCCGTGGGCCGCCCCCTCGCACCTTCGCGCAACCAACCCCGGGGAGAGACATGTCCGCCCATGCCCTGACCGCGCTCCCGTCCGCCCAACCCGCCCCCGCCTTCCGCGGCAGGATCGGCCGTGACGCCCGCAGCGGCCACTACGCCGTACCGCGGCGCTACCGCCTCCACCTGTCCCTGTCCTGTCCGCGGTCCCTGCGGATCGCCATCACCCACAGCCTGCTCGGCCTCGACGAGGTCCTCCCCGTGACCCTGCTGCCCGCGGTGCCCGACGGGCCCAGGGGCGAGCACTCGGCACTGCGCCCCCTGTACGAGGCGAGCGCCCATCGCTACTCCGCGGCCGCCGTGGCGCCGGTGCTCAGCGACGACTGGTCGGGCCGGATCGTCAGCACCCATGCCTCCGACATCATGCGCGACCTGGCCCACCGCTTCGGCGCGGGCCGCCCCGCGCTCTACCCCCAGGGCGCCGACGCGGAGATCGAGGGTGTCCAGCGCCTGTGCGCCCAGGGCATCGAAGCGGCCGCCCAGCGCGCCGGACGCGCCGACGCCGACGAGGAGGAGCGGCACGCCGCGCTCACCTCGCTGCTGCGCACCCTGGGGTCACTCAACGGGCGGCTGGCCCGTCAGGGGTATCTGTTGCCTGAACAACTCAGCGCCGCCGATGTGCAGTTGTGGGTGAGCCTGGTGCAACTCGACACCGTGCACCGCTGGCACCTGGACGCGGCCGCGGTGCATCGCGTCGCCGACCACCCGCACCTGTGGTCCTACGCCCGCCGGCTGGCCGCCCACCCCGCCTTCGGACCACACCTGGACCTCGACGGCATCGCCCGCCGGCATCACGCGCACTGTCGCGGACTCGAGGCCGCGGGCGCTGCGGTGCAGATCCTGGACTGGGCGGCGCACCTTCCCGAGGGCACGGCGGCACGGCCCTGTTGACGGACGCGCGGCGCGCCGCGCCACGTATCACGTGACGGACGCCCGTTGACAGCGCTCGGGGCGCCTGCCTTAACTTACGGCCAGAAAGGTCATGAGCGTCGGCGACAAGCCCTGGCTGGCTGACCGGCAACCCTCGCACCGCGGTGGGGTGCCCCAGGTGACGACCCGACCGGATGACGTTTCGGTAAGCGCGTGGCCCCCGGGCCCGGAACAGTGACGGTGGCAGTGATGTACGCAGCTTCGAGGACAGCCGCTCCGCGGCCCCGGGGCTGCGTCCTGCTGTGCGCGAACCGTTCCGTCGACCTGCTCCGCGTCAACAGCGCACTGTGTACCACCCCGGGCTCTGCCCGCCGCCACGCCTGACGGCGTTCCGCATCCCCGACGCGCACCGCCGCCGCGGTCCGCCCACGTTTCCGTCCCGCCCTTGGTCCCGTGCGCCTCCCACGCCCCCTCACTCCCGGCGGTCCCCGCCGCCCGGTCGTGCGGCGGCGCGCGCCGCCCCGGGGCGTCCGACTCCGCTGGAGCCTGCCATGAGTGAATCCCCCGGCGCCGCCGTGTCCCTCGCCCCGTCGCCGCCCGACGAGACCGCCGCGGGGCCCCCGAGGGCCCAGCGGGTGCTGCCCCTGCGCCGGCCGGGCCGCTGGATCGCCACCGCCGTCGTGCTCGTACTGATGGCCCAGTTCGTCCATGGACTGGTGTCCAACCCCTTCTACCAGTGGGACCGTTTCACCTACTGGTTTCTGCGCCCCACCCTCCTCGACGGACTGCTCATCACCCTCGAAGTGACCGCGTTCAGCGCGGTGCTCGGGCTGCTCGGCGGAATCCTCCTCGCGCTGGCCCGGCTGTCACAAAGCCCCGTGCTGCGCGGGCTGAGCTGGATCTATGTATGGGCGCTGCGCTCCATACCGCTGATCGTGGTGCTGATCTTCCTCTACAACTTCGGCGCGCTGTACAGGACGCTGAGCATCGGCGTCCCCTTCGGCCCCGCCTTCTTCACCTTCGACGAGTCACGGCTCGCCACCGACATGGTCGTCGCCGTCGTCGGTCTGAGCCTGAACGAGGCGGCCTACGCCGCGGAGGTCGTCCGCGGCGGCATCCTCTCCGTCGACCAGGGCCAGCACGAGGCGGCCGCCGCACTCGGGCTGCCCAGGAGCTACCAGTTCAAGAGGATCGTCCTTCCGCAGGCCCTCAGATCCATCATCCCCCACTACGTCAACCAGCTGATCGGCCTGATCAAGGGCACCTCGCTGGTGTTCTACGTCTCGCTGCTGGACCTGTTCGGCTCCGCGCAGACCATGGGCAGCACCTACCCCGGCGACATCGTCCCCCTGCTGCTGGTCGTCACCGTCTGGTACCTGATCCTCACCAGCCTCGTGTCGGTCGTCCAGTTCTACGTCGAGCGGCACTACGCCCGCGGCGCCACCCGGTCCCTGCCGCCGACCCCCTTCCAGAAGCTCCGCAACGGTCTTCACGACCTGCGGGAACGCGCGCGCGAGGAGGCCGCCGTATGACCACCGGGACACCGGGCACCCGCCCCGCCGCCGTCGAGGTCCACGACGTGCACAAGTCGTTCGGCGCCCACCGGGTGCTGGACGGCATCGAGTTGACCGTACGGCCGGGCGAGGTGACCGTGATCCTCGGCCCGTCCGGCTCCGGCAAGTCGACCCTGCTGAGGGTGATCAACCACCTGGAGAAGCCCGAACGCGGCTACGTCAGCGTGAACGGCGAGCCCATCGGCGTGCGCCGGCACGGCGACCGCCTGAAGGAACTGAGCGAGCGGGCGATCCTGGCCCAGCGCGGCCGCATCGGATTCGTCTTCCAGAACTTCAACCTCTTCCCCCATCTGACCGTGCTGGACAATGTGGCCGCCGCCCCGGTGGCGACCGGCCGACTGACCAAGCCGGACGCCCAGGAGCTGGCCCGCGACCTGCTCGGGCGGGTCGGACTCGCCGACAAGGAGCGGGCCTATCCCCGGCAGTTGTCGGGGGGTCAGCAGCAGCGCGTGGCCATCGCCCGCGCGCTCGCCCTGCGCCCCGGAGTCATCCTCTTCGACGAACCCACCTCCGCCCTCGACCCCGAACTCGTCGGCGAGGTGCTCGCCGTCATCAAGGACCTGGCCCGCGGCGGCACCACCCTCGTCATCGTCACCCACGAGATCGGCTTCGCACGTGAGGTCGCCGACCGGGTGGTCTTCATGGACGGCGGCCGGATCGTCGAACAGGGACCGCCGGACCAGGTGCTCGACCGCCCACGGCACGAGCGGACGAGGGACTTCCTGAGCAAGGTGCTCTGACCACACCTCCCCTCACCGCCCCCCTGGAGCGAGAGGACCGCCCGGTCCGCGTTCCCCCCAGGCCTTTCGTGTCCCTCCCCACCGCTCACCGAACAAGGACAGCCATGCGCACCCTCACTCTCCGCACCCGCTTCCGCCGCGGCCTCACCGCGGGCACCGCCGTCGTCACCCTCGCAGCCGGGCTCGCCGCCTGCGGGGGCACCAGCGACGCCGCCACCACCACGGAGAACGCGGCCTCCGGCACGGTCGCCGTGGGGCAGCTCTCCAACGGCGCCGCCCGCCAGACCACCCTGAAGGTGTCCGAGGTGAAGTCGATCAGCGCCGAACTGCCCGCGGCCCTGCGCAGGAGAGGCACCCTTCAGATCGGCGTCGGCGCCCTGCCCTCCGGCCTCCCGCCGCTCGCGTACGTCGGCGGCGACCAGAAGACCCTCACCGGCGCCGAACCCGACCTCGGACGTCTGGTGGCCGCCGTGCTCGGCCTCAAGCCGGAGGTGAGGAACTCGACATGGGAGAACCTCTTCGTCGGCCTCGACAGCGGCAAGGTCGACATCGCCTTCTCCAACGTCACCGACACCGAAGAGCGCAAGAGGAAGTACGAGTTCGCCTCCTACCGCGAGGACAACCTCGCCTTCGAGGTGCCGAAGCAGAGCACCTGGAACTTCGACGGCGACTACGAGAACCTCGCGGGCAAGACCGTCTCCGTCGGCTCCGGCACCAACCAGGAGCGGATCCTCCTGGGGTGGAAGGCGAAGCTGGCCAAGGAGGGCAAGAAGCTCACCGTCAAGTACTTCCAGGACAACAACAGCCTCCATCTGGCGCTGGCCGGCGGCAGGATCGACGCGTACCTCGGCCCCAACCCGTCCATCGCGTACCACATCACCCAGGGCGCGCACACGCCTCGGGCCACCCGCAACGCGGGCACGTTGTCCGGCGCCGGCGAGACGCTCCAGGGGCTGATCGCGGCGACGTCGAAGAAGGACAGCGGCCTGGCGAAGCCGGTCACCGATGCCATCAACCACCTGATCGAGAACGGCCAGTACGCCCAGTGGCTGGCAGCCTGGAACCTGTCGAACGAGGCCGTGGCCAAGTCGGAGACCAACCCTCCGGGCCTGCCGCTCGACAACTCCTGATCCCCGGCGAAGCCCTCGCGCCATGCGGCCGGCCGAGGCCGCACTGCTCCCGCGAGGGTCCGTCCACTCTCCTTACGGACATCCAGGAAGGCACCCACTCGTGTCCTCAACCTCTCCCGCCCCCCTGCACCTCGCCGTGGCCCTCGACGGCACCGGCTGGCATCCCGCCTCCTGGCGCGAGCCGGAGGCCCGGCCCCGGGACCTGTTCACCGCCGGCTACTGGGCCGACCTGGTCGCGGAGGCCGAGCGCGGTCTGCTCGACTTCGTGACCATCGAGGACGGGCTCGGCCCGCAGTCGTCGCACGCACTCGACCCGGACGAGCGCACCGACCAGGTCCGCGGACGGCTCGACGCCGTACTGATCGCCGCCCGCATCGCACCACTGACGCGACACATAGGGCTGGTGCCGACCGTAGTCGTCACGCACACAGAGCCGTTCCACATCTCCAAGGCGATCGCCACCCTCGACTACGTAAGCACCGGTCGCGCGGGCGTACGCGTCCGGATCAGCGCGCGCCCCGGCGAAGCCGCCCACTTCGGCCGCCGCACCCTGCCCCGTATCGACGGCTACGACAGCCCCGGCGCCCAGGAGGTGCTGACCGACCTCTTCGACGAGGCCGCCGACCATGTCGAGGTCGTGCGCCGGCTCTGGGACAGCTGGGAGGACGACGCGGAGATCCGCGACGTGGCCACCGGCCGGTTCATCGACCGCGACAAGCTCCACTACATCGACTTCGCGAGTCGCCACTTCAGGGTCAAGGGCCCCTCCATCACCCCGCGCCCGCCCCAGGGCCAGCCCCCGGTGACCGCGCTCGCCCACCAGAGCGTGCCGTTCCGGCTCCTCGCCCGCTCCGCCGACCTGGGCTATGTCACCCCGCACGGCATCGAGCAGGCCCGCGCGATCGTCACGGAGGTCCGGGCCGAACAGGCCGCCGCCGGACGGGCCGAGGAGCCGTTGCACCTCTTCGGCGACCTGGTCGTCTTCCTCGACGACGACCCCGCCGAGGCCACCGCCCGCCGGGAGCGTCTCGATGCCCTCGCCGGGGAGCCGTACACCGGCGACGCCCCGAACTTCACCGGCACTCCCACCCAACTGGCCGACCACCTTCAGGAGTTGCAGTCGGCCGGGCTGTCCGGTTTCCGGCTGCGCCCCGCCGTCGCCGGGCACGACCTGCCGCGGATCACCCGCGGTCTCGTCCCCGAACTCCAGCGCCGCGGCGCGTTCCGTACCGCCTACCAGGCCGACACCCTGCGCGGGCTGCTGGGACTCGTCCGACCCGCCAACCGCTACGCCGCGCCCGCCGCCTGAGCCGGAAGGAACCCGACGAACCATGAGCAAGCCGCTCAAGCAGATCCACCTCGCGGCCCACTTCCCCGGCGTCAACAACACCACCGTGTGGAGCGACCCGAAGGCCGGCAGCCATATCGAGTTCAGCTCGTTCGCGCACTTCGCACAGACCGCCGAACGCGCCAAGTTCGACTTCCTGTTCCTCGCCGAGGGGCTACGGCTGCGCGAGCAGGACGGAAAGATCTACGACCTGGATGTCGTGGGACGCCCCGACACCTTCACCGTGCTCGCCGCGCTGGCCGCCGTCACCGACCGCCTCGGCCTGACCGGCACCATCAACTCCACCTTCAACGAGCCCTATGAGGTGGCCCGCCAGTTCGCGAGCCTCGACCACCTCTCCGGCGGACGCTCCGCCTGGAACGTCGTCACCTCCTGGGACGCCTTCACCGGCGAGAACTTCCGCCGCGGCGGCTTCCTGCCACAGGAGGAGCGCTACTCCCGCGCCAAGGAGTTCCTCGCCACGGCGAACGAACTCCTCGACTCCTGGCACGGCGACGAGATCGTCGCCGACCGGGCGACCGGCGTCTTCCTGCGCGACGCGAAAGCCGGAGCCTTCGTCCACCACGGGCAGCACTTCGACATCCACGGGCGCTTCAACGTCCCCCGCAGTCCCCAGGGCCGCCCGGTGATCTTCCAGGCCGGGGACTCCGAGGAGGGCCGGGAGTTCGCCGCCTCGAGCGCGGACGCCATCTTCAGCCGGTACAGCACCCTGGAGTCCGGCCAGAGCTTCTACGCGGACGTCAAGGGCCGCCTCGCCGCGTACGGCCGCCGTCCCGACCAGCTGCTGATCCTGCCCGCGGCGACCTTCGTCCTCGGCGACACCGACGCGGAGGCCGAGGAACTGGCCCACGAGGTACGGCGGGCCCAGGTCAGCGGGGCCACCGCGATCAAGCACCTGGAGTTCGTCTGGAACCGCGACCTGTCCGCCTACGATCCGGACGGCCCACTCCCGGACATCGACCCGCTGCCCGGGGAGAACACCATCGCGCCCGGCCGCGCCCAGGTGCGGATGTACCGTGACCCACTGGCCACCGCGCGGGAATGGCGCGAACTGGCCGCCGCGCACCACTGGTCCATCCGCGACCTGGTCATCCACACCGGCAACCGCCAGACCTTCGTGGGCTCCCCGGCCACCGTGGCCCGGGACATCGACGCCTTCGTCCAGGCCGACGCCTCCGACGGCTTCATCCTCGTCCCGCACATCACCCCCGGCGGACTCGACGACTTCGCGGACACCGTGGTCCCACTGCTTCAGGAGCGCGGTGTGTACCGCACGGAGTACGAGGGCACGACTCTGCGCGACCATCTGGGCCTGGCCCACCCCGACGCCGGGACGCCGGCGGGGCGGGCGGCGTCGTAGCGCCCTCACCCCGCCGGGCCCGGCCGCGCTCCGCGGTGCCGTCGCCGACCGGGAGGACGAGCGAGCGGACATACCACCGCCCCGGCCGGATCCGATCCGGCCGGGGCGGTGGTCACACCGGTGCGGGTGCCGCGCCGACGGCGCTTACGCGAGCGACGTCAGCAGCTGGTTCCAGGTCGCCGAGGGGCGCATGACCTCGGAGGCCTTCACCGGGTCGGGCTGGTAGTAGCCGCCGATGTCGGCCGGCTTGCCCTGGACGGCGATCAGCTCGTCGACGATCTTCTGCTCGTTGGCGGTGAGCGCCTCGGCGAGCGGGGCGAACGCCTTCGCCAGCTCCGTGTCGTCCGTCTGCCCGGCCAGCTCCTGCGCCCAGTACAGGGACAGGTAGAAGTGGCTGCCGCGGTTGTCGATGCCGCCGAGGCGACGGGTCGGGGACTTGTCCTCGTTGAGGAACGTCGCCGTGGCCCGGTCGAGGGTGTCGGCGAGGACCTGGGCGCGCTGGTTGCCGGTGGTCTTCGCGTACTGCTCGAAGGACGGTACGAGCGCGAAGAACTCGCCGAGGGAGTCCCAGCGCAGGTAGTTCTCCTTGACCAGCTGCTGGACGTGCTTCGGGGCGGAGCCGCCGGCGCCCGTCTCGAACAGGCCGCCGCCCGCCATCAGCGGGACGATCGACAGCATCTTGGCGCTGGTGCCCAGCTCCAGGATCGGGAACAGGTCGGTCAGGTAGTCGCGCAGCACGTTGCCGGTGACGGAGATGGTGTTCTCGCCGCGGCGGATGCGCTCCACGGACAGCTTGGTGGCCTCGACCGGGGGCAGGATGCGGATGTCCAGTCCCTCGGTGTCGTGCTCCCGCAGGTACTCCTTGACCTTCGCGATCAGGTTGGCGTCGTGCGCGCGGGTCTCGTCCAGCCAGAACACGGCCGGGTCGCCGGTGGCGCGGGCGCGGGTGACGGCGAGCTTCACCCAGTCCTTGATCGGGGCGTCCTTGGTCTGGCAGGCGCGGAAGATGTCACCGGCGGAGACGGTCTGCTCCAGCACGACGTTGCCGGCCTGGTCGACGAGACGGACGGTACCCGTGGTGGGGATCTCGAAGGTCTTGTCGTGGCTGCCGTACTCCTCGGCCTTCTGCGCCATGAGGCCCACGTTCGGCACGGAGCCCATGGTGGCGGGGTCGTAGGCGCCGTTCGCGCGGCAGTCGTCGATCACGGCCTGGTACACGCCGGAGTAGCTGGAGTCCGGCAGGACCGCGAGGGTGTCGTGCTCCTGGCCGTCCGGCCCCCACATGTGGCCCGAGGTGCGGATCATGGCCGGCATGGAGGCGTCGACGATGACGTCCGACGGAACGTGCAGGTTGGTGATGCCCTTGTCGGAGTCGACCATGGCCAGCGCCGGGCCCTCGGCCAGCTCGGCGTCGAAGGAGGCCTTGATCTCCTCGCCGTTCGGCAGGGCCTCGAGGCCCTTGAAGATGCCGCCCAGACCGTCGTTCGGGGTCAGGCCCGCCGCGGCGAACGTCTCGCCGTACTTCGCGAACGTCTTCGGGAAGAAGGCGCGCACCACGTGACCGAAGACGATCGGGTCGGAGACCTTCATCATCGTGGCCTTCAGGTGCACGGAGAACAGGACGCCCTCCTCCTTGGCACGGGCCACCTGCGAGGTCAGGAACTCGCGCAGCGCGGCGACGCGCATCACGGAGGCGTCCACGACCTCACCCTCGAGCACCGGCACGGACTCACGCAGCACGGTGGTGGAGCCGTCGTCGCCCTTCAGCTCGATGCGCAGCGCACCGGCCTCGGAGATCACCGCGGACTTCTCGGTGGAGCGGAAGTCGTCCACGCCCATGGTCGCGACGTTCGTCTTCGACTCCGGCGTCCAGGCGCCCATGCGGTGCGGGTGGGTCTTGGCGTAGTTCTTCACCGAGGCCGGGGCGCGGCGGTCGGAATTGCCCTCGCGCAGCACCGGGTTCACGGCGGAGCCCTTGACCTTGTCGTAACGGGCGCGGATCTCCCGCTCCTCGTCGGTCTTCGGCTCGTCGGGGTAGTCCGGCAGCGCGTAGCCCTGGGCCTTCAGCTCGGCGACGGCCGCCTTCAGCTGCGGGACGGACGCCGAGATGTTCGGCAGCTTGATGATGTTGGCCGCGGGGGTCTTGGCCAGCTCGCCCAGCTCAGCGAGGTCGTCGTTGATCCGCTGGTCCTCGTCCAGGTACTCGGGGAAGACCGCGAGGATGCGCCCGGCCAGCGAGATGTCACGGGTCTCCACAGCGACACCCGCCTGCGAGGCGTAAGCCCGGACCACCGGCAGGAAGGAATACGTCGCCAGGGCCGGGGCCTCGTCAGTGTGCGTATAGATGATGGTCGAGTCAGTCACCGGGTGCTCCGCTCCACGTCTGCAACATTGCTCGACATCAAGATATCTCGTGTGCGTACCCCACTCGACAGTGGCCCGCATCACGGACGGCCCCCACCGGCCGCCCGGACCGTGGCCCCGGCTCCCGGCCTGGCGGGAATCGCGACGACGGGGCGGTCCCGTCAGGGCCGGTACTCGCCCGGCGAGCGGGTGCCGGCCCCCGAAGCGCCCGCCACCTCGCGCTCGATCCAGCGGCAGATCACGTCCACCACATAGGCACGCTCCGCACGGCTCAGTTCCCGCCCCTTCGGGATCCCGTGCCAGCGCTCGAGGCAGGTACGGCAGCACGTCGCGGTCGCGTGCTGGGCGACGAAGACGGGGTGACCCCGGTAGGGGGTCTGCTTGCCGTCCTTGTACGGCTCGGCCGGCGCCAGCCGCTTGGCGATGAGGTCGAGGGCGTGCCAACGGAGGGTGGAGGGGCCGCTCAGCTCCGCGGTGGCCAGGTCGCGCCCGCGCAGATGGAACTTCGCGCGGAAGGGATGACGCGCGATCCGGGCCAGCCGCTGGTCCAGCGAGCGGTCCATCGGGCCCGTGGGGTCGGGCGGCGGGGGTTCGGGGGAAGCGTTCATGTTCCTTCGAGCATATGACCGCCGGCCCGGGACGGTCCCCGCGCGACGCCCGGCGGCCCGACGGTCAGGAGGCGCCTATGCCGCCGTGCTCGACCACCACGTCGTCGCCGCTGCGCGGCGGCGGTATGACGGCCGAGCCCTGGTGCAGCGCCACCGTCCGCGTCGGGGCCGGGATACGGATGCCCTCGGCCCGGTACCGCCTGTGCAGGCGCTTGATGAACTCGTGCTTGATCCGGTACTGGTCGCTGAACTCGCCGACGCCCAGGATCACCGTGAAGCCGATCCGGGAGTCGCCGAACGTGTGGAAGCGGACCGCCGGTTCATGATCCGGAACGGCACCCGTGATCTCCGTCATCACCTCGGCGACCACCTCGGTGGTGACCTTCTCGACGTGCTCCAGGTCACTGTCGTACCCGACCCCCACCTGCACCAGCACGGTCAACTGCTGCTCGGGACGGGTGTAGTTGATCATGTTCGTCTTGGCGAGCTGCCCGTTGGGAATGACGACCAGGTTGTTGGAGAGCTGGCGGACGGTGGTCTGCCGCCAGTTGATGTCCACGACATAGCCCTCCTCCCCGCTGCTCAGCCGGATGTAGTCACCCGGCTGAACGGTCTTGGAGGCGAGGATGTGAATGCCCGCGAACAGGTTCGCCAGCGTGTCCTGGAGGGCGAGGGCGACGGCCAGACCGCCCACGCCCAGGGCTGTGAGCAGGGGCGCTATGGAGATGCCCAGCGTCTGAAGCATCACCAGGAAGCCCATGGCCAGCACCACGACCCGGGTGATGTTGACGAAGATCGTGGCCGATCCGGCGACCCCGGACCTGGACTGGGTGACCGTCCGCACCAGGCCCGCGATGACGCGGCCGGCCGTCAGCGTCACCACGAAGATCAGCAGCACGCTCAGCGTCTGGTTGACGTGGTGCTGCACTGTCCGGGTGAGCGGCAGCACGGCCGCCGCGGAGGCCGCACCGCCGGCGACGGCCGCCCAGGGCACCACGGTGCGCAGGGCGTCCACGATGACATCGTCGCCGCTCCACCTGGTCCGGGTCGCGTGCCGGCCCAGCCAGCGCAGCAGCATCCGCAGCAGGAAGGCCGCCAACAGGCCTGCGGCCAGGGCGATTCCGGCGAGGATCAGGTCGTCGAGGGTAAGCGCCCGGTTCACCTGTCACCGCCCGCACCGAAGAAAGGGCCCCAGGGCCGGATATGAGGAGTCGTCACCTTGCCACCTGCTCGTATTCACGGGATGCACGATCACCTCCGGAGCGGAGTTCGTCGCCCGGAGCGAGGATTCATCCTGCCGTACGACAGTGTCCGACCGTGAAACGGGCGACCGGCAAGGGCCCCTTGACGTCCCGTCGGCAGTGCCCCGGAAAGGCCGACGTTGCGCCTGCGAGGCGCCCCGGCGCACCCGCCGTCGCGTCCCCGGCCCGGCCCGCGGTCACAGGTCCGTGAACGACCCGTGCCGCCCCGCCCCGGCCGCGAAGCGGGCAGCGCCCTCCAGCCCCTCCGCCAGAACGCCCCTGCCGTACCGGAGTTCGCCCCGCAGCGCCGCCTGCTCGTCCAGCCCCTCCTGGTCGAGGACGGAGGCGCGGTCGCCGCGCAGGCACGCCTGCGGGAAGCCGGCGACCTCGGCGGCCAGCTCCTCCGCCTCGGCGCGGGCGCGGCCGGTCGGCACGACCCTGTTGGCGAGCCCCATCCCGTACGCCTCCCGGGCCGGCACCGGACGGCCGGTGAGGATCATGTCCATCGCACGGCTGGTGCCGATCAGCCGCGGCAGCCGTACCGTGCCGCCGTCGATGAGGGGCACGCCCCAGCGGCGGCAGAACACCCCGAACACCGCGTCCTCCTCGGCGACCCGCAGATCGCACCAGAGCGCCAGCTCCAGGCCGCCGGCCACCGCGTGCCCGGCGACCGCCGCGATCACCGGCTTGGACAGGCGCAGCCGGGTCGGCCCCATCGGACCGTCGCCGTCCTCGGCCACCCGGTTGCCGCGCTCGGTCCCCGCCGCCTTCAGGTCGGCACCCGCGCAGAACGTCCCGCCCTCGCCCCACAGCACCGCCACCCGCGCCGACGCGTCCGCCTCGAACGCGCGGAAGGCGTCGGCGAGCGCGGCGGCGGTCGGCCCGTCCACCGCGTTACGGGCCTCGGGGCGCGAGAGGACGACGGTGGTGACGTACCCCTGACGTTCGATCCGGACCGGCATCGGGCTGCCCCTTTCGCGGGCGGGGGAGGGCTTGACCCCGCGAGGTTACTGCCCGGTACGCCGGGTGTCGCCGCCCGGCACGGGGGGACCGTGGACGAGGGTCGCCATCCCGGTCAGATCACTTTCAGCCTCACCAGCGCCCCCAGCGTCAGCGCACCCGGCACCAAGGGCAGCCACACCGTGATGATCCGGTACGCCAGGACCACCGCCGTCGCCACGGCCACCGGGCCGCCCGCCGCGACCAGGGCCACGATCAGCGCAGCCTCCACCGAGCCGATCCCGCCGGGGGTGGGCACGGCGGCGACCGCGACGGTCGCCGCCAGATACGCGACCACCATGTGCAAGGACGGCACCGGAAGGGACAGTGCCCGGCCCACCGCGGCCAGACCGGCCGCCTGGAGTGCGGGGAAAGCCAGCGAGCCGCCCCACAGGGCGAGCGCGCGGGCGGGGCGGGTGTGCACCGAGCGGGCCTCGTCGAGCGCCGTGCGCACGAAAGAGAACACGGCCGTGCGCAGCCGTCGTACCACCAGGACAGCCGTCACCGCGACACACACCGCCCCGGCCGCCGCGAGCAGCAGCGGGCCCGTCGCCGCGGCCGGGACGAGAGAGCCGAGGTGGAGCGCGTGCGGGAAGGTGAGCAGCAGGACCAGCAGCAGAGCGACCCGGGTGATCGCCTCGGCGAGCATGTACAGCGCCAGCGCCGCCGACGAGCGGGCCAGCGGCACCCCGCACACCGTCATGAAGCGCAGATTGACCGCGCCGGCGCCGAACCCGGTCGGCAGCAGGTGGTTGGCCGCGCCCGCCGCGAACTGCGTGGCCAGCAGGCGCCGCAGGGGAAGCCGTTGCACCACCGCGCCCTGCCGTGTGACGGCGGCCGCGACCCAGGTCAGACAGGTCGCACCGGCCGCGGCCACCAGCCACGGCCACTGGGCCGACCGCAGATGGCCGAAGCCCGCCGCCAGCACGGACCAGTGCCGAACCGCGACCACGAGGACGAGGGCGAGCGGGAGCAGGCACAGGATCTGGCGGACCGGAAGACGTCTGGGAAGTCCCTGAGGGAGACGTACGGCAGTCACATCCGCTGAGGCTCTCCGCGCCGCACCAACAGAAGGTTGCGTGCGCGCAGACGGAGGCTGACACACCGGGCAAGGCACGGGAGCGCCCGGCGGGCCGTCGCCGCGCGCGTTGACCTGAACAACGCTCGAGGTTCTACCGTCGGTTTCATGAGCATGGAGACCACCGCCTGGCATCAGCTGCACAGCGTCATGACCGCACAGCAGGAGCGCCGGCCCTTCGCCCGTGCGACCCTGCGCCGCATCGCGGCCTTCGCTCGCCCGCACCGCCGGCGTATCGCGCAGTTCGTCGTGGTCAGCGTGGTGACCGCGCTGCTCGCCGTCGCGACCCCCGTACTCGCCGGCCGCGTCGTCGACGCGATCGTGTCGCACGGCGACCAGGGCAGGGTCGTGGGCCTTTCGTTGCTGATCGCCCTCATCGCGCTCGCCGAGGCCGCGCTCGGGCTCCTCGCCCGCCGGCTGTCGGCCACGCTCGGGGAGGGCCTCATCCTCGATCTGCGGACGGCTGTGTTCGATCATGTGCAGCGCATGCCGGTCGCGTTCTTCACACGCACCCGTACGGGAGCGCTCGTCAGTCGTCTCAACAACGACGTCATCGGCGCCCAGCGCGCCTTCAGCAACACCCTGTCCGGGGTCGTCGGCAACGTCGTCACGCTGCTGCTCACCCTCGGCGTGATGCTCACCCTCTCCTGGCAGATCACCCTGCTCGCCCTCGCGCTGCTGCCGGTCTTCGTAGTGCCGGCGCGGCGGATGGGCAGCCGTATGGCACGGCTCCAGCGGGAGGCCGCCGACCTCAACGCCGCCATGGGCACCCGGATGACCGAACGGTTCTCCGCGCCCGGCGCCACCCTCGTCAAACTCTTCGGACGCCCGGAGGAGGAGTCCGCCGAGTTCGCGGCGCGGGCCCGGCGGGTGCGGGACATCGGGGTGCGGACGGCGATGGCACAGTCGGCGTTCATCACCGCCCTGACACTCGTCTCCGCCCTGGCGCTCGCCCTGGTCTACGGCCTCGGCGGCTGGTTCGCCCTGCGCGGCACCCTGGAGCCGGGCGCCGTGGTCTCGCTCGCCCTGCTGCTCACCCGGCTGTACGCGCCGCTGACCTCCCTCGCGGGCGCCCGGGTGGAGGTCATGAGCGCCCTCGTGAGCTTCGAGCGTGTCTTCGAAGTGCTCGACCTCAAGCCGCTGATCGAGGAGAAGCCCGGGGCGCGGAGCGTCCCCGAGGGGCCGGTGTCGGTGGAGTTCGACAACGTCCGCTTCGGCTACCCGGCCGCCGACCGGGTCTCCCTCGCCTCACTGGAGGAGGTGGCGGCCCTGGACACGCGCGGCGGGGCCGAGATCCTGCACGGCGTCTCCTTCCACGCCGCACCCGGCCAGACGGTCGCACTCGTGGGCTCCTCGGGCGCCGGCAAGTCCACCGTCGCCGCGCTCCTGCCGCGGCTGTACGACGTCGACCAGGGCACCGTGCGCGTCGGCGGGATCGACGTCCGCGAGCTGAGCGCGGCCTCCCTGCGCGAGACGCTCGGCATGGTCACGCAGGACGGCCACCTGTTCCACGACACGGTACGGGCGAACCTGCTGCTCGCCCGCGCGGAGGCGACCGAGGACGAGCTGTGGGAGGTGTTGCGCCGGGCGCGTCTGGAGGAACTCGCACGTTCCCTTCCCGACGGCCTCGACACGGTCGTCGGCGAGCGCGGCTACCGCCTGTCCGGCGGCGAACGCCAGCGGATGACGATCGCGCGCCTGCTGCTCGCCCGGCAGCGCGTCGTCATCCTGGACGAGGCCACCGCCCATCTCGACAGCACCTCGGAGGCGGCCGTCCAGGAGGCCCTGACGGAGGCCCTGGAAGGCCGTACCGCCGTGGTCATCGCCCACCGTCTGTCCACCGTACGGGCCGCCGACGTCATCCTGGTCGTGGAGGCCGGCCGGATCGTGGAGCGGGGCACGCACGAGGAGTTGCTGGCCGTGGGCGGACGGTACGCGGAGCTGTACCGGACACAGTTCGAGAAGGGGCAGGTGTCCTCTAGGACGGCGCGGGCCGGGGCGGGCGCGGAGACCGGGACGCAAGGCTCCGGCCTGGACCTCACGGTGGGCGGCTGAGCTGCCCGGACCATAGCGTGAAGGGACGGGTGGTGCGGACGGAGGGGGAGGGGCAGGAAGGGAGACGTGACGATGCAGGGGACGGAGATGGACTACGCGGCGCTGTTCGCCGCCACACCGAGCCCCTACCTGGTGCTCGCCCCCGACCTGGTCATCGCGGAGGTCAATCAGGCGTACCTGGACGCGACCCGGCGGACCCGGGACGACCTGATGGGACAGCACATCTTCGAGGCCTTCCCGGACAACCCCGCCGACCCCGAGGCCGACGGGGTGCGGAACCTGAGCGCCTCGCTGCACCGGGTCCTCGTGTCCCGGGAGCCCGACACGATGGGGCTGCAGAAGTACGACATCCCCATCGTCGGGCGGGCCGGCGCGTTCGAGGAGCGCTGGTGGTCCCCGGTCAACACGCCGATCCCCGGTCCGGACGGGAGCGTGGCCTGGATCATCCACCGGGTGGAGGACGTCACCGACTACGTCCATGCCCGCGCGCGAGGCAGCCGCCGCACGTCGACGCAGCTGACCGAGCGCGAGGCACTGGAAGCGGAGCTGTACGCGCGGGCACGCGAGCTGCAAGTGCTGAACGAGGAGCTGAGGCAGGCCCACAACCGTGAACGGCAGGTGGCCGTCACCCTCCAGGAAGCCATGCTCCAGGCCCCCGACCTGGCCCGGCACGAGAACGTGGCGGTGCGCTATCTGCCCGCCACCGGCTCGCTCAACGTGTGCGGCGACTGGTACGACGTCGTGGACCTGCCGGACGGCCGCTTCGCGGTGGCGGTCGGCGACGTCGTCGGCCACGGTCTGGAGGCCGCCGCCGTGATGGGGATGCTCCGCAGCGCGCTGGGCGCGGCCATGCGTGCGCTGGAGCGGCCGGCCCAGGCCATGGAGGTGGTGGGCCTGTACGCCCGGTCCGTCGAGGGTGCCCTGAACACCACGGCCGTCAAGGCCATGGTGGACCCCCGCAGCCGCTTGATCATCTACAGCAACGCGGGGCACCCGCCCCCCGTGCTGGTGCACCCGGACGGCGCTTGCGAACTTCTGGACCAGGCGACGGACCCGCCGCTTGGGGCCCGGCCCCAGCATGTACCCCGCCCCCAGGCCGGCCAGCCGTACACACCCGGGGACCTCCTGGTGCTCTACACCGACGGGCTGATCGAGCGGCGCGACGAGCACATCGACGCGGGCCTGGGCCGTCTGACGGAGGCCCTGCGCCGCTACTGCGCCCTCAGCCCCGAGCGCCTGGCCGACACGATGCTCGCGGAACTCGGAGTGGCCGGCGGGGGCCGCGACGATGTCGCGCTGGTCATCGTACGGCTGTGAAGGGGAGGGTTTCGGACGGGGAAGATGTCTCGTCCAGCCGTCGAGGTGCCGTGCCCGGCTGGACGGCCCGCCGTCCGGCTGCGACGGCGGGCCGGGACCCGCGGGCCGGGACCGCGGCGACTGAAGCGATCAGGCGGGTTCGCGCCCGCGCCGGACCGCCGTGCCGCCCGGGGTGGGTCGCCCGGCCGCTTCGACATCGCTCACCTCAGAAGCAGGACCAGCACCGCCGACCATGCGATTTCCACGGCGAGGGCGCCGAGCGACCACGGCCACGCACGCCGCCGGTAGCCCCGGATCGAGGCCACCGTGACCGCCGCCATCAGCAGCGGACCCGCGACCCCGAGGAAGACGTCGACGACGCCGTCCCCGATGAACAGCCGGAGAAGGGATCCGAGCCCGATCATCGCCGCGAGCGTCAGCGACAGGGCCAGGACGTTCCACCTGATCCGGTGCCACACCTCGGCTCGAGGCTCTTGTCCGTATGCCGCGGACAACGGGGACCGGTTCAGTTCCCCCTGGAGATCATCATTTTTGCGGTTAGGCACGTGGGGTAACGTACCGCAGGCCACGATCCGAACACGGGGGTGTATGCATGGGCTTCGACGTGCACGCGGACGATCTCGACGGTTATGCCGCTCAAGTGGGAAGAGCGGCGGAGGACTTCCAGCACGCCGGTCGTTACGCCCAGCAGTACGGCCATGTGGCGTTCTCCGACGAAGGCCTCATCGCGCTGCTCTCCGGGGCGCACAGCAGCGTCCTCGAACGCGTGAGCGCGGCCCTGACAAAGGCCGAATCCGTGCTGCGGGCAGCGGAGAAGGAGCTCAGCAAGAGCGCCAAGTACTACCGCGAGACCGATCACGCCAACGCGGCCTCGCTCGATGCCACCTACCCCACCAGCAAGCGCTGATCCCCGCTCATACGAATGGAAGATGCCGAGTGTCCGGGTTCTCCGACACCGTCGAGCCGTCAAGCCGGCTGACGCCGCCCAAGACGCCCGAGGAGTTCTCCCAGGGGCCGCTGCTCGACCTCTTCAACGACGTCAGCGACCTGGTGAGCCCCACGTACTGGATCACCGAGGCGTACAACGCGGTCTTCGGATTCAACCCGCTCGACGAGGTGATCCAGTGGTTCGCGGGTGACTGGGAGTCCTTCGCCAAGTGCGCCGAAGTATGGGAGAACATCGGCAAGGCCTGTGACGACATCGCGAAGAACCTCGGCTCCGGCAACACGGCGCTCGACGCGACGTGGAACGGCAACGCCGCGGACGCGGCCTATGTGTACTTCGACGAACTGGCCAAGAAGCTCAACCAGAGCGGCCAGACCTTCGGATCCCTCGCCGACACCTACAAGTACCTCGCACACGCCGCGTACTCGACCGCGGAGGGCATCAAGGGCTTCCTCGGCGGCATCCTCGACGGCCTGATCATCGTGGGCGTCGAGATGGCGGCCGGCACCCTGCTGTCGTGGACCGGCGCGGGCGCCCTGGTCGGCTACGGCCTGGCCGCCCTGGAGATCACCCGGATCCTCAACATGTGGGGTGAAGCCACCAAGATGTTCGGCAACGCCCAGGCCATCGTCAACACCGGAGTCGGCACGCTCGAGGGCCTCGGGGCGGCCGTCTACAGCCACCTTCAGAACTTCCCGTCGGTCGGCGCCGCTTACGACAATCCGGCCGTCGCCTAGGCCACGGGTGAAAGGGGACGCGAACCATGGCTGACGAGGAACGCCGGATCGGCGACGCCGACTTGATGGACATCACGCACGACGAGGTACGGGCCAGGGCCCTGCGCAAGTCCCTCCAGCGGCTGGCGGACAGCCAGGGGGGCAACGGAGCCCTTCAGGAGATGGCACGCGAGGTCCTCTCCGGCCGTATCGGCCTGCGCGAGGCGCTGCGTGTCGGCGCCTACTCCGAGGCGCTCGGCGAGCGCGTCGCCCAGGCGCGCCAGGAGTACGAGCAGCAGTCCCCGGAGGAGCGGGAGCAGCAGCGGGCCGAAGCCGCGCGCTATCTCGAGGCGCAGCGCGAGGAGATCGAACAGGAACGGCAGCAGCAGGCCGCCCGCCCCGGCCCCGGCGCCCGGCACAGCGGCCGCGACTGGCGGCTGTAGGGGAACCCGCGCGGCGAGCGCGCTCCGCCTCCGCGGCACCCTCGGCCACGCTGGGGCCGCCGACCCGGCGGGCGCGCGGGAGTTGCCGGGCCGCTTCCTGCGCGCGGAGCCGTGCTCCGCACGCAGGCGCGGCGCGTCGGCCCCGGGCGGTCACACGGTGGGCGGGAGCGGATTACGGGGGCGGCGGGCGCGTGCGGCCCGAGGCGCGAGCCCAGGGGCCGGTCGCGGCGCCGCGCGCTTGCCGTCGTTCACGGCAGCGCCACCACCTGGGCGGCGTGGGCGAGACCGGCGCCGAAGCCGACGAGCAGGGCCGGGTCGCCGCTGGAGAGGGTGCCGTGGGAGAGCAGGTCGTCCAGGGCGAGCGGGATGGACGCCGCCGACGTGTTGCCGGCGGTGACGACGTCCTTGGCCACCGCGGTGTGCGGGGCGAGCCCCAGCGACTTCGCGGCGGCGTCGACGATACGGGCGTTGGCCTGGTGCGGGACGAAGGCGGCGAGGTCCGTGACGTCCAGGCCCGCGCGCTCCAGCGCCTGCCGGGAGATCTCCGGCACGATCCGGGTCGCCCAGCGGAACACCTCCGGCCCGGCCATCCGCAGCGTGGGCCAGGGGACGGTCCTTCGTCGGGCGTCCACCCAGCTGCGGTCATGGGCGATGAGGTGATGCCGTTCGCCGTCGGAACCCCACACCACCGGTCCGATGCCGGGTGTGTCGGACGGGCCGACCACGACCGCTCCTGCGCCGTCGCCGAAGAGAAACGCGGTGCCGCGGTCCTCGGGATCGACGATGTCGCTCATCTTCTCCGAGCCGACCACCACGACGGTACGGGCGTCTCCGGAGCGAACCAGGGAGTCGGCCAGGCCGAGCGCGTAGCAGAACCCCGAACACGCCGCGCTGATGTCCAGGCTGCCGGCCGAGCGGGCGCCGAGCTGGTGCGCGACGCGGGGCGCGCCGGCCGGCGCCTGCTCCAGGAAGGACATGGTGGCCAGCAGCACCATGCCGACATCGCCCGGGTGGGTGCCCGACTGGGCCATTGCCTTGCGGGCGGCCTCCACGGCCATGGTGACCACTGTCTCGTCGGGCCCGGCGAAGCGCCTGCTGACGATGCCGGAACGGCGCCGGATCCAGGCGTCGCTGGAATCGATGCGGGCGCAGATCTCGTCGTTGCCCACCACCCGGGTCGGCCGGTACACGCCCACGCCGAGGATGCGGGATCCGGGCCGGCGCTCGGGCACGCGAAGACGCGCCATCACGCCTCCCCCACGGAGCCGGCGGCCTCGGGGGGCGTGCGCACCGCCGACGCGGCGAGCTCGCCGTCCTCGTAGCGCGCCCGGCAGGCCCGGCGCTGCACCTTGCCGCTCGACGTCTTCGGCAATGCGCCGCGGCGCACGACCAGGACCTCGTCGGCATTCAGCCGGTGGTCCTCGTACACGGCGTCGCGCACCCGCGCCCGCAGGGCCTGCGCGCCCGGCGACTTCAGCACCCGTCCATCGGCCTCGACGACCACCACCAGCCGCTCCCGCGTGCCGTCGTCCACCGAGAAGGCGGCCGCGCAGTTGGGGTGCAGCCCCGGCGCGGCCCGCTCGGCCGACAGCTCGACGTCCTGGGGATAGTGGTTGCGGCCCTGACGGATGATCACGTCCTTGAGCCGTCCGGTGACGTACAGCTCGCCGTCGTGGAGGAAGCCGAGGTCTCCGGTGCGCAGGTGGGTGCCGGCTCGAACGTCTTCCTCTCCCGCGACGCGGGCGCGGAAGGTGGCCTCGCTCTCCTGCGGACGTCCGCGGTAACCCCCGGCCACACAGGGCCCGTTGATCCATATCTCGCCGACCCGGCCCGGCGGGCAGGGCCTGCGGGTGTGCGGGTCCACGATCCGTACCCGGGTGCCGGCGACCGTCCCGCCGCTGCTGACGAGCGGGAGCGCCCCGTCGGCATCCTCACCGGCCTGCTCCACGATGCCCTCGCGCAGCGCCTCGGCGGAAAGCCACAGGACGGACGGCTCCCGGTCCTGGCGGTCGCCCGTCGCCTTCAGCGTGTTCTCGGCGAGGCCGTAGCCGGGACACATGGCCTCGGGGCGGAAGCCGTGCGGTGCGAAGGCCGTGGTGAAGGCCTGGACGGTCTGCCAGCGGACCGGCTCGGCACCGTTGGCCGCCACCCGCCACCGGGACAGGTCGCCGACCTGGCCCGTCTTGCCCTCCGCGGCGGCGCGGGCACACAGCTCGTAGGCGAAGCTCGGCGCCGCGGCGTGGGTGCCGCCGAACCGCGCGATGGCCTCCAGCCAGCGCGCTGGGCGGCGGATGAAGGACTCGGGGGCCATCAGGTACGAGGGGATGCCCGCCCACAGCGGCATGACCACCCCGAAGAGCATGCCCATGTCGTGGAAGAGCGGCAGCCAGTTGACGACCGTGCCGTGCGGCTCGCACGGCCAGAGCTCGTCGGTCTCGGCCACGTTGGCCAGGAAGTTGGCGTGGCTGACCATGACGCCCTTCGGGTCGCCGGTGGACCCGGAGGTGTACTGCAACAGCGCGATGTCGTTGGGGCCGGGGGCGGGGAGCGCCGGCCCGGCGGCGTCGGCCGGCACGGCTCCGGGGCCGTCGGTGGCCAGCAGGGTGAGGCCGGCCAGTTCGGGTAAGGCGCCGAAGCGGTCGCGTATCTCGTCCCGCACCTCTGCGGTGGTCAGCACGGTGGTGGTGCCGGCGTCGTCGGCGATGCGGCGCAGACGGCGCACGCCCTCCCGGCGGCGCGGTACCTGTACCGGTGCCGCGGCCACGCGGCCGTACATGCAGCCCAGCAGAGTCCGCACGAACTCCAGGCCCGAGGGGTACAGCAGGACGGCGTTCGCGCCGCGCAGGCCGGCCGCGCCGAACGCCGCGGCCCGTGCGAGGGCGGCGTCGTGCAGCTCGCGGTAGGTCAGCGTGGAGTCCGGCTCCTCGCCGTCGCGCAGGAAGACGTAGGCGGTTTCGTCGGGTTGCTTCTCGCTGCGCACGCGCAGGGCGTCGGGCAGGGTGCCCACCTCGTCCTCGTGCGGATCGAGTCCGGTGGTCGTCACGTCTCAGATCTCCTCGTCCGGCCCGGCACTCGCCCGGGGCGGGCATGTCGTCGGGGTGGGGACAGCGGAAAGCGCGGAGAACGGCGTCAGCACGGCGGCGAGCAGCTCCGGGATGCTCGGGATGACCGGGCGCGGATCCTCCGGTACAGATCGGTGGAGAGGGGATTCCATAGCGCGTCCTTTCCGTAAAACAGAGATCCACCACCACTGCTCCGGCGCATTTCCTGCTGCCCGCACGACGTTACCCGGGGCGCGGTATCCGGATTTCATGTGTGCGGTCATACCCCGGTAACCGTGTGTCCTCGGAGAGTTCCTGGCGTTCCTTTTCGGAAAAGGGCGCGGAGTCGAGCGTCGGCGTGCCGGTGAAAGACTCCGGCGCCCGGAGGGAATCCACCGGGCGCCGGAGCGGGGGACGCGAGGGGTCAGGCCGCGTGCTCCTGGTCGGGGACGGGGCGGTCGACGGCCAGCCGCCACTGCCCTTCGGCGTTGCGGACGAGCACGTCGGTGCAGGTGCCGTGCATGTGGGTGATCTGGCCGTCCGGTCCGGGGATGTCCAGCTCGTAGTCCACGATGAGCAGCGAGGTGTCGCCGGTGGTGTACGTCTGCAGCACCTTCGAGTTGATCCTCGGACCGGTGTTCAGGAATTCCTTGAAGAAAGCGGTGCGGGCCTCGCCCGACAGCGGACCTCCGGAGATGTTGGAAATCGCGTCGGCGGTGTACATGGAGTCGTACAGGGCACCGTCGCCCGAGTTGAAGATGCGGACGAACAGGTCGTTCTGCTGGTCAGGGTCCTCGGGGATCACGGAACCGAGGGGTTCGGGCATGGCGTATCACTCCTGGTTGTTTTCCGGTATCGACGGCTTCGGTCTCGTGCCCGGCCCGGAGGCACCGGCCGGGCCAGGGTCACAGCAGCGGCGTGTCGGGGTCGAGGCCGAGCAGGACGCGGCCGTAGACCTCCATGTTCGAGCTGAGCAGGATCCAGCCGTGCAGGGCGAGGCCCTGGACGTCGCGGTGGAAGCGCTGGAGGGGGACCTCCCGGCGGATCACCGAGGCGCCGCTCGCGTTGTAGAGGATCTCCACGGCCTCCTTGGCGAGTTGCACCGCGTAGGCGCTGTGCCCGCGGATCGCGGCCCGCTCCTGAAGCGTCGGCTCCTCGCCGGCGTCGGCGCGCTGCTGAAGGGTGCGGTACATGGCCGCGGCGAGGGCCTCCGCCGCCGCGATCTTGCTGGCGGCGGTCCCGAGCTGGATCTGCGTGAGGGGGTGCTGCGTCTGCTCGGTCCAGGAGGTGTAGCTGATACCGCGGCCCGGCAGGCGCTCGAGGAACAGCTCGTAGGCGCCGCGGGCGATGCCGACGAAGGTGGAGACGGCCTGCGAGAACAGGAAGCCGTACAGGCCGTAGCCACGGCCGGCGGGCGGTGCGGGCAGCTCGATGCCGGCCGCGGCTGCGGCTTCCGCCTCGGCGGGGATGACCACGCGGTGCGCCGGTACGAAGACGTCCTTGGCGGTCGCCGTGGAGCTGCCGGTGGCGGCCAGCGCGGACGCGTTCCAGTCGTCGGCGAAGGTGAACTCGGAGATCGGCACCAAGGCGATGGCGTCGAGCAAGGACCCGTCGGCCTCTTCGACGAAGGCGAGCATCATGTTCCACTCGGCGCCCTGACAGCCGGAGTTGAACCCCCAGGTTCCGTTGAGGACATAGCCGCCCTCGGTGGGGGAGAGGACGCCGGTGGGGCTGAAACCGCCGGAGATGCGGGCGGAGCCGTGGGAGAAGACCTCCTCCTGGAGTTCCTCGGAGAAGAGCGTGACCATCCAGGCGCTGGACACCCACACCATCGAGACCCAGCTGGAGGCCGGGCAGCCGCGCGCGATCTCGGCGAGGACCCGCGACTGGTCCTCCAGGGAGAAGTCGAGGCCGCCGAAGCGGTGGGGTGTGGCCATGCGGAAAACCCCGGCCTTGTCCAGGAGCTCGATATTCTCCTCGGGCAACCAACGCCGGTTTTCGGCCTCGAGGCCGTTCTCCCGGAGTTTGGGGACGATGCTCCGCACTGCGTCCAGCACTGATGCGACATCGGTGCCATTTTTGGCCATTGAGGCTCCTCGCTCGATCACACGGACGGGGATTCGCGTGTACGGCGCCGTCCGGCGAATTGCGTAGGCGGCGGGCCGACGCGCCCTGGGAACTCACGGAATCGTGACAGAGCCCGTCCCGAGCGCGGTCACGGATCGGTAACTTGGGATTCCGGCGGGAGCGGTGGATCGCTGATTACCTGCCGGTGGCGGCCGGATGGATAGGGTGCACCCGGGTTCCGCTTCGCGCTTTCGGGCCAGGTCAGGGCGATGTGTCGAGGCGGCGGGTGCTTACCGCAAGGTAAGTGCTCACCAGAAAGTAAGTACTTACTTCAAAGCGTGTGCCTAGCTTAGGGTCAGGCCTGTACCGCAACGCTGTTTTCGACCCTGGAGCACCCCCTGTCTTACCGATGGGTAAACCTGTACGCGACTCGTGGCTAAATCTTCTTGTCCATCATCGGTATTCGTTCACCCAGCCTTGTTCGCCGCCCCAGCCTTCTTCGGTGACATGCTGAAGAGAAACCTATGACCAGGGTCACAGCGGGGGCGGTACGCGCAGGTGGAGAGGCAACAGCATCGCGGGGGTGTTCCTTCGGAATCCGCTGGACAGTTACGACGTGGGGAGAACTGTGCAATTCCGGATCCTGGGACCTCTGGAATCGTTGGACGAGGGCCGACAGGTGGCGCTGGGGGGCACCAAGCAGCGAGCGACGCTCGGCTATCTGCTGCTGCGGGCCAACCGGGTCGTCGCGACCAGTCAGCTGCTTAACGTCCTGTGGCCCGTGGAAGACGCGCCCACCTCGGCGCGCAAGATCCTTCAGAACGCCGTATGGGGGCTGCGGCGTGTATTCACCTCACCCCAGGGCGCGGAACGCCCGGCCCTGGTGACCCAGCCACCCGGCTACCGGCTCGCGGTCGATCCCGACGACGTCGACCTGTACCGCTTCCAGCGGGTGGTCGAGGAAGGGCGGGCCAAGCTCGCGGCGGGCTCGCCTCGGGAGGCGGCGCAGCTGCTGCGGGGCGCACTGGAGTTGTGGCGTGGGCCCGCTCTGGCGGATCTGGTCGAGGCGGGGATCAACTGGCCGGAGTTGACCGCGGTGCAGAACTCTCGCCTGGACGTCATGGAGGACTACTTCGACGCCGAACTGGCATGCGGTCGGCAGCACGCCGTACTGGGCGAACTCGAGGCGATGGTCGAGGACACGGCCCTGCGGGAGCGCTCCTGCGGCCAGTTGATGCTCGCCCTGTACCGCAGCGGCCGGCAGGCCGACGCGCTGAACGTCTACGGCCGGGTGCGGCACGTCCTGGTCGAGGACCTCGGGCTCGAGCCCGGCCGGGAGCTCCAGCTGCTCCACCAGGCGATCCTCACCCAGGACCCCTCGCTCAACCTCCCGGAGGTGCTGCACATCAGCGGCGAGCCGCACGGCCCCCTGTCCCCGGTGCCTCCGATACAGCCCGCGGCGCAGGACCGTGACCACCCGGACCCCGCGGTGTCGCAGGTGCCGGCCCCCGAACCGCCGGGCGACACGGAGCGGCCCGCCCGTGCGGAGACGGAGCGGGACGCCGCCCCCGCGCAGGCGGTGGCCGGATCCGTACAGCGCCGCCAGGTCGCCGTGCTGTTCGTGCGCGCGCAGCTCCTGGCCGCCGACGACGCACCCGCCGACGCCCCCTACGGCCTGGGCACAGCCGACGCGGACGAGTTGCTGGAGCGCGTCTCGCGCTGGACACAGGAGAGCATCGAGCACTTCGGCGGCTCCGTGACGGCCACCATCGGCTCGGTGTCCATGGCCGTGTTCGACTCGTCGGACGAGACCGACGACGCGGCACGCGCGGTGCTCAGCGCCCTGGCCATCCGGGACGGCCTCAACGCGCCCGTAGGGCCGATGGCGCAGTTGGACGGCGCGGGGCCGGCGCTGTCCCTGCACGCCGCGGTCGCCACCGGAGAAGCCCTCCTGCGCTACCGGGAGACCGCGGACGGCGCGCCGGCCACGACGATCAGCGGGACGCTGCTGGACCGCTGCCACGCCCTGCTGTCGCGCGCCGCCGCCGACGGTATCCGGGTGTGCGACCGCACCCTGGAGCGCACCCGGTCGATGATCGAGTACGTGACCGACGACGCGGACAAGGGGGTGGCCCTCGGTATCCGCGCCGACTACATGGACCTGGCGACCATGCCCACCGTGGAGCGCGAGTTCGAACTGGGGCTCCTGGGCGGTCTGCTGAAGAGGGCCATGCACCGGTCGACCCCGCACCTGGTCACGGTGCTCGGCGAGCCCGGCAGCGGCAAGACCCGCTTCCTCGCGGAATTCGGCAACGTTGTCCAGGAACAGGTCTACCTGGCCAGATTCCAGGCGGGCCGGGCCCCGTTGTCGGGCAAGGACAGCATCTTCGCCCTCCAGGCGGAACTGGTGTCCGCCCTGTGCGGAGTGCAGCCGAACGACGGTGTCCAGATGGCGCTGGCCAAGCTGGAGCGGACGGTGCGCGGCCTGGTCGGCGAGGAGCGGGTACACCGGCTGCTGCTCTGCCTGACGCCGCTGCTCGATCCGTCGGGGGCGCCGGCCGGGCCGGTGGATCCGGAATCGGAGCTGGACGCCTGGCTGCACTTCCTGGAACGCAGCGTGCTCGACCGGCCGTTGGTCCTGGTCATCGACGATCTGCACCGGGCGGACAACGCGCTGCTCGACTTCGTCAGCGGGCTGGCGGACTTCTCCGGGGTCCCCCTGCTGGTGGTGGCCTCCGCCCGCCCGGAACTGTTCCAGCGGCGCGCGGACTGGGGCGGCGGCAAACACCACTTCACATCGATGACCCTGGAGCCCCTGTCGGACGCGGCGGTCGACAAGCTCTTCGACTTCGCGATGGCCTCGGCCGCCACCCGGCGCGCAGAACCGCAGCGTCCCGCATCCGGCGCCCCGGCCGGGGCACGGCCCGTCGGCGCCGGCGAACGGCCCGACGAGCGCCGCAGGCGCTTCATCATGCGGACCCTGCTGGCCCTAGGCCGTCCCCGGCAACTCGGGGCGGCCCGGACCTGCGGAGCCGTCGCGAGCTGAGCGCCGCCGACAGCGATGTGGTGTGGCCCGGGTGCGAGGCACCCGGGCCACACCACATCCCGGCCGGCGGCGCGGCCGGGATGTTCAGACCTGGATGGGAAGGTGCTCCCGGCCCCACGCGCCCAGCGGCTTGAGCGCCTCGTTGAGTGCGACACCCTGCGGAGTCAGGGAGTACTCGACGCGCATGGGCGTGACGTCGTAGGTTTCGCGGTGCACGATTCCGTCCGCTTCCAGCTCCCTCAGGTGCTGGATCAGGACCTTCTCGCTGACGTCCGGAATGGCCCGCTTCAACTCACCGAAACGACGGTGCTGCTGGGCGAGCGCCCAAAGAATGACCACCTTCCACTTGCCGCTGATGACTTCCATCGCGGCATCCAGCCCACAGTGCGTCGGCCTGAGCCTCACGCTCAAGATTGCACCCCCGCAAGTGCTCATGGAGACATGGGTCTTTACTTGATCGTTGCCGTCATGCTAAGGCGTGGCGGTCACGGTGACACAACCGGATTCTCGGCCAACCGGGCGGCGCGCGGACCCCGCGAGAACTTCGGTGCCGGTGCCGGTGTGCTCACTCAGGGCCGAAGAACGCCACCTCGTCCTGGTCGCCGAGTCGCGCGCACACATCGCGCAGTGCCGTATCCAGCGCCGCGATCTCATCGTCGGTGAGATAGATCGACGGTTCGAACCGGAGGGTGTTGGCGGCGCTCGCCGTCGGGAAGGTGCGAATGCGGTGCGCGCGCAGCAGATATCCGGCGACGACGTATCCGAGCATGTCCGACCGGGCCGCCTCGCGCAGCCGGGGAGCCGCCGCCCCGGAAAGGTCGCGGAATTCCAGGCCCAGCATCAGTCCCTTGCCCCGTACCTCCTTCACCACCCCCGGATAGCTGTCCAGGAGCGAGCGGAACAGGCCCGCCAGCCGCGCACCCCGCTCCGCGGCCTGCCGGTAGGCCTGCCCGTCCTGGGCCTCCAGCACGTCCAGCACCGTGTGCGTCACGGCGAGGGACAGACCGTCCTTGGCGAAGGTCGAGGTGTGCACGAGGTCGAACTCCCGGCGGAACCGCTCGCCGCGGACCAGGGTGAGGGCGGTCTTCACGATGCCGCCGCCGAGGCCCTTGGCCAGGGTGTAGTAGTCGGCCTGCAACCCGATCAGTGAGCTGGCGAAGAACGCGCCGGTGCGGCCCATGCCGCTTTGGATCTCGTCGACCACCACCGGGCAGTCGAGCGCCGCGCACGCCTCCCGGATCCGCCGCGCCTGCCGCTCGGTGACCTCCCTGATGCCGCCCTCTCCCTGGATCACCTCCATGAACAGCGCCGCGAACAGCGGGAAGTCCCGCTCGACCACGCTCACCCGCCCGTCCTCGAGGCGGAGGTCCAGCAGCACCTCCCGCTCCTCCTCGGCGATCTTGGCGATCGCCTCGGGCTGGTCGAAGGGGACGAACCGTGCCCGCGCGGCCATGGCCCCGAACGGCGTGCGGTAGGCCGGGTTGTGCGTCAGCTGGACACTGCCCACGAGCTTGCCGTGGAAGGAACCCTCCAGGGCGAGGAAGACCGGAGGCCGCGCCGCGACGGCGGCATTGGCCGCCCGCACCCGCTCCGCGAGGGCCTCCACGTCGCCGTCCGCGTCGGCGGACAGCACGGCCGTCCCCGCCCGCACCGCCTCCCGTGCCCGTTCGACGTGCCCGGCGATCTCCTCGAGCAAGGCCCGCACCCTCAGCTGCCGGTCGAACTCCGCGTGCTTGAGCGCGACTTCGACGGATTCGGCGCCGCTGTTGGAGAAGACCCCGTAGTACGGCTCGGCGGTGCCGAACTCACGGCGGACGATGTCGTTGAGACGGGCGACCACACGGGCGGCGGCCGGCTGCCGGGAGGCCTGGGCGAGCACGGGACGGCGGGCCCCCAGGAACCTTTCGACGGCGGCGGCGACCTCGGGGTGGTTGTGCCCCAGGACGAGGGCCCCGTAGCCACCGGCGTAGTCGATGACGGGCACCTCCCGACCGGTCTCGTCGAGGAAATACAGCGTGTTGCCCTCGCCGCGCACGTACTCGACGTCGATACCGAGGAGGGCCAACAGCTCCTGCATGGCGGGTTCCGCGAGCCCGGACTGCGGTGACGGAGAATTCATGCCTGTCCTATCTGCGTCGTCGCCTGCGGCGGAAAGAGAGGGCGGACCCGGACGGCTGATGCAAAACGAGAAACTCCGCCGCCGGGGCACGAGCCATGCCGGGATTTTACGAGCGACTTTCCAACGGCCGGTCATGCGCCGGTAAGTGTGCGGTTCCGCCGCAGGCGTTAGTGCCGCGTTACCTATCGGTGGACGGGGCCTGTACCCGTGCTGGATACCGTGACGGCGGCCTGTCGCGGTCGGCGCCCGGTGGGCTCCGAGCCCCGAGCCGTCCGGCGGACGCCGACCGGCGGCGCACGTCGAGATGGGAAGGATGACATGCGTTCCTCGCTGCGTGAGGTAATGTCCCGGTTCGCCACGGGGGTGATCGTGGTGGCCGTGGGCGGTGAACACGTCCACGGCATGACGGCCAACGCGTTCACCTCCGTGTCGCTCGACCCGCCGCTGGTCCTGTGCTGCGTCGCGCACAGCGCGGTGATGCACGGCGCGATCAGCGCCGCCGGGCGGTTCGCGGTGTCCGTGCTCGGAGCGGACCAGGAGGACGTGGCCCGGCATTTCGCGGACAAGAACCGGCCGCTCGGCTCCGCGCAGTTCGCCGCCCTGGACTGGCGGCCCGGCCCGCTCTCCGGCGCACCGCTGATTTCCGGCGCACTGGGCTGGCTGGAATGCGCTTTGGACCGCTCTCACGATTCCGGGGACCACACGATATTCCTCGGTTCGGTGCTCGACGCCCGGTCTGGCGACGACGGGCCCGGACTTCTTTTCTACAACGGCTCCTTCCGTTCGGTCGACGCCGTCGGGTCGACGCCGGACCGGGTGCGCACTTTGCAGTAAGTACTTGAGCCTTATTCAGTTCCCCGACTAGCTTGAGAAACACCGCTTGAGCGAAGGCCGCCGTACCGGTGGCCCCCGGGGCATGCCCGTTTGAAATCGATATGTGTCAAGGAGAGTGATCGTGGTGGCCGGTGAGAATCGTGCGCCCGTGACGGTGATCGGCCTCGGGATGATGGGGGCGGCCCTCGCCGGCGCCTTCCTCAAGGCGGGGCACCCGACGACCGTGTGGAACCGGTCCGCCGGAAAGGCCGACGCCCTCGTGGAACAGGGCGCGCGCCGCGCCGCGGACGTCGGTGAGGCGGTGGCCGCCGCGGACATCGTGGTGGTCTGCGTGGTCGACTACGAGGCCGCGCACGCCATCCTGGACCCGGTGAGCGACGCCCTCGCCGGAAAGGTCGTCGTCAACCTGACGTCCGGGCTGCCCGAGGACGCCCGGGAGGCGGCCAAGTGGGCCGAACGGATCGGCGCGCAGTACCTCGACGGCTACATCATGACGGTGCCGCCGGCCGTCGGACTGCCGCAGACCCTGCTCTTCTACGGCGGTTCGAAGGAGACCTTCGAGGCCCATCAGCAAACCCTCAAGGTGCTCGGCGGGAACAGCGTCCACCTCGGCCCCGACGCGGGCATCGCCGCCCTGTACGACCTGGCACTGCTCGGCATCCTGTGGTCCACGCTGACCAGCGCCCTGCACGGCTTCGCACTGGTCGGCAGCGAGAAGGTGCCGGCGTCGGCCCTGCTGCCCTTCGCCGAGGCGTGGATCACGCATGTCGCCCTCCCCAGCATCAAGGGGGCGGCGCAGCAGGTCGACGCGGGACAGTACGAGACCAACATCTCCACCGTCGGCCTGAACGCCGTCGGACTGGCCAAGATGATCAAGGCGAGCGAGGCGCAGGGCATCCGACCCGACCTGATGGTGCCCATCAAGGAGTTCCTCGAGAAGCGGGTCGCCGACGGCCACGGCGCCGACGCGCTCGCCAGCATGATCGAGGTCATCCGCAAGCCCGAATAGCGGCGGTGCGCACGGCCTTCCGGCCGTGCCGGCCTCGTGGTCGCCCGGCACGGCTCTCCCCCAGCCGTGCCGGGCGACCACGTCTGCCCGACCGTCACCCGGTCCGGCCGGCCAGCGCCTTTGCCAGCCAGGAGAAACCCTGGTCGCCGTGGCCCGCGCTCACCTCGCGTCGGACCAGCCGCCAAGCGGCGTCCAGAACATCGGTGTTCAGGCCGCGGGCCTGGGCGGTGCGCACCACGTGCTCCATGCCCGCGGACGCCGACCGCACGCTGGAGCGGTCGCCCGGGTGCCGGTCCTGCGCGATGCGTTCCGCGTAGCCGGCGACGATGTCGGGCAGCTGCCGCATACCCGCCTGCGCGAACGGTGCGAGACTCGTGGCCGGGATGCCCTCGGCCTCGGCCAGCGCGAAGGCGTGCACCACACCGCTCATCGCGGTCCAGAACAGGTCCAGCAGCGCGATGTCGTGCGCCGCGGCCCGGCCCGGGTCCTGGCCGAGGTACACCCCGGTGCCACCCAGGGCCTCCAGCGTCCGCCGGTGGGCCGTGTGGGCCCGCTCCGTGCCGCTGTAGAGCACCAGCGCGTCGGGGCCGCCGATGGAGGTGGTCGGCGTCATGATCGCGCCGTCCAGGTAGTCGATGCCGCGCGCGGCCGCCCAGGCCGCCATCTCGCGGGCGCGTTCGGGCGTGTCCGCCGTCAGGTTCACCACCGTCCGGCCGATCAGGAACGGGGCGACGGGGCCGACGATGTGGCGCACCACGTCGTAGTCGAGCATGCACACCACCACCAGCGGACTGGCGTCCACCGCGGCGGTAGGGGTGGACGCGAGGGTCGCACCACGGCCGACCAGCGCGTCGGCACGGGACGCGGTGCGGTTCCACACGGTGGTGGGGTGGCCGTTGAGCAGGAAGGCGTCGGCGAGGGCCTGCCCCATGGGGCCGAGGCCCAGGACCGTCACCGGTGGGCGCGGCAGGTCGGCCGGGCGGCCCGGCCGTTCCGAGAGCTGATTGGTCGTCATGCAGCCGACCGTAGGCCCTGACGTCGGGGTGAGAGTCAACCGGAAGGGCGGAGAAGACAGTGCGGATCGGTGAGCTGGTCAGGCGGACCGGAGCCACCCACCGGGCCCTGAGGTACTACGAGGAACAGGGACTGCTGCGGCCGTCCCGCACAGCCAGCGGCTACCGCGAGTACGACGAGGAGGACGTGGCCACCGTCGGCCGGATCCGTGTGCTGCTGGCCGCGGGACTGAGCACGGCGGCCATCGCGGAGCTGCTGCCGTGCCTGCGCGAGGAACGGCTCGACCACGCCCCCGTGTGCGGCGAGCTGCGTTCGGCCCTCGCCGGCGAGCGCGAGCGGATCAGGGGCACCATCGAAGACCTGAGGGCGGCCCTGTCGGTGCTGGACGGGGTCATCGCCGGCACACACCAGCTCAGGCGCCCGCAACGGCGGCCCGCCGCCCGCCCCGTGGCGGCCAATCCCACCGCCTGGCGCAGGCCGAGGACGGTCCCGTCCGCCGGCCCCGACCACCCGGCCGGGCGCGGGAGCGGCGGCAGAACGAGCGGTGGGCCGGCGGTTACGGACCGTCCCTAGCCTGAGGCCCGACAGACCAACCCCCTTGCCCACTTCCTGGAGGCAGCCTGTGTCCGCTCCGTCCTGTCCTTATGCGATGGACCCCTCCGGCCGAGACATCCAGGGCGAGGCCGCCCTGCTGCGCGAACGAGGCCCGGTGACCCAGGTGGAGCTGCCCGGCGGGGTCGTCGTATGGGCCGTCACCGACACCGCCACCATCAAGAGCCTGCTGACCGACCCGCGGGTGTCGCGCGACACCTACCAGCACTGGCCCGCCTGGGAGAACGGCGAGGGCGAGCTCGCGCAGAGCTGGCCGCTGGCGATGTGGGTGGCCGACCGCAACATGATCACCGCCTACGGCGAGGAGCACAGCCGGCTGCGCAAACTCGTCGCCAAGGCCTTCACCGCCCGCCGCACCGCCGCGCTGCGGCCCCGGGTGGAGGCCATCACCGCCGCACTGCTCGACGCGATAGCCGAAAAGGGCCGGCACGGCCCGGTGGACCTGCGGGAGGACTTCGCCTACGGGCTGCCGACCCAGGTGATCTCCGAACTACTCGGCATCCCCGACCGGATGCGCGACGAACTGCTCGGCATCATCGGCGCCTGGATGACCAACCAGGTCTCGGCGGAGGAGGTCGCCGGCTACGAGCGCCGTGTGTACGAACTGCTCGCCGAACTGGTCGCCTTCAAGCGCGCGGAACCCGCCGACGACCTGATCAGCGCCCTGGTCACGGTACGGGACGACGACAACGGGTCCGGGCTGACCGAGCGGGAGCTGGTGGACACCATCCTGCTGACCTTCACGGCGGGCCACGAGACCACGGCCAATCTGATCGACCAGGCGGTCTACGCCCTGCTCACCCACCCCGACCAACTCGCCCTGGTCCGCCTGGGCGAGGCGGCCTGGGAGGACGTGGTCGAGGAGGCGCTGCGCCTGGAGGCGCCCTTCGCCAACCTTCCCCTGCGGTACGCGGTGGAGGACATCCGGATCGGTGACGTGACGATCGCCAAGGGCGACGCCATCATCATCTCCTTCGCCGCGTCCGGCCGGGACCCCAAGGTGCACGGGGAGACCGCCGACCGTTTCGACATCACCCGCGCCACCCGCAAGGACCACATCGGCTTCGGCCACGGTGTGCACTATTGCCTCGGCGCCCCTCTGGCCCGGCTGGAAGCCGGGGTGGCGCTGCCCGCCCTGTTCGCGCGCTTCCCGGAGATGGCGTTCGCCAAGCCGGCGGAGGAACTGCTGCCGTTGGAGTCGTTCGTCTCCAACGGGCACCGCGAACTTCCGGTGCGCATCGGGACGCCTGCCGCCGTGTGAACCCCGTGAGACACCCGGACGGCCCGCCGTACGCACCCCCCGGCCGGACCCTGGCGCGGGGGGGGCGGGTGGGGTGGG
>NZ_JBEYUZ010000029.1:0-54639 GCF_040643755.1 Streptomyces sp. NPDC047079
CATCGACCGCACCACCTACAGAGCCACCATCAGCATCGCCATGCTTACGAACAGCCCTTGACACCCACAGCCCCGCCTTAACTGAACGGCGTTGCTTCTAGGACCTGTCCCCCAAGTTCGGTGCGCAAGGTGCTTCGCCGATGCTCGTAGACTCATGACGTGGCATTCCTGAGCACTCCGCACTGCTGCTTCCTGTGATCGGAAGAGGTTGAGGGCGATGCCGGACGGCGTCGCCCTCCTCGGCGTGCCTGCTGCGTGAACCACCTTGCTGACGCTGCCCGCTTCTTCCTGAGTCAGCGACTTTCCAAGGGCGCATGCAGGCACGGTCTCTTCCCTTCGCCCTTGCCAGGAGTGCCTCGTGCCGGTGTTGCTTCCCCCTGCCCTCGAACTGTCCCTCGACCTGCTGCGCTGTCCAACGTGCCGTACGTTCCGTCTTCATCCCGACCGCGGCGCACTGCGCTGCCCGGCGGGTCATACCTTCGACATCGCCCGCCAGGGCTACGCCGGCCTGCTGACGGGCACCCGTGCCACCAGCGGCGATGACGCGGCCATGGTCCACGCCCGCGCCCGGTTCCTCACCACCGGCGCGTACGGGCCCATCCGCAAAGTCGTGGCTCGCCTGGCGGCCGACTCCGTTCCCGAGCAGGCCACGGTTCTGGACGTCGGGTGCGGCACGGGCTACTACCTGGCCGGCGTACTCGACCAGCTGCCCGACGCCCGCGGGCTGGGTTTGGACACGTCGGTGCGCGCGCTGCGCTCAGCGGCTCGTGCCCATGACCGAGCTGCCGCAGTGGCTTGGGACGTCTTCCGTCCCTTTCCACTGGCAAGCGGGGTGGCCGATGTCGTGTTGGACGTGTTCGCTCCCCGCAACCCGGTCGAGTTCCACCGGGTGCTCCGCCCGACCGGCCGGTTGATCGTGGTCCGTCCCACCGGACGGCATCTCGCCGAGCTGCGCGGCCGATTTCCTGGGACGGTCACGATCGACCCGGCCAAGGAGCAGCGCCTGCACCGGGCGCTGGACCCCTTCTTCGAGGCCGCCGTCACCGAAGAGATGGAGTACCCCGCGACCCTGGCCAGGTGGGAGGCCCTGGACCTGGTGGCGATGACGCCGAGCGCCCGCCACGTGAGCCGCGCAGACCTGGCCAATGACGGCCCCCTGCCCGACCAGGTCACCGTCTCGGTGCTGGCCACCGCCTACCAGCCTCGGTGACCACGAGCGAGCGCGTGCGCCTGCTGACCGACGCGCAGTGGGCACGCCGGGCGCGCCCTGCCCTCCCCGCAATGTGGGGAGGGCAGGGCGCCGCCCGGGCACCTCAGGCACCGCGCGCTCGAGCTCATCACGCGGTCGAGGGCCGCCTATGTAGGTGCCCACCTCCGGCGATGCGAACTGCTCGATGAACGCCGCACCGTCCCGGGCCTCGGACTCGCGGAGCACGAGCCGCTCGGTCCTTAGCGGGACAGGTGGCCAGGCGACGGGTCCGAGCTCGGTCATGCCGGGCAACCTGACCAGCAGACTGCAGCGATCAAGACTCGCGGACCGATCAACCCACCGGCTCGGGGCCCCACCCTCACCAACGGGGCCGGGCCCTACGAGCCACGCCTGTCACCGTCACCGCAGCTACCCTCGTCAGCTGGCTCCGCGTGTGATCGGCCGTATAAGTCCTCCGTCAGACGTTCTTGAAGCGCACGCACCCTCCACCCGCTACGGTCTCCGGGTGACCGAACTCCCGGCCCTGCATGCCACCCGTGAGGCCTACGACGCCATCGCACCCACCTACGCGCAGCTGTTCCACGACTCCCTGCGCGACCGTCCCCTGGAGCGCGCCCTCCTGAGCGCCTTCGCGGAGCTGGTAAGGGCAAACGGCGACGGCGAGGTCGCAGACCTCGGCTGCGGGCCGGGGTACGTCACAGCTCACTTGCACGGGTTGGGCCTGAACGCCATTGGTGTCGACGCCTCCCCCGTGATGGTTGAGCTCGCTCGCGAGGCGAACCCCGGACTTCGCTTCGAGGTCGGCTCGATGGCCGCACTGGACATCGAGGACGGCGCGCTGGGTGGGGTGCTCTCGCGGTGGTCCGTCATCCACACCCCGCCGCCGGACATGCCCGCCGTCTTGGCTGAGATCGCCCGGGTCCTGGCACCCGGCGGGCACCTGTTGATCGGCTTCCCCGCCACCGACGGCCCCCACCACGAGACGCAGGCCTACGACCATGCAGTGGCAACGGCCTACCGCTGGTCCCCCGACCGTCTCGCCGGGCTCCTGCGCGACCACGGATTGACTCAGACAGCCCGCACGGTGATCGAGCCGAAGCCCACCGACCAGCGGCAGTTCCAAGAGGTCCACCTCCTCGCCTGCAAGGAGTAGGCCTCGCTGTCCGGGTGAGAGTCGTTGATCGCGTGTTCGTTGCTGCTCGCGGGCGGCCGTCGAAAGTCAAGATCGTCTGACGCTCCGCGATCACTGCTCCATGGAGTCCCCGGCGTGAGCGCGGCACCTCTCCGTACGACCGGGTGGGAGGCTCGCCAGGGGTGTTGTCACGTTGCTGGGCCGTCGATCGCCTGACGGATCGCCGGGTGTGGTGGGCCGGGTTTCGGGTTCTGAGTCAGGCCGCGATGGCCGGTCGGTCGCCCCGGGGAGGTGAACGCCTGGCACTCGCAGGCCGGTTCCTTCGGTTGCCGCTACGGCCGCGCGATCCCCGGGCGGGCCGGCCGCAGCCTCCCATGGGGTTCCGCTGTCCCGGGGACGTCCACACGGGTATGGGCCGCTGTGCTCGACATGGAGAAGGGCGCTGCCCTCGGGAGCGAACGAGACCTGGTGAACATCGGCCTGAGCGGGGCAATCGCTGTTCGTTTGCGGATGCACGCATCGATGACATACTGTCAACTCCCTTTCCAGCAGGTCCCTTAAGGAATATTCGAGGACTGGGATGACACAAGCCGGACACATCCCGCCGCAAGCCCAGTCGGCAAGGTCGGTGGGTGGGTCACCGGGGTCGCCGCCGACGGGCAGCGGAAGCGATGACCGATGTGGCCCGCACCCTGTCGGACAACCTCCGGCTCTCAGCGAGGCGACTCGGATGTTGTGCGCAGGCGCGTTCCTGGACGCTGCGTTCCGGCGACGTGTCATTGAGGAACTGGTCGAGCACCGGGAACGGCCCGTGCCTCCGTCGCTCGGGGTCGACGCGGTGCCGGTGCTGGCGTATGCGCTGCGCGCCCGAGTGCAGGAGCTGCGCACCGGACTTGTTCTGCTCGGCGTGTGGGGGGTCTTCTTCGCCGTCGATCTGGTGGTGGCGATCGTGTCCGGCGAGTTCGCCGGGGCCGCCACCAGTAGTGACTTCTCGGACTCCGGCGGCTATCCGGCATCACCGGGTCTCTCGGTATTCGGTCCCCTGGCATTGCTTTTCGGTTATGTGAAGATGGCCTGGGGCCTGCTGCCGGTCGGTGCCATCACGACATTGGGGAACCTCAACGTGGGCGGACCGGTCAACTGGACCGGTCTGTATGCGACGGTCGGCCTGTATCTGTGGGTCGCCCGGGCCCTCGCGGGCCGTCGCTCCGATCCGGTCCTGGGCGGGCAGCGCATGCAGCGGAAGCCGGTGGGCCGAGTGCGGCGCTTCCTGGGCTGGAATTTCCGGTTGTCCGGTTGGACGCTCGGCGCAATGTACTGGATTGCGGCCGTCCTTGCTCTGGTGGGCGGCCACTGGTCGGCGCTGACGGCAGTACTGCTCCCGCCCACTCTGGGTCTGGTGGTGGTATGGCACCGACTGAGTACCGAGGCAGTGGTGCGCGGCGAACTGCAGCGCGACGCCTTCCAGGCGGCCCCGCATCGGCCCGGGGTGCCGCCTTTGCCGGCGTTCGAGCAGATCGTGGAGGCGATCGACCGCGAGCAATACGCGCGGCTCGTCGTTTACAACCCGGACGATCCCTTTCTCGGTGTCGGCATGCCGTACGAACCGTGGTCGCTGGCACTGGAGTTGAAGGGGGACAAGGCTGCCGCACCGGACGATCCGCAGCTCACCAGCCGAGAGATCGTCGACCTGATCAAGCCGCGGCTGAAGGCGCTGCGTGCCTCGGCGGCGGCCACGAGTCTGGACCGGCTGCGGGAATTGGAGGTCGAGGAGTTCGTCTACGTCCCCTCGGGGCTGCCGCGGTGGGAGATCCCGTACGACGACGTCGAGCAGCACTTGGCGGAGGCAGTCGACGAGGGCGCGGAGGCGCGGCGCCACTTCCTGCGAATCCGGGTCGGGGGATGGGACGAGCACGTTGTGCTGACCGTGCTGGTGCGCGTGCACACACAGGGCGGAATGCTGGTCTTGGAGGTCGCGCCGCACATCCTGCCGCCGATTCGGCCGGACTTCCGGATCGTCGACGCCCTGGCGGCCCGACCGTCGCAGCGCCCCGGCATCGCCACCTTCCTGCGGGGACTGTTCGTCTCGCCCACGTCGGGGCTCGTGGTCCTGTCGACCGGTCTGCGGGCGCTCGGCTCGCTGCGCCGCGCGGGTACCGCCGCCCAGGCCACCTCGACGCTGCCCAGCGGCCCCAGCGTCTCGCTGCGGGAACTGGCCGCCACCAACACGATGTCACTCTTCCAGACCATGGACGTCAGCCGGTACGTGAAGACTGTGCAGGACCGGATCGCGAGCGGGGTGCGGGAGGCGCTACGGTCCCGCGGCTATGCCACGGACGAGTTCGACCGGCAGATCGTGCACGTCGCGCAGGGCGGCGTGTTCGTCGGCGGCGACATCTCGGGCGGTGCGATCAACACCGGCGCCCACGGCTCGGCTGCTGACAACCGGCGTCAGGACAGCGGATCCCCGACGCATGCCGCCTGGTCGGCGAGTCGCGCCGCTGCTGAGCTCACGCGGGGCTGGGAGCGGAACCAAGGTACGAGCGAGAGGACGAATCAGCGATGACGCAGGACCGACCGAAGGCTGCGGGGAGCCCGCAGGGCGGCACAGGCAACGTGAGCGTCGGCGGCGACATGTCGGGCGGCGCCGTCAACACGGGCGCCCACGGCTCGGCCGCTGACAACCGGCAGTGGGGCACCGCGCCGGTGGCCGACCAGGCGTACGAGGAACTGCTGGGCGCCGTGCGGGAGCTGCGTTCGCATCTTCCGCTGCTCGTTCGCTCGCCGGAGGTCGACGAACTGGAGGACGAACTCGCAGACGTCGAGGACGAGATCACCAGCACGGGCCGGGCCGGGCACTCACGCCTGGAGCGGCTGCGCGGCCTGGTGCAAGGCGGTGTCTCGGCCGTGTCCGGGCTGGCCTCGGCCCTTGCAGTCGCACAGGCTGTCAGCGACCTGGTGGGATGACTGCCGGACGGGCTCGAAGGGCTGAACGGGGAGGGACGCAGGCGATGGTCACGGTGCGCTGGGACGCAGAGCAACAGAGGTGGGTACGCGAACTCACCCCCGGGGATTCCGGCAGCCGGAGCGTGGCACCGCCTGCCCGGGGCGGCGTGCTGCCGCTGTTGCGGATGGTGTGGACCGAGGAATGGCGCGTGGAAGGATGGCCGGCCAAGGACCCCGCCACGCGCGCCCGGCGTCTGCGGATCGCGCGCGTGGCGGCGGCCGTGGTGGTGTGTGCCGGCTTCGCGATCGGCGTCTGGGCGTTGGTCGGTGGTGACGGGCAACCCAGTCGCGGCGAGCGTGCCAAGGCGTCCTCGAGCTCCGAGTCCAGGACGGTTGGCAGCACCGCGGAGCCCACGGCCGAGGACTCGGCCGCGCTCACCGGCTCGCCACCGGCCGTTCCAGGTTTCCGGCAGGCCGCGGAGGACGGCTTCTCACTCGCGGTTCCGGAGGGCTGGGAACGCAGTGTGAAGAAGGACCAGATCTTCTATACCGCCCCGGACAAGCGGAGTCTGATCCAGATCGGAGTCACGGACAACCCGACGAAGTCCCCCTACGAGGCGCTGTCCGACGTGGAGAAGGACGTCTCCACCCGCCAGGACTACGTGAATCTCGGACTGAAAGAGACACCGACAGCTCAGGGGGCGGCCGCGGAGTTGCACTACAGCTACACCAACGCCGACAGCGGCCCGCGCTTGGTACTCGACCGCGCCTTCGATTCCGGTAGCCGCCAGTACGCCGTTCTGGTCGCCGTTCCCGCCGACGAGGCCGCCTGGGGGGACAAGCTCCAACGCAGCGTGCTCGCGTACTTCTGTACCGAGAGCTTCAACTGCCCTACGCCCCCGGCCTGACGTCATGACGGGCTGGCGGCCTGGCAGATGGAAAACCCGACAGAAGGCCGGCTGTTCACCATCCTCCTGGCATCCACGACTGGCAGTACGTCCACAACCTGATCATCCCCGGCGACGTACTGTCGCTCGACGAAGTGACAGTCCTCCGGCCGCGTTCGGCCTGCGAGGCAGGTCGCGACGAGCGTCTACCCCGGCGGCCGCTGCTCGAACGGTGGTAGGCCGTCTGGCTCGGCCGCTTGGCCTGCTCGGTGACTTTCGCTCCCTGCGCCGTAGTACAGCCGGAGGAACTCCTCCATCGCCGCGTCGACGCCGACGCGGTCACCGGTAGCGAGCAGGTCGAGCAGCAGACCGCGGACGGTGGCCAGCCCTAGCCTGGCGCGGTTCCGGGCCGCGGCAGCATCCGCCCCTGCGGCCACCTCGGCGGCCACGAGCGGCTCCAGCCAGTCCGCCACGAGCCCTTCGAGGACTGGGACGGCCTCGGGGCGGCCCCGCAGCGCGTGCCCGCAGATTTCGAAGAAGAGCCGCTCCTGATTGGCCAGCCCGGGGTCCGTCAGCTGCTGCCAGAGGAGCCTCGCGGCATCGGTGGGTGAGAGACCGGGCTCCAGGCGGAGCCGGGACAGCAGCTCGCGCTGGCGCCGCTCCGACGTCCGGACGATCTCGACGAGCAGCTGTTCCTTGGAGCCGAAGTAGTGGATCAGCATGCGGTGACTGACGCCGATCGCGGCGCCGAGGCGGCGCAGACTCAGGTCCGCGATGCCGTGTGCCGCGACGTGGTCGGTGGCCGCGTCCACCAGTTGGGCGCGCCGGTCCCCGTCCGTGCCGCGCGCGGCCTCACCCTCGGGATGCGAGTCGTCCGTATTCACCACACCTCGAGTGTACCAATTGGTACATGGCGCATGTACCGTGTGGTACATGAGGTCTGTCACCGTGTCGATCGACGTGCCACAGATGCCCGAGCAGGTCTACGGCTTCCTTGAAGTCATCGCTCACCACGAGCGATTCACCAACCACTACTTGACCGACTGGCACTACAGCGGCCCTGACCGCGGCATCGGATCCTGCGCCACGGTCACCGCCGCGCTGGGCGGAACGAAGACCGACGTCACCATCGAGGTCGTCGAGGCCGACGCGCCGCGGCGCATCGTCGAACGGAACGTCAGCGCGTCCGGTCGGCGCCTGGCCCACGGCACCTACGCCATCGAACCGCTGCGGACCGGGGGGAGCCACGTCTCGTTCACATACGCCTGGGTGCGCGCCCCTCTCGCCGACCGCCTGCTGGCGCCCGTCGTCCAGGCCACGATGCGGCGCGCCAACCGCAGGGTCATGCGACGTCTGGCCACCGAGTTGGCTCGCCATGTGCCCGCGGCCGGCTCCTGACGGCGGTACGTTCTCGGCTCTTTCTGCCCGACGCAGGACCGAAGCCCACCACGGCGCCATCCGCGCCGTCCCAGAGTCGCGAACTCTTGGGACGCACTCGAGGAGGTCGGGGCGCGTGACGTACCAGCCTCCACGCCCTCGGAGAGACACCCGCCAGCACGCCGGAAGAATCGAAACAAAGGGGCAGAGGGAACCCCGACGGAAGGCGCGCGCAGATGTCTCTCCGGCTCGGCGCCGGCACGAACGCGTCGCGGCCGATTCGTGCGCAGCACAGGCATGGGTGCAGGATGACGGGGTAAACGCCGGGTCGTCGGCCGTTTCGGCAGGCAGCAGCGGTTGGCTCGGCTTCTGGGAGGGGAACAGTATGGCGCTCATGAGTACGGCGGCAGTGGACACGCAGACGAGCGAGCTGCCGGAGATTGCCGATCCCTCCCAGGTGGCGCCCAAGGACGCCCGCGAGCTGTCCCGGCTGTTCTTCGACCAGCTGGCGGTTGCGGAAGAGGGGACGCCCGAGTACAGCTACGCGCGCAATACGCTGATCGAGATGAACATGTCCCTGGTCCGCTATGCGGCCGGCCGGTTCCGCAGCCGGGGCGCGGAGGAGATGGAGGACATCGTCCAGGTCGGCATGATCGGGCTGATCAAGGCGATCGACCGGTTCGACCTCTCCCGAGAGGCGGAGTTCACCTCCTTCGCCATCCCCTACATCGTCGGTGAGATCAAGCGCTTCTTCCGCGACACCACCTGGGCCGTGCACGTCCCGCGCCGGCTGCAGGAAGCCCGCGTCCAGCTCGCCCGCGCCACGGAGGAACTGCGCAGCCGGCTGGGCCGCACGCCGACGGTCAAGGAGCTGTCGGAGCTGATGAGCCTGCCGGAGGAAGAGGTACGGGAGGCCCGTCTGGCCGCCAACGGCTACAACTCCTCCTCCCTGGACGCCGCGATCAGCGGCAGCGAGGACGGCGAAGCCGCCCTGCAGGACTTCATCGGTACTGAAGACCAGGCACTGGAACTGGTGGAGGACTTCCACGCCCTGGCCCCGCTGATCGCCGGACTCGACGAACGGGACCGCCAGATCATCCACATGCGGTTCGTGGAGGAACTCACCCAGGCCCAGATCGGCGAACACCTCGGCGTGTCCCAGATGCACGTCTCCCGGCTCCTCTCGCGCACCCTTGCCCGCCTGCGTGAAGGCATGCTCACCCACCACTGACCCTGACGGCTGCCACCGTCCCTCCTGTGAAGCCCGCCACACACGCGGCGGGCTTCCTTGTGCCCGGTGGCGGGCCTTGCCGGCCACGCAGCGGCGGCCTTGCGCCGCTGCACCCCCCGGGGAGGCCGGAACCAACGCCTTGCGCAGACATCGGCGCACGGGCGAACCGGCCAGGATCCGGCGGACCGCGGTCCCGCCGAAGTGGGCGGCCGGCTCCTCTGTGCCGTGAGGTGGTGTGTGGAGGCGTGGGGTGGCAGGTGGAGGATTCGGGGCCAATTCGGAATACCGGGCGGGGCCTGAGAGACTGCCGGGATGGACATCGCTCGCAGGAACAACGTCACCGTCACCGGCAACCCTCAGGGGCGGACGGTGGTGCTGGCTCATGGTTTCGGCTGCGATCAGAACATGTGGCGGCTGACGCTGCCTGCCCTGGTCGAGGACTACCGGGTGGTGCTGTTCGACTACGTCGGCTCGGGCCGCTCTGATGCGGCCGCGTTCGCCGAGGACCGCTACGCCTGCCTGGACGGCTACGCCCGGGATGCTGTGGAGGTGTGCGAGGCGCTCGATCTGCGCGACGCGGTGTTCGTGGGCCACTCCGTCAGCGCGATGATCGGCGTGCTGGCCGCCGGCATGGCTCCGGAGCGGATCGGCGCGCTGGTGATGGTCGCTCCGTCCCCGCGGTACCTCGACGACGACGGCTACCGGGGCGGCTTCAGCGCCGACGACATCGACGAGCTCCTGGCGTCGCTGGAGTCCAACTATCTCGGCTGGTCGGCGGCGATGGCTCCGCTGATCATGGGGAACTCGGACCGGCCTGAGCTCGGCGAGGAACTGAAGAACAGCTTCTGCGCCTCCGACCCGGACATGGCGCGTGTCTTCGCCCGCGCCACGTTCCTTTCCGATTCGCGAGAGGACCTGAAGAGTGTGAAGGTGCCGACCCTGGTGCTGGAGTGCACCCAGGATGTCATCGCCCCCCGGGAGGTCGGCGCTTTCGTCCATCAGGCGATCGCCGGCTCGACACTGGTCACCCTCGACGCGACCGGGCACTGCCCGCACCTGTCCGCGCCCGAAGCCACCAACGAGGCCATAGTGAGCTTCCTGGCGGACTTGCGGTGATGTGCCGCTCCGGCCAGCAGCCCGACCCTCATGAAGCCGGCGACGAGCAGGCCTCCGACGCGGCCTTCGCCGCATTGCTGGAGGACAGCGCCGAGGAACTGTACGAGAGCGCGCCGTGCGGATACCTGTCCACGCTGATGGACGGCACTATCGCGAAGATCAACAGCACGCTGCTCGGGTGGCTCGGTCTCGAGCGGGAGGCGGTGGTGGGCCGGCTGCGGTTCGCCGACCTGCTGACCGTGGGCGGCATGCTGTACCACGAGACGCACTTCGCGCCGCTGCTGCGGATGCAGGGCGAGATCAGCGGCATAGCACTGGAGATCAAGCAGACCGGCGGTGGCCGGATACCGGTGCTGGTGTCCTCCGTGGTCAAGTACGGCGATACCGGTGAGCCCCTGCTGATCCGCACCACCGTCTTCGACGCCCGGGACCGCCGCGCCTACGAGGAAGAACTCCTGCGCGGCCGGAAAGCGGCCGAGGAGGCACGCAAGCAGGCGGAGGCGGACCGGGCGCGGCTGCAGGACGCCCTTGCTGTGCTCCAGCAGTCGCTGCTGCCCGACACTCTGCCGTCGGTACCGGGAGTGGAGATGGCCGCCTACTACCACACGGCCCATCCCGACCGGCTGGGCGGCGACTTCTACGACGTCTTCTCCATCGACGGCAAACGCTTCGGCTTCTTCCTCGGTGATGTGTGCGGCAAGGGACCCCAGGCCGCCGCGGTCACCTCACTGACCCGCCACACCCTGCGCGCCGCCGCCCTGCACGACCCCGACCCCGTCTCCGCCTTGAGCACCCTCAACAGGGTGCTCCACGAGCGCTACGCCGCCGGCGGTGACCCGCGCTACTGCACCGTCATCTTCGGCACCTTCGAACCCGACCCCACCACCGGGCAGGTCGCCGTCCACCTCGCCTCAGGCGGCCACCCTCCGGTCATCATCGTGCGTGCCGACGGCACGGTCGACTTCCTGCCCACCCCAGGCGGCCTCCTCGTCGGCATCCTGCCTTCCGCACGCTTCACCACCGCCACGACCGTCCTCGCTCCTGGTGACGTCCTCCTTCTCTACACCGACGGCCTCACCGAGGCCCGCACGGGCGAAGACCGCGCGAGCCTCTACGGGGACGAGGCCCTGCTCGCGTTCGCTGCCGGCCATGCGGGCAAGCCTCCGCCCGCGCTGATCGAGGCCTTGACCGGCTTGCTGAACAGCTTTGGCGACGGCCTCGACGACGACGCCGCCCTGCTGGCCCTTGGCGTCCCAGACCCCGAACCCCCGACGAGAAACAGCCGATGAGCCCACTGAAGATCACCGCCCGAGACGCTGCCACCGGTCCCGTTGTGGAAATCTTCGGCGAGCTCGACTACGCCAGCGCCACCGACCTGCGTGAACGGATCCACACGATTGTCCTGCGGCCGGGTCAGCGCCTCGTCATCGATTTGAGCGGTATGGAATTCTGCGACTCCAGCGGCATCACCGCCCTGATCGCCGCCCACAACTACGCCCACGCCACCGGAGCGGACATCGCGCTCGCGGCCGTCCCCGCTCACACTCTGCGCATCCTGCGCATGGTGGGCCTCGACCAGATCTTCCCCATCCATCCCGACACCGACACCGCCATCCAGTCCTGACACAGGAGGATGCGCTCACGTCGGCGCAAGGAAGGGCTTGGCCGGTACGGGTGCCAGGTAGGTAATTTCTGCTGGAGCAGCCGCACGCAACAGCAATAACCGGACCTCATGCCCCGGCTTTCCCTGCACAAACAAGGCGCAGCCGGGGAGTGAAGGAGGAAGCGCGGGGCATACGGCGGCTCAGGAGGTAGATAACTATGGTTCCCTTGCTGCTTGTTCTTCTGCTGGCGCTGATCCTTTTCGGTGCCGGTTTCGCCGTCAAGATCCTGTGGTGGGTCGCGGTCGCCGTCCTGGTGCTGTGGCTGCTCGGCTTCGTCATGCGCTCCACTACAGCCGGCGGTGGCCGCGGCCGCTGGTACCGATGGTGACCTGACCCCGCACCCCGCACAACCCTTGCAGGGCCTGGCCGTCGCGACGGCCAGGCCCTGCACGCATGACCTGACGAGCAAGCGGGATCGCGCCGTGTGCCTCCAGCCTGGGGAGGCGAGCCGGCTGGCTGTCCCGGAGTGACGGTGGCCCGGGGGCGGGGGTCCGAGAAATGTGCGCGGAGTCGCCCGGTCGAGCGGGGACGTGCACCATGGAATGTGATCGGAGTGCACTCCTCGCGGAGGTGAACCGCGAGGATCCTGCCTGTACGAAACCGGGCCGGCAGCCCGCTGGAGCGGGCCTTCCCCATTCTCCGCCGGGGTGCCTGTGCCGGTCCGTCCGCCCGGAGGCGCCGACAGGGTGCGGGGGAGTGACCATGAGACTTTCGTTTCTAGAACCTCTGTACAAGCAGCCCGGTCCCTTCGCGTCGGTCTATCTGGACACCTCTCGCGACATCGAGGATCCCGACGCGGCAGTAGAACTGCGTTGGCGGCATCTGCGAGACACCCTGAGGTCCGAGGGGGCGGACCAGGACTCCATCAACGCGGTGGCGCGCATGGTGGGCTCCGACACGGACGTCCCCGGCACCCACGGTCAGGCCGTGTTCACGGCACACGGCCGATTGGCCCTGATGGACGAGCTGCCCGCCCCTCCCGCACGGGACACGGCATGCTTCGGAACGCTGCCGGACACCATGCCGCTGATCGTCCAGCACGCGCCCGGTATCCCGTACCTGGCGGTCCACGTCCACTACGGCGGCCGTCACTCCACGGACGCCTCCGGCACCGTGCGCATAGACGCCGAGGCCGGCATCTGGCCCCTGACCAAGGTCATGCCGGGGCACCGCTTGCACGAAGAGATCCCCGTGGCCGACTGGCTGCACGCCGCGGAAGTCATCGGCCGGGAACTCGAGGGCCACGCACGGCGCATCAACGGCGAAGCGGTGGTCGTCGCAGGAGACGTCTGGGCCCGCGGCATCCTCGTCAACCGGCTCCCCGCCTCCCTGCAAGGCCAGGTCACCACGGTCGAAGGCGCCGGCGAGTCCCCGCCTGGGCGGGCGCTGCTCGAGCACCGGCTCGACAGTCTCTTCAGTGGACGCATGGCGGCGCACGACCGGGCCCTGCTGGATGCTTTCCTCGCACAGCAGGCACGCGAAGGAGCGTCGGCCGAGGGCCTTTCCGCAGCCGTATCAGCCCTGCAGCGCGGTCGGGTCAAGGCCCTGATCCTGAACAACCATCCCGAGTCGAAGCTGCGACTGTGGGTCGGTCCGGAACCCGGCCAACTCGCCCTCACCGAACAGGAACTGCGCTCCTACGGCGTACAGGACGTCCGCGAGGAGCGCGCCGACGCGGCCCTGACCCGTGCCCTGGTCGGCACGAGGGCCGAACTGGTCGTGGTGCCCGAGCAGCAGCTGCGGCTGCGCGAGGGCGTGGGCGTACTGCTGCGCTACGCCGATCCCACATCCCCCTCATGACAGACTGCCGCGGAACAGTGCATCTGCGCCGGCTCAACCGCGGTCGTCCAGGCGCTGGCAGCCGTACGCCTGTGGAACACCGGCCAGTCACCGGTCTTCCGACGCCCCTACATGGAACCGCACTAGGCCAGGCAGCTCACCGCTCTGCTGCACCCCCCAAAAAACTGTCTTCGTCGTGCGGGGAGACGCCCACGCCGGCGACGCCGGGTTTGTGAGGGAAGCCCGGAGCCGCAGCACGTAGGGCAGCCGTGATCCAAGGGACCACTGGTGTCGATCGTGACCGCCTCCGTCCACGGTGGCTCCTTGTCATCCGCCCGAGGCGTCCTCGGCCTCCCAGCGCAGCAGGTCCCCCGGCTGGCACTTGAGTACCTCGCAGAGCGCGGCGAGCGTCGCGAAGCGCACCGCCTTGGCGCGGCCGTTCTTGAGTACCGCCAGGTTGGCGGGCGTGATCCCAACGCGGTCCGCGAGCTCGCCCACGGACATCTTCCGCCTGGCCAGCATCACGTCGATGTCGACGACGATCGGCATCAGATCACCTCGTCCAACTCGGCCTGCATCTGCGCCGCTTCGACGTCGCGCGCGACGGCCTGGGCGAGCAGCATCCGCAGCACGAGCACGATGAGCGCGACCCCCAGGATGGCCAGGCCAACCCCGCCCATGATGACGGTGACGCCCGGGTCGTCCCGCTGGCCCGGCGCATTGAGGGCCGTGACCGCGAACCACAGGAGGGCAGCCGCCACGATCGCGCCGATCACGGCGTCCACGTACCGGAAGGCGGCGTGGGAGAACACGGTTCCGCGTCGCACCATCGTCACCAGCCGCCATACGCTGACCAGGGCGACCTGGGCCGACACCATGCCGAGGATCGTGATCACGCGCAGCGGGGTCAGCGGGAGCGACCCGTCCTCCGGGTCGCTCCCGCTGACCAACACCCACACCATTCCTGCCTGTACGAACACGGTGCCGGCGAGCACCACCACGAGCACGGCGCGCAGCGCACGCACTGCCAACTTTCCCATGACCCATCCTTCCATCGAGTTGCGATGGGAATCTATCGAAAGTCGATAGATGACACAAGGGTCGGCACGGAGGGTGGGTGGAGGTTTCGCACCGTGGCGGGACGCCGTGACACTACCGCCACGGGGTGAGCCGTGCACCGGGGCGGCCAGCCCACGCGCCCAGCAGCCCGTTGCGGCAGCAACGCGCAGCGCGTCGGCTGCCACCGCTCAAGTTCTCTTCTGTGACGCGGGTCTTGACAGGGCCGCGTCTGCGGACTGAGTCTTTGGCAACGTTGTCATGCCGTGTGGACTGTGCCCTTCCGAGCCGCTTGTGCCACCGGCATCTTCTGTCTCGTTCCTGTGATTGGACGTCTTACTCATGGCTGACCAGGCGCATTCGTCGGACCGCCCTTCCCGGCGCTCCGTCATCACCGCCGGTTCGACCCTGCTGGCGGGATTCGGTCTCGGCGTGGTGTTCCCGGCGGCCGAAGGCCCGGGTGCGGCGGCGGATACCACGGAGGGAGCGTCGGCACCGGCCGAGATCGCTGCTTACCGGCCGGTGGAGGTCTCGTCCACCGCCTACGCGCCTACCCCGGGTCAGTTCGTGGTGGACAGGTTCACGTCCCAGGGCGTGCGTGGTACCGGCTGGCGGGCCGAGGCCGGTGACCCGCAGTGGATATCCGTCGACCTCCAGGCCGACTGCCAGGTCAGCTGGATCCGGCTGACGTTCGAAGCGGACGCCGGTGACCCGGTGTTCACGCCTCCGGGCAGTGGGAACTGGTCCAACGGCACCACCGGCAAGGAGATCCTGTCGAGCTACGCGCTGGACTTCGTCGTGGAGACGTCCCGCGACAAGCGCTCCTGGACCAGCGTGTATCGCACCACGGCCGGCGCCGGCGGCGTGGTGGACATCCACCTCGAGCCCGTCACGGCCCGCTGGGTGCGGATGACGGCCCGCAAGCGGTCCAGCGCCAATCCGCTCGGGCTGAACGGGTTCGAGGTGTACGGCACCGTCGAGGGCCACCGTCCCGCGGCGACCGGCTGGACCGACTGGGGCACCCACCCCGCCCAAGCGCCCCGACTGTCCGTCGGCCGTGACGGCACGGTGCCGCTGGAGTCGGGCTGGCGGCTGACCACGGACGACTGGGCCGAGGGCGGGGGAGCGGAGCTGTCGAAGGCGGGAGTGGACACCGCTGCCTGGTTGCCGGCGACCGTGCCGGGCACGGTCCTCGGCTCGCTCGTCGAGCGGGGAATGCTGCCCGACCCGGTCGCCGGCCTGAACAACCTCCACGTCCCCGAGGCGCTTTCCCGGCACTCCTGGTGGTACCGGCGCGAGTTCGAGCTGCCGCGCGGGCTGCGCACCGGCGCCGGACGACGCATCTGGCTGGAGTTCGACGGCGTCAACCACAAGGCCGACCTCTGGCTCAACGGCCGCCGCGTGGGCGACCTGACGTTCCCGTTCGCCCGCTCGGCCCACGACATCACCTCCCTCCTCGCCGACAGCGGCCCCCAGGCCCTGGCCGTGGGGATCGCCCCTATGCCGGTGCCCGGCAGCCCCGGCGACAAGGGCCCGGCGGGTGAGTCCTGGGTGGACGCGGGCGCCGGTCAGATGAACCGCAACTCGCCCACCTATCTCGCTTCTTCGGGCTGGGACTGGATGCCGGCCGTCCGCGACCGCGGCGCGGGCATCTGGAACCACGTCCGGCTGCGCTCGACCGGGCACGTGGTGATCGGCGATCCACGAGTGGACACCGTCCTGCCGAAGCTGCCCGACCTCTCGGTCGCCAAGCTGACCATCACCGTCCCCGTCCGCAACGCCGACGCCGACGATCACCGGGTCACCGTCTCCGCCTCCTTCGGCGATGTACGGGTCTCCCGGACCGTCACCGTCCCGGCGGGCAAGGACGCCGAGGTGTCCTTCACGCCCGACACCTTCCCGGGCCTGGAGGTGAAGAACCCCGAGTTGTGGTGGCCCAACGGCCTCGGCAGCCCCCGCCTGTACGACCTGACCCTGGTCGCCGAGGCCGACGGAGCCGAGAGCGACCGGCGCACCGCCCGCTTCGGCATACGGCAGTTCGGCTACGAGTACCAGGTGCCGCTGCCCTTCGTCGCCTCCGACGACGCGTACACCCAGTCCCTGGACCTCGGGGCGCAGCACGCCCGGCACGTCAGGATCCGGTGCCTGACGCGCGCCACCGGCTGGGGGAGCTCTCTGTGGGCCCTGTCCGTGTTCGACGGCGCCCGCCCGGGCACCGACCTCGCCCTGCACGCCACCGCCACGGCCTCCAGCACGGACGGCGACGACCACGGCGCCGCCAACGCCACCGACGGCGACCCCGCCACTCGCTGGTCCTCCGCCTACCAGGACGATCAGTGGATCAGCGTGGACCTCGGGTCCGTACAGTCCCTCGACCGGGTCGACCTGGTGTGGGAGCAGGCCTACGCGCGGACCTTCGTCATCCAGGTGTCCCAGGACGGCTCCTCGTGGACCGACGTGAAGGCCGTGGACAACTCGGCGGTGCCGCTGCCGTTCAACAGGGGTGACGCCAGCCTGCGGGTCACCGACTTCGACGCCCGGACCGCCCGATTCGTACGCATCGACTGCGGCCTGCGCAACACCAGCTGGGGCAATTCCCTGTGGTCGCTCGCGGTCGTCGACAGCTCCACACCGGGAACCGACCTCGCCCTGCGCAAGAAGACGACCGCCTCCACCGAGGACGCCGACCACCCGGCGGCCAACGCCACCGACGGCAACCCCACCACCCGCTGGTCCTCCGCCTACGACGACCACCAGTGGATCCAGGTCGATCTCGGCTCTGCCCGCCGCTTCGACCGCGTTGCCGTCCTGTGGGAGCAGGCCTACCCCAAGACGTACACCATCCAGGTGTCCGACGACGGCGACACCTGGACCGACGTCACGACGGTGTCCAACACCCCCGAGCCGCTGAAGATCAGCGTCAACGGCGTCCGCGTCCTGGCCCGGGGCGGCAACTGGGGCTGGGACGAACTGCTGCGCCGCATGCCCGCGGAGCGGATGGACGCGGCCGTGCGCATGCACCGCGACATGAACTTCACCATGATCCGCAACTGGGTCGGCAGCATCAACCGCGAGGAGTTCTACGCCAGTTGCGACGAGCACGGCATTCTGGTGTGGAACGACTTCCCCAACGCCTGGGGCATGGACCCGCCGGACCACGACGCCTTCAACGCCATCGCCCGGGACACGGTGTTGCGCTACCGCATCCACCCCTGCGTGGTGGTCTGGTGCGGCGCCAATGAGGGCAACCCGCCGGCCGCGATCGACAAGGGAATGCGGGAGGCCGTCGAGCAGCAGGCCCCCGGCATCCTCTACCAGAACAACTCCGCGGGCGGCATCGTCACCGGCGGCGGCCCCTACGGCTGGGTGGAGCCGGAGAAGTACTTCGATCCATCGACGTACGGCAGCAAGGACTTCGGCTTCCACACCGAGATCGGCATGCCGGTCGTCTCCACCGCCGAGAGTACCCGCCGAATGGTGGGCGACGAGCCCGAGTGGCCGATCCGAGGCGCCTGGTACTACCACGACTGGAGCGAGCGCGGGAACCAGGCGCCGCAGAACTACAAGGCGGCTGTCGAAGCCCGCCTCGGCACTGCGCTGGACCTGGACGACTTCACGCGCAAGGCGCAGTTCGTCAACTACGAGAACTCCCGCGCCATGTTCGAGGCCTGGAACGCCAACCTGTGGGACAACGCCAGCGGACTGATGCTCTGGATGTCCCACCCCGCATGGCACAGCACCGTCTGGCAGACCTACGACTACGACTTCGACGTCAACGGCACCTACTACGGGGCCCGCACGGCCTGCGAGGCCCTGCACGTCCAGGCCGACCCGGTGAAGTGGCAGGTACTGGCGGTCAACCACACCAGCAGGCCACTGAAGAGCGCGACGGTCACCGCCGAGACGTACGACCTGTCGGGACGCAGTCTCAGTGGCCCGCGCACCGTGCGGATCGACGTACAACCCGCCGCGACCGCACCGGCTTTCACCGCGGGATGGACCGACGACCTGCCCGACCTGCACCTGCTGCGGCTGACCCTGCGCGACACCGGGGGAGCGGTGCTGTCGCGGAACACCTACTGGCGCCACCGCACCCCGGAGGCGATGCGGGCCCTCAACTCGGCTGCGCAGGTCACGCTGTCGGCCTCTGTCACACGAGTGACCCGTACCGCAGACCGCCACCAGTTGACCGCCACGGTCCGCAACCGCGGATCCGCCATGGCCGCCATGGTCCGGCTGTCCCTGCGGGACGACAAGAACGGCGACCGGGTCCTGCCCACCCTCTACAGCCACAACTACCTGTGGCTGCTGCCGGGCGAGACGCAGACCGTGACCCTGTCCTGGCCCGCCGGTGCCCTGCCCTCCGGCCGGCCCGCCCTGCACGTGGAGGGCTACAACACACGCCCGGTCACGGCCCGCGCCTAGCGGCCGGTCCGGTGGGCGCGGTGTGCCGCCCCGTTTCTGCCCGGCGAACGCTTGAACAACTACGTCTGCGACAACGTCGGAACCGACTTCGTCGACGGTGGCGGCAACATACCCATCGCGTCCGACCCGGCACCCGGCGCCGTTGGGTACAGGTGTTCCGGACGCAGTAGATCGAGGCACAGCCCTCGAGACCACTACCGGACTCCTGCCCACACCCGAGGCCGGCGCCTTGATCAGCGCCCGGGTTGCTCGGTTCAGCCCCAGCCCGGAGTACGGGTCGCGCGGCGCCAGAGGGTGCCGGAGCGACCGGTCGCCGCGCCACGCTGCCCTGTTCCGTCCGGCTGCCGCCGACCGCCGCGCAGCGGCCTGGACGCCGCGCCGCCGGGGGCGAGCGATCCGGCTCGCGGCAGTGACGTTCCGTGTCCGGTATGCCGGCCAGAGCGGAACCAGATCTCGAGCGCGCGGGGACCGTGGCCGCGTGGCAGGCTGGAGGGAAAGCCGCGGCATGTCCGACGCAGGTGAGCGGAGGGGCAGGAAGCGTGGAAGAGAAGGATTTCATCCGGGCGGTGTCCGAGCGCACGGGCCTGACACGGCAGGAGGCGGCGGACCTGACTCGCGCCACGCTGGAGACGCTCGCCCACCGGCTGAGCTCGGGCGAGGCCAGGGATCTGATCACGGAGCTCCCGGAGGGCCTGGCGGAGTCCGTCCGCCGGGGAGCCACCGAGCGCATCGAGCACATCGACTTCGAAGAGACCGTACGGCGTGTGGCCGAGCGCAACATGCTCAAACAGGAGGAGGCCGACCGGGGGGTGCGCGCGGTACTGGCCGAACTCCGCGAGGCGGTCAGCGACAAGGAGTTCGGCGATCTCATGTCACAGCTCGGAGCCGACTTCGCCCAGGCGGCGGCATCCGGCTGAACGGGCTACGGCACCTCTTGCCCTCCATGGTGAGATCAAGCCCCGCGCCGGCTTCGGGCGCCGCCGGGTGGTAACACCTGTTACCATGCTGGGTATGGCAAAACCACAGCTCGGTGCTCGTGTCGACCCCGAGGTCAAGCAGCTCGCCCAGTCCCGGGCCAGGGACCTCGGCCTGGACCTGGGCGATTACATCGCCCGTCTCGTCCGAGAGGACACCGGCGGGCTCCGCGAGCGCGGTCTAGCCGCCGCACGCCGATTCCTGGACGAGCACCAGCAGCTCTTCGACGAGGCCGAGGACGCGGACCGCACGAGTCCGGGGGCGCGCGCCGCGTAATGGAGCTGCACATCGACGTTCCCTGGATCCTGCAGGTCGCGGAGATCGCGGGCGCGGGAGATCCCGCGCCGGAGGATTACGGGGTGCCGGTGGCGGCGGTCGCCTGCCACCGGGCCCAACTGCTGGAACAATCCGTCTACGACGGCCCTTATGCGCGTGCCGCGGCACTGGTGCACATTCTGGGCCGATGCCGCTGGCTGGAGCGCTCCAACATGGCCGTCGCCGCGGCTACGGGCGTGATGTACCTGGAGGCCTCCGGCACGCCGGTCAAGCCGAGCCGCGAGGACGCCATCGCCCTGCGCGATCTGCTGCGTGACCCTGCCTGCACGGCCGCGCGGATCTCCGCCCTGCTGCGCACCTGGCCCCAGGACGGCTGAGCGATCACCTGCGGCACACCGCATCTAGGGGCTTCACCACGTTGTCAGCCCAACTGCCCAGCACCGTCCTCAGGTCGGAAAGGGCTCAGTGGCGCCCTGGCCGTCTTCGGCTTCCGGGGCCTCTCGCTCTCACGTGATGCGGCGGAGCCAGTCCTCCACGCGCTCGCCCACCTCGCCGACCGTGGTGACGTCGCCGTGCCCCGGGCACACCACCGTCTCGGGGGGCAGGGTGACGAGGCGCTCGCGGATCGACTGGATCATCGCCTGGAAGTCGGAGTCCTCCGGCCCGATGGTTCCAGGGCCGCGCGAGAGCAGCATGTCCCCGGTGAAGACGCTGCGCAGCGCCGGATCGTACAGACTTACGGATCCCGGCGTGTGTCCCGGAGTATGACGCACCGTCAGGACAGTTCCTGCGACGTCGATCACCCGGCCGTCGACGAGTTCCTCGTCGGGGACACGGCTGGGAAAGCTGCGGCGCCACAGCTCCAGGTCGTCCGGGTGCAGCATGATCGGAGCCCCGGTGCGGTCCGACAGAGCCACCGCCGCGTCGACGTGTCCGCTGTGTGCGTGGGTGCACGCGATCGCCACCACGCGGCGGTCGCCGAGCGCAGTGGCGATGACGTCCGGCTCGTGTGCGGCGTCGACCACCATCGCCTGCTCGTCGTCACCGACGATCCACACGTTGTTCTCCACCGGCGTGGTGTCGGCGTCCGGCCCGGCCACGACACCGGTCGTCACCACGCACTCGACCCGGGCGGTCACGACATCACCGCCAGGAGCGCTCGGCCGCGGGCAGTCACCCGCGCTCTGGGGTCCTTTGCCTGCCGTTCCATGGAACAGCCCCTTTCCGGATGAGGCCCTCTACCCCAGTGGACCCCGCCGGGCATGCGGCAGCAACCGGCAGGCCTTCCCCTACAGGGGCGTATGCGCTGACCTGCAGGAACTCATGGCCCATCCGCGACACGGCGTGATCGGTGCCGGCCCTGCCCAGTGGCCGGGGCGACAGGTATGGGTTTGACTGGATCCGTTGGTGATCACGCCGACGGACGGGCTGACGACGACTGGGGCAGGGTGGCATGGAGTACGACGCATTCCTGGCGAAGGCAGCCGAGCGGGCGGGCGTCTCCCGCGACGTTGCGGAGACCCTCACACGCGCCACCTTTGAGGTGCTCGCCGACCGGATCAGCGGGGGAGAGGCCCAGGACCTCGCGGAGCCGCTGCCGGAGCCGCTGAAGAGCTGGCTGCGCACGGACGAGGAGATCGCCAAGGGCTACGGGGCCGACTCGTTCGTCCGGCGTGTGGCGGACCGCGCGGAAGTGCCCCGCGAACTCGCGGAGGCCGGGATCCGCGCGGTCCTGGCTACCCTGAGGGAAGCGGTCGGCGACCAGGAGTTCCGCGACGCGACCGCCCAACTGCCCAGGGAGTACGACATCCTGCTGTCCACACCCGCGGGCCCGGTCGGCACCGCGTAGCGACCGTTTCGTCAGCCACGCCGTTGCTGCGATCGGTTGTCAGCGACTGTCGACACTGGCTCGCCTCGGGTGGACCGGAGTCGGCCTTGCGGGCCATGGCCCCCAGACGCGGGCCACACCGGGCCGGCTCCCGCGCGCCTGCCCGGGACAGCCCGATCCGGTTGGGCCTACGGCGCACGTGCGGGTCCCCACCGTGCGGGTGCCCATCCGCACACCCGCACGTTCCCAACTGCACGTCGCCGATCACCGCAAAGCCAGACTCGAGTTGCCGCAGCACAGTCGGGGACTGCCTCCGAGCTACCAAGAGGCCCTGTTCCCGTGCCCGGCACTGTTTCGACGAGCGCTGCTCAAGATCGGAAGGCAAACGTCTTCTCAGCCCAGTGCGTCGAGGGCGGCGATGATGTCAGCCGGTTCGGCGCGGGTGGTGTAGTCGGTGTTGACGAAGGCCCAGCGGATGACGCCATCGCGGTCGATGACGTAGGTGGCGGGCAGCGGCAGGGTCCGCGGGTGGCCGTCGTTGACGTGCTGCAGGTCGAAGCCGAGCTTGTCGTAGATGGCGGCGAGGTCGTCGGGGAGGTCGAAGGCGAGGCCGTACTGCTTGGCCGTGTCGGAGCCGATGTCGCTGAGGACGTCGAAGGCCAGGCTGTGCTTCTCGGTGAGGGTCAGGGACTCGTCGGGGATCTGGGGGGAGACAGCGACGAGACGGGCGTCGCGTGCCGTGATGTCGGTGTGGTGCTGCTGCAGGCCGCGCAGGGCGATGTTGCAGTACGGGCACCAGGCGCCGCGGTAGAAGGTGAGGACGACCGGGCCGTCGGCGAGCAGGTTGTCCAGCGCCACCGTCTGGCCCGTTGCGGAGGGCAGCCTGAACCGGGGAGCCCGGTCGCCGACGGTGAGGGCGCGCTCGCGCTGTCCGGAGTCGGCGAGTTCCTGGTCGGCCCGCTGCATGACCTGCCGCATTTCGGCGGGGATCTGCTGCTGGCGGGCTTCGTAGAAGGCGCGAAGTTCAGCGTTGAGGGTGGTCATGGTGCCGGTCCTCCCGGATGACGCCTGGGGTGGGGCCGATGTCCCGGGCCCGCTATCTTGAAACGCTCATTCCAAGATAGCGGCAGGGCGCTGCCCGCGCCAGGCGAGGTGCAGTATCGGCTTTCAGAGGGTGGTGAATGGTCGGTGGTCCGCCAGGGCGGGCATGCCCATAAGGTCGGCCAGGAGTACCGCCTTGCGAGCGAGGAAACGGAGGGGCTGGCGGTGCTTGGAGGCCGTATGCGGCCGTCCACGGTGCTGGTATGTGATTCACGGCCGCAGGGTGGAGCCCGGGCGGCATGTCGAGGCACATCGTGGACGATCGATCTTGGGTGCTGCGCTTGCCGTGCGGTCGGCGCAAAGCTCGTAGTACAGACGAAAGCCTTGCCGTGTCGTGTGCGCGGAGTATCTTGGAATCGTTATTTCAAGATGGCGGGGTGGAACATGCCGGACATCAAGCACTTCGACCCGGACGCGACCCTGGACACCGTGGTGCGGCTGTTCTGGCAACAGGGCGTGGCGACCACGGGCATCCAGGACATCGTGACCGCGACCGGCCTCAACCGCTCCAGCCTGTACGCCACCTTCGGCGGCAAGCGGGAGCTCTACCTCGCCGCGCTGCGCCGCTACCTCGAACAGCGATCCCGGCCCATGTTTCACCGGCTCGCCGAGGACGAGCGCGGACTGCCCGCCATCGCTGAGTTCTTCGACGGCCTGATCAAGGCACGGTGCTCGGGCGAGTACGCCCGCTGGGGCTGCATGGTTTCCAACGCGCATGCCGGAGCGGAGAACGGCGATCCCGACGTCAGTGCCATTCTCGACCAGCACCACCAGCAGTTGCGGAGCGCGATGTACGCGGCGCTCGTCACGGCCGAGGCCGAGGGGCAGCTCGTCGCGGGGGCAGATCCGGGTGCGGCGGCCGACCTGCTGGCCTTGCTCGCCTACGGCGTGAACCTGCGTTCGCGCGCCGGCGCCGATGCCAAGGCGCTCCACAGGACGGTGAACACGGCGCTGGAATCAATCGGCCGACCGGCCGCCGCCTGATGCGGGATACGCGGTGGGCCCCTTCCCGCAATCGTCTCCAGACGACACGGCCCGTGGCAGGCGCCCAGTGATTGACACGTAGACAGGTAGACAGCCTCAAGTTCGGACAGATCTGGGCAGTCGGATCTCCGTGCTCTCTCAGCCGGCGTGGAGGATCCGAAAGCGATCGGGTTCCGCGGGATCTCGATCAACGACTTGGATTGGCGACCAAGCCCATTGCCAAACGCTGATGCCTGGCGTGCGGGAGAACTGGATCTGCCCGCGGGTGCCTTCGACCGCAACGCGCGGCCAGGATTCGGCAGTGCGCGCCCGGTCCGCGCCGTGAGAACGCAGCACATCGGCGAGGACGGCGACCGTGTCGTAGCCCTCGAAGGCGACGAAGGAGGGCGCTTCGGCCAGCCGCTCGCGGAGGGCCGTCTCGACTCGTGCACCGAGTGGGCTGAGGTGCTCGGGCTGGTAGCGCAAGAACGGGATCGCGGCGCTGTCGTCGCCCAGCAACGTCGCCCATTCGGCGAACTCCGGTTGCCCGGCCGGAGCACCGATCATGATCTCGGCGAGGCGCTGATCCTGGCGGACGGACTTGACGATCGACACCGCCGGCTCCGGGTGGCCGACCAGAAGAAGGAGGGCTGTCGCGCGATTGTCGACGAGTTTGTCGCACACCGCCGTGGGGGCGAGCGCGCGCATGTCGAGTTCGATGACGGTGCCGCCGCGTGGAGCGAGGCAGTCCCGCAGAACGCGGGCCCCGGATGCCCAGTAGACACTCGACTCGGCTGCTACGGCGATTCGACTGTGGCCCGCGCCGAGGAGGAAGTCTGCGTAGATCTGCCAGCCGTGGGACTGCGCCGGGGCGAGGCGCGCGACCCATTCCGTCGGCTGTTCGGTGAGCGCGTCGAGAACCGCTGACGAGCAGAGGAACGGCAGGCCGAGGGCGTCGGCCCTGGCGGCAGCGGCGCGAGCGACGACGCTGTGATACTCCCCGGCCAGGGCCGCCACGCCCAGGCGGGCCAATTCGTCTACGGCCGCCGCGGCCCTGTGTGGATCTGCCGCGGTGTCTCGGACCACCAGCTCGAGTGGTCTTCCGACGATCCCCCCGGCGTCATTGACTTCGCGAACGGCCAGCTCGAGTCCAGCGAGCAAGTGTCGGCCCGCCTCGACCCAGCCAGGCCGAGTCAGCGGAACGAGAGCGCCGATCTGGACCGATGACCCGTCAGTCCGCCCGGCTCCAGGTGGCGATGGTGGCGCATTCATGCGTTGGCGTCTCCGAGTGACGAATCGGTTGCGGTTTGCGCGGGTCGCAGAGTGAACGTCAGTGACGCCGAGAGTAACCGAGCCGAGAATGGGCGACCGCGTGGGCCACTTCCTGGGTCGGCGCCGTGACGGTGATCAGGACCCCGAGCTCGTGTACCGGCTGCTCGCGGTCGGGGTCCCGGTTGCCGAGCACGGCGTCCTTGCCGTAGAGGCGGTAGTCGATGTCGATGTCGTCCGGGTTGACCCGGCCGTTGAAGACGTCACGGATCTTGGCGCGGAAGTAGTCCTGGGCCATGGGCAGGAGGTCGGGGAGCTTCTCGATGACGACGCGGTCGCGGATGCCGCCGATGGCGATGGTCTGGTAGCCGATCAGGCGGGAGCCCTCCAGTTTGACCGTGTAGGTGTGGGCGGGGCGGTAGACGGCGCCGGCGACGCGCACCCGGTGTTCGTCCAGTGCGGTGTAGGTGGCGTCGGTGGTGTCCAGCACCCCGGACGGCTCGGTGATCAGGTAGGGGTTGGCGTTCTCGTACAGGGTGTGGGCGGCCACCGAGTGCGGGGTCAGCCGGGAGGCGGGGTCCAGGGTTTCGACGTCGAAGTGGTCCTCGCGCAGGTGCACGAACAGGCCGTCGGCGCTGGGCGGAATCGCGCACGCGGCCCCGCATTCGATGGTCTTGGCGGCATGCCAGGTCAGGCCGGGGTCCGCGCCCATGGCATGGGGCAGCGCCGCGTACAGGGCTGTGTCGCCGGCCCGGCCCGTGAGGACGACCTGGGCGCCCTCACGCAGCGCCCGCTGGATCGGCTCGACGCCCATCATGCCGACCACATGACTTCCTGCCAGTATCTCCAGGTCGATCGAGGGCGCGGGATCGAGCGGGCGGATGCGGCCCTGCGCGTACCGCTCGGTGACCCCGTCGAACGCATCCGCGCCGAGGCCGCCGAGATCACCGGCAGTGACCTGCACCGCCGTATCCCCGAACCCGCCGGCGACGACGAGATCGGGCGCCTCGCCCACACCCTCAACACCATGCTCGACCGCCTGGAGACCTCCGCCGCCCGGCAGCGACGCTTCGTCGCCGACGCCTCCCACGAACTACGCACCCCCCTCGCCGCCATGCGCACTTCCCTGGAAGTCGGCCTCGCCCACCCCGACCGGGCCCCCTGGCCCGAACTCGCCGATCGTGCAGTCACCGAGACCACCCGACTCCAACGTATGGTCGACCAACTCCTGCTTCTCGCCCGCTCCGACGACGACACCCTCCTCACCCACCGGGAAGTCCTCGACCTCGCAGCCCTCGCCCGGACCGCGATCGACGCTGCCCCCGCACGTGTCCCCGTCACCCTCCGTCATGATCAGGAAGTGCACGTCCTCGGCGACCCCGACCAGCTCACCCGCCTGATCCGCAACCTCCTCGACAACGCCGACCGCCACGCTCACCAGCGCGTCCATGTCACCGTCACCACCGAAGGCCCGGACACCGCCGCCCTGGAGGTGGCCGACGACGGCCCCGGTATCCCGCCCGAAGACCGGAAACGGATCTTCGACCGCTTCGTCCGCCTGCAGGCCGCCCGCACCCGCAAGGCCGGCGAGGCCACGGGCACCGGACTGGGGTTGCCGATCGCCCGGGGCATCCCCACCGCCCACGGCGGTTCCCTCACCATCCGGCCGACCAACCAAGACCCCGACGAAACCCCGGAATCCGGAGCCACGTTCACCCTCCGCCTGCCGCGCCGCTCCCCCCGCACCGGCCCCAGCAAGGCCGGATGAGGCAACGCGACACACCCTGCGCACATGAGGACACTCTTCTGCCGGAACCCCAGCGGTCGGGCCCGCGTCGACGCAGATCAGCGCCCGGAAGGCGATCTACTTCATCTCCGGCGGCCCGCCCGGACGGCAGCTCGGGGTCGGCCATGGAAGCGGCGCGTGGCCGTCTGCTCACATCACCTTGTGGCCGGCCACGTCTCCGCCCGGGTCGTCGGCCAGGACGACGGCCACCTTGATGCGTTTGCCGACCGGTTCGCGGTGCACTTCGAAGCTCCGGCATACCGCCATGACGATCTCCAGACCGTGCTTGCCGATGCGGCCCGGGTCCGGCGCCATCACAGCCGGCAGTGTCGTGCTGCTGTCCCACACGGTCACCTCCACCGCGCCCTGGTGGGCCTCCAGCGTCAGCAGACACGGGCCGGGGGCGTATTTGCGGGCGTTGGTCACCAGCTCACTCACGACCAGCTGCACCATGCCCATCGCCCGCTTCGACACCGGCAGCCCGTGCACGGCCTGCAGTGACGTGAGAAAACCCCGGGCCATGTCCCGGGCGGCGGCGATCTCCTCACTGCCCTCGAACGCAGCGGAGGCAGAGATCAGCCGGTCAGTGCACGGCTCGGATCCCTCGTCTTGGCCAGCCAGATCCATACACTCCGCCTCACGTCCGAAGCGAGCCATCTCCCCGCCCCGCCTACCCCGGAAAACGCCACAGTCTCCATACATTCGCACGCGGCTCACGGAGCGGGCTCACGAGGAGGCATGGGGGACGCGCTACCACCCCGGCCTGAGCGGTTGTGCCGCGGCTCAGGCACTGCCCGCCGGGCCAGGATCCAACCCCGGACAGTACTCTTCCGGATGTACCAGCGGCAGAAGTGCACGCGGCCGCCACGGCTCTGGTGCCGGCTGGCCATCGGGCCGCCGTCCCTTCCCTTGTGCCGTCCGTCCGCAAGTCAGCGCGGGTCTGCCTGGGGAATTGCTCGCCGAACCGTCGCTCCACCAGGTTCAGCCACGATGAGCCGAGAGGCCTGAGGTGCAGGTGGAAGCAGTTGTGTGCCAGCAGCCACACGCCCCGGTACCCACGGGAACATCCGCCGGGTGCGGGTGGTTGTAGAGGGCGTGGCGGTGAAGGGGACAGTGTCCCCGGGCCTCACCTATTGCCCATGAGGACGATCGTTCGGCTGAAGCCTCATGGAGCCTTTCGCCGAGAGGCGACCGCCCTTCACAGCCACGCCTTGCAGATCAGCCCCGGCCGGTGTCATCACTCCGGCCGGGGCTGAGCCCATTGCGGCATCAGTCGACCATGGGCAGGTGGACGTCGGGCTGGCAGCGGCTACAGGCGGGCGCATCTCCGGCGATCAGTCGGCGGGCTTCCTCCCGGTCGACGGGGTGGCACCGCTTGCCGACCGGTCGGGTGGCAGATCATCGAACGCATTTTGATTCTGGACCCATGATCCGCCGCATACAGTCGCGCCATGGACGGCTGTTCGGTGCGTCGGCCAATCAGGCTGCCGTATCGCGACATGAGCACTTTCGGAGCACCGATTGGCCACGGGCCACCACGGTCGCACCACCAGGGAGGACCGTGTGGTCATGCTGGCATGTGGATGCATGAACCTGATGGACATCGTGGCGGCCCTGACGGGATACAGCCTTCTGGGCCTCGCCGGACTCGCAGTTTCCCTGGTCTGCCTGGTGGGGCTGCTGCTTGTTGCGATCGTCGCCATTGGGCACTTGGCCCGCCGACGGCAGGGCGACGACGACCCCGGACCGGAGACACCAGGTCGGATGAGGAAAGGGTCAGCTCTCGAGTCCTTCCGCTGGGAAGACTCAACGGAATAGGGAGTTTGCCCAACCCCCTGGAAGGACATCCCGCTGCCGGACAAGACCCGCGCCACCGCCCATGGACGGGACGAGATCCGCAGCATCATCGGCGCCCTCCGCCTGACCGGCTGCAACAACATCGCCGCCGGACTGCGCAATCACTCCCCGACACCACCCGGCCGCTCACCACCCTCGGCATCACATGATCATGCCAGCCGGAAAGCGAAAACGACGCAGTCAGCTTCGCCGTAACGCCGCCGTCTGCGGCCGGACAGAACCCGGTTCCGCCCGGCTGGCTACGCCGGGATACGGACGGTAACGGGGTTGTGAGCGAAACAAGGGTGAGGTGCCTGGCCGAGGGTTACGTCCCCGGTGCTCACGCAGGGCTTGGGAGGGTGGGGGTGGTGTGCGGAGGACGGGTGGCTACTCTCGTCTCTCCATCGATCTTGACTGCAGGGGAGCAGGCTGTGCGTAACGCCGTCGTGACGCCCGAGGGTGACCAGATCCGCTGGGTGGAGCTGCCGGGGCAGGAGCCTTCCCGCGTCTACGTGCATGGTCTGGGCGCCACATCGCCTGCCTACTTCGCGGAGGTCGCGACCCACCCGCTGCTGGCTGGCCACCGTTCGCTGCTGATCGACTTGCTCGGTCACGGCCTCAGCGACCGGCCGACCGGCTTCGACTACACCCTGGAAGCGCACGCCGATGCCCTCGCGAAGGCCCTGACCGCCGCGGGCGTTGCCGGTGCGGAGCTGATCGCGCACAGCATGGGCGGCTCGGTGGCCATCGTCCTGGCCGCCCGGCACCCGCACCTGGTCTCCCGTCTGGTCCTGGTCGACGCCAACCTCGACCCGCTCCCGCGCCAGCCTGGTTCCGGTGGCAGCACCGGCATCGCCGCGTACTCCGAGCAGGAGTTCCTGGCAGGCGGCTGGGAGGAGGTTCGCGACCGGGTCGGTGCGCACTGGTGGTCCACCATGCGCCTGGCGGGCCGTGAGGCCCTGCACCGCAGCGCGGTCCACCTGGTCCGCGGCACCGTCCCCACCATGCGCGAACTCCTGCTGCACTTGGAGATTCCCCGCGCCTACCTGCTGCCCGAGGCCGACGGCCCGCTCCCGGGCGCCGACGCGCTCGCCGAGGCGGGGGTGGCCGTGGTGCCGATCCCGGACTGCAGGCACAACATCATGCTGGACAATCCGCAAGCCTTCGCCCGCGCCACCGCGACCGCCCTTTCGGACGCAAGCCGGGAATGACGGGGCTGCGGGCAGCCAGCGGACCGTGACGTGGGGGCTGCTGCAGGGGTGGAGATTCCCCTTGTGACTCGCCACCTGGAGACTGGAACATGAGGTTCCAGAAGAAGTAGTGCCAGGTAGTCGGCCCGGCATCCGGCTGGTCGGGGATATCACGTACCGGCCCACCGGCGAGAACCGGCTGTATCTGGCCTGCTGGTCGGACCTGGCCACCCGCCAGGTGGTCGGCTAGACGATGACCGACCACCACCGCGCCGAGCTGGTGTTCGACGCGCGACGGATGGCCCACCGGCCGCGACGGCCTGGAACCCGGCTGCATCACACACAACGACCGGTTGAACTCGCCAAATACACCTCTGCTGAATTCCAGGCGCGGGCTATCCAGCCGATGCGCCAACACGGTCGTCCTTTGCTGGACACCATCCCGTAGAGGGCGTGGGGCCTGCCGACCTCCCAGTCAAGGCAGGCCCCAGGTAGCCCGGGCCAGATCCGAGCAAGGCGCACTTTGGTCTTCTCCCAGACGCACACGCGGCATGACTCCGTCGCCGCTCGGGGCTTTGGGGCCGGTCCTCCAACGGCAGCCTCTGCGGACCGGGTCAAGCCAACCCTGGTCCCGGTCTCCTGCAGGCGGTCGGCAAGCCCCCGCCCAGAGGGGCGCCACGGCAGCCGACGGGCCGGGGTCAGTCCGCCGGGACAGGGGCGGGGATCTTCTCCTCGACGAAGGCCCACTGGCCGCCGGGCGCCGAGAAGGGCGTGCCGGGAGGCACGGTCAGCCACACGGCGCCATCGTCCCTCACCAGCAGCTTCCCCGCGGCATGCAGGCGGTGGACCGAGGCGAGGGCCTCTTCTTCATCAGCGCCGGTGGTCCCGGCGAGTGCGGTGGCCATGCCGCTGCGGCGCACGAGCGCGTCGAGATGCGCGCTCGCCAGGGTGGGCATCTTGGCGCCGTAGATGTCGGCGTAGTCGATGAATACCCTGAGTGTCGCGGCTTCTTGGGAGTCGGCGCCGTACTTGTTGACAGCGTCCTGGAGGGAACTTCCGGGACCGCGCTCAAGGAATTCCGTGGTGGGCGTGGCCCACACTTCGTACCAGACGCCGGGCGGTTTCAGGGAGTGCAGGGACTTGATGCGCGGCGCGCGGGGGCCGATCCGTTCTGCCGCAGCGGCGCGACGCGTGGCCTCTTTGGCCTGCCGCTGCCCCGGAGCAAATTTCTTTTTACGTGCCATACCAGCCATAACGAGCGGTGTTCGGTTCTCGTTGCGGCTGCCGCGTTCGGCACCCGGTCGGCGGTGCACCCGGTGACATCGGCTTTCGGACCGACGTTCTCCAGCCGCGCCGACCCTTTCCAATCGGGTCGCCGCCCCGACGAAGACCGCCCCGCTGCCCTACCTGCCGTCCCCCAGCAAGGAGTGGGCGTCCGCAAGCTCCTGATGTACATGACCGTCGCGGATCTCGCCACGCAGCCGGTCGTGGAACTCCTTGACCACGGCCATCGTCGGAGCCCCTGCGGAGCCCGACGTGCCTGCTGCTGCGGACGAGACCACCCTCCGGCCCTGCGCCACTGGGTGCGCGCGACAGCGCGCGGTGCCGTAGCACTGGTCACGCCGCTGCAGGCTCGGCGTGGAGACGCGTGGGGAGACCGAGCTGCCGCCCCCAGCCTGGGCGGTGGCGGCCTGCGCCGCTGCGCGACCGGATGCGCCGGAGGCGGGGGAGGCGGGGGAGGGGGACGACGATGAAGAGCGCTGAGCGTCAGGAGCCGGTCAGGGCGCTGGTCAACTTGCGCGCCGCGGCTTTCATCGGCCGCTTCGCGGCGGTCGCGGGGTGATCCCGGGGGTGCGCGACTCGTTGTCGCGGTCCTCGGCCGGCTTGGCGAACTCGGCGTCGAACCTTTCCCTGCCGAGCGGGCGGCCGAGTCCGCCGGCCAGCGTGTGGCCATGTCAGCTACGGGTCTGAGGGCGGCGTTTCCCCTTGTCATGGTTGCTGGCTGCGCTCGTCAGAATCGCGCTGGCGACAACATCGAAGAGGCGATCGGCGCGTTGGGCGAGTGAGGGTTGATCGCCGAGCCAAGCGAGCATGGCTACCAGCGCAAACAAATCGGTGCCATCGATATCGCTCCGCGCCACGCCCGCGGCCTGGGCACGGGTGAGGAGCCGCGCACCGGCTGCGCGCAGGGTGACGCACGAAGCGTGGAGTGCGGACTCGGTGTCCTCGATGGCGGCTGCCATCAGCACGGTCACGCCCCGGTACTCGGTTGTCCATGCGACGCAGTCGCGTAGCCACGAAACGACAGCGTCTTCGGGCGAGCTCGACGTCTCGAGCTCGCCTGCCTTTGCCGTCAGTTCGTCGAAGTTCGTGCGGAGCAGGGCATCGAGCAGCGCCTCGCGCGTCGGGAAGTGACGCAGCAGCGTCGCGAGCCCGACGTCGGCCCTGCGCGCGATGTCGCGCAGTGACACGTCGACGCCTTGCTCGGCGATGGCGGTGCCCGCTACTGCGAGCAGGTGGTCGCGGTTCTTCCTGGCGTCGGCCCGCATGTGTTCCTCTTGACTATCCGGATCAGTGGTCCATATATTCGGATCAGTGGTCCATTTATGTGGATCGCTGATCCGAATGAGCCTATCCGGCAGCGAAGGCAGGAGAAAACGTGTCGGCACACACGATGAGGGCGGTCCGGCTCCATGAGCACGGCGGCCCTGAAGTTCTGCGTTACGACGAGGTGCCGATCCCCGAGCCGGGGCCGGGCGAGGTGCTCGTTCGCGTTCACGCGGCCGGCATCAATCCCCCCGACTGGTACCTGCGCGGCGGGCTGACCAGGATGCCAGGGGAGACGGAATCGACGGTCGGCCTGCCGGTGATTCCGGGGACGGACGTGTCGGGCGTCGTCGAGGCCGTCGCCGTGGACGTGGACGGCCTCTCCGTCGGCGATGAAGTTTTCGGTCTTCTGCGTTTTCCCAGCTTCGACGGCAGCGCATACGCCGAATACGTGGCCGCGCCCGCGTCGGACCTCGCACGCAAGCCGGCCGGCCTCGACCACGTGCACGCCGCCGGGGCGCCCATGGCCGGGCTGACGGCGTGGCAGTTCCTGATCGAGGTCGGACACGATCACCCCTCGCCCTTCCAGGAGGCACGGCATCGCCCGACGGCACTCGGTGCCGACACGACGGTGCTCATCAACGGCGCCGCGGGCGGCGTGGGGCACTTCGCACTGCAGCTGGCGAAGTGGAAGGGTGCGCGTGTCATCGCGGTGGCATCGGGCGCGCATGAATCGTTCCTGCGCGAGCTCGGCGCCGACCGGTTCATCGACTACACCAAGAGTCGTCCCGAGGACCTCGTGCACGAGGTCGACCTCGTTCTCGACACTGTCGGCGGCCCCGACAGCAAACGGTTCCTGCGCACGCTCAAGCGTGGCGGCGCCCAGTTCCCCGTACTACCCGGGGACTTCGACGAGGAAGAGACCGCGAGGCTGGGCGTCACGGTCTCAAGCGCCCAGGTCCGCTCGAACGGCGCGCAGCTTGCCGAACTGGGGCGCCTGCTCGACGCGGGCACGGTCCGCGTCGCGATCGACAGCACGTTTGCGCTCGCGGATGCCCGAGCCGCGCACGAACGCGCCGCTCGAGGACACATCCAGGGCAAGATCGTGCTCACGGCCGCTTAGGGAACGAGCCGATTCATCGACGCGTCCGGTGCCCTCCGCGGAGCACCGTCGGCCATCGAGACTCTCGGCGAAGACCAGCGTCCAGCCGTGTGCGGGCGCGGCGCCGGAACACCTCGCCGGAGCGCACCAGGATCCCCCGCGTTGGCCGCCATGCCGCCGCGCGTCATCGCCGGCGAGGGGGCCGTGCCCTGTGCGCATGCCATCTATCTCCTGAGGCCACACACGACAAACGGGGCTCTACACCGGTCCTACTCGGTTTATGCGGGGGCTTTCGGCGTGCGCGCCTGTGGCCGTCCCCCACCCTCGACGCCCTGCGGGCCCCGTCCCACTCGGACAGGGCCCGCAGCGCATCGACTGTCCCGATCGCCGACGCACCGGTCTCACCGGCGGGTCAGCATCACCGGCTCACGGATGCACCGGTCTCCTCGGCTCAGCTGCCGATCACCCCTGCGAAGTCCAGCAGGTCCGCGATCTCGAAGCGGCCCGGGGTCTCCGCCAGGGTGGGGCGCCAGCGCGGGAACACCGAGCGGTACGAGGCCGGGTCGGCGTCCAGCAGGCCGATCAGCACCTCGGCGACGATGCGGGAGCCGACCGGGCCGAGGTTGCGCCCGCGTTCGAGGACCTCTGCCTCCTTGAGGATGTAGTACCAGAGGTAGACCGGACCCGTCGTGCCCAGTTCCTCGTCCGTCAGCGGGATCTCGCCGATGGCGCGGGCCACGTCCTGGCCGGACGGCAGCCCGAGCGTCTCGCTACGCAGCAGGTTGCGTACGGCCAGCGAGGCCAGCGGCTGGGCCAGCGCCCCCTCCCGCCCCCCGGGCACCGCACTGACCGGGAGGTTCAGCAGCTGCGTGTTGAGCGTGGCCTCGATCCGCTTGGCGGTCTGCGGCTCACTCGTGCGGGACACGTCGAAGAAGAAGCGCCAGTCGACGGCGTTCTCCGGCATGACAGGCCCGCCGCGCAGGTCCATGCGCGGGGTGGCGGGAGCGTTCGGGTCGTCCGGGAAGATCGGCGCGGCGAAGTTCTCGTTGACCCGATAGCTGGTCCGTACCGTCGGGTGGCCGAAGCGGAAGGCCGCCACCGCGAACTCCACCGGGATGAAGGGGCTGTTCCCGGGCTGGAAGAACCGCGGGCCGTTCTCCTCGATGTCGCGCGTGATCTTCGCGTCGGTGATCAGCGGCAGGTACTCGTGGACGATGATCCACTGGTAGTGCCACTGGACCAGCCGCCGGGCCGAGGCGAAGACGGTGTCGAAATAGTTCGCCACGTCGAGCAGCTGGTCCAGCGGGACCCCGGGCTGCTGGTTCGGCGGCTCGTCCTCGGGCCTGGGCGGGAGCGGTTGCCCGAAGGCGTCCGTGATCTCCCCCGCGACGAGCTTGTCGACGACGCGGTTGTGGAACTTGATCATGGCGACGTGGAACTGACTGAGGATCAGGTTCTCGTCGTTGCGCGGGTCGCCGATGAGCGGTACGCCGGCCGGTGTCCGGGCGAGGTCGACGCCGCTCGGCGTCAGCGCCAGCCTGCCCTCGGGCGAGCCGTCGTACAGAGGGCGGCTGACGACCGGTCCGGCACCGTACAGGCTGTCCAGCTCCAGTCGCGGGGTGCGGAAGTCGGTGATGCTGCCGGGTTCGTTCCGCTCGCCCAGCTGCGACATGACGTCCAGCGTCAGGTCGTGGTCGATGAATTGTCCGAAGTAGGTGAATCCTGCCGGGAGTTCCGGGTCGAGCTGGCTGTCGCTGGTGTCGCCGCCGTCCATCAGCCCGCCAGGGGCTCCGAACCGCAGCGCCGTCTCCAGACCGGTGGCGCGGCGAGGTGCCAGCCGCGGAAACAACCGGCCGAAACTTCCGCTGGTTTCCGAGCTGTTCAGGCCGCGCGACGGCATTCCATGGGATGCGGGCATGTGTGTTTCCCCCTGTTTCTGCCCCCGTGAGCGAACGCCCGGACCACTGGGCCGACGGCTCGCTCCTGTCACTTCCGATGGTGCGACGCACGTAGCCCAACCGCGAAACGGCTCGGCCCATCTTCATGAAACGCTCACCACCGGAAGGGCCCCTCCGGAGTGTGGTGCGGACGCTGTTGGTTGATTCCGCCCCGCTGGACCGGCTCGAAGCCGCTCTCACCCCGCTCGTGTGCGATCGGCACCGCCGAGGCGCCTGCTCGTGAGGTGCACGGCGGGGGAACCTTCGGCGTTCACCCAACGGCCAACACCCGGCCGCCACGGCGGCACCGCCAGTACCGGCGAGCCCTCACCGAACCGCGACACCCCGGCCACCGGCCCGGCCGCCGCGACCGGCTCCTGAGCTCCGGCCCCGCCGAGGATCCCGGCTCTTCGACGCCCAGAAGCAAGGGGCCACAGAGCAGCACCTGCGTGACATCGCAGCCGAAGGCCCGGGCGCTGAGTGTTTCACCGCGGTCGAAGACGAGTTGGGCTGCTTCGTCGGCCGGGCAGTGCAGGGCTGGGCCTTCTTGCGCTCGCGGCGCATGGTCGGTTCGTACCGGCGCACCGTATTTCAAAGGCACTTTCTCGGTGACTGTGCTTTCTTGTTCGTCGGGCTTCCTGACACCTACACCCATCTTTCGAGGGGACACTCCCATGAACTCGGCTCACGGCCCCCGCATCGCGGTCGTCGGCGCCGGCCTCGGCGGTCTTGCCTTAGCTCGCGTCCTGCAGCTCCACAGGCGCTCCGTCACCATCTTCGAATCCGAGGCTTCCACCGGTGCCCGCCCCCAGGGCGGCAGCCTCGACATACATGCCGCCACCGGTCAGATGGCTCTGCGCGCGGCGGGCCTTCTCGACCGGTTCCGCGCCCTGGCCCGCCCCGACGGCCAGGAGTGGCGCGTGCTGGACCCCGTCACCGCCACCGCCCTGCCCTTCCCGGGGCCCGTCCACGACGAAGACAGCCCGGAGATCGACCGCGGCCAACTGCGCGGACTATTCCTGGAATCCCTCGCCGAGGGCACCATCCGGTGGGGCTGCACTGTCACCGGGGCCACCCCGCTAGGCAACGGCACCTGGCGCCTGCTCCTCGACGACGGCACCACCGAGGACGCCGACCTGGTGGTCGGCGCCGACGGCGCCTGGTCACGCATCCGCCCAGCCCTGTCGGACGCCACACCCGACTACACCGGTGTCACCTTCATCGAGACCGGCCTCCACGACTGCGACACCCGCCATCCCGCCCTCGCACGCATGGTCGGCAACGGCACCCTGCTGGCGACGGCCGACAGCAAAGCCCTGCTTGCCCAACGCAACAGCGACGGCCACATCCGCGTCTACGTCGCCTTCCGTGCCCCACAGAACTGGCAGGTTGCCGCCGACGTGGAACCCGACGACACGGCGGCCGTGCGCGCACATCTGCTGAAGATGTTCGACGGCTGGGACGAGAACCTGCTCCACCTCCTGCGCCACCACGACGGCGGGTTCGTCAACCGGCCCGTGTTCGTGCTGCCCGCTCCGCACACCTGGGAACACGTCCCTGGCGTCACCCTGCTGGGCGACGCCGCGCACCTGATGCCCCCCGTCGGGCTCGGTGCCAACCTCGCCATGCTCGACGGCACCGACCTGGCACACGCCCTCATCACCGAATCCAGCATCGACGACGCCGTCCGCGCCTACGAGGCCCTCATGCTGCCGCGTTCGGCCCAGGCCGCCCAGGACTGCGCCGAGGCACTCGACGACCTCATTCCCCCGACGGACTCCTGAGCAAGCGCCACCACGCCACCGGCCATAGGGCCCGAGACGGCCCGGGCCGGTGCGGGAGCCGACTTTGGGAACCGGTCCGTCCTCGACCTGGCCGCCCTGGCGCTACGCGGACTCCGCACGGGCCCTGTCGGAGTGGCCGCTGGAATCACCACGACTTCGAGGGGCCATCCGCTGGCGTCAGCGGATGGCCTGCTCAGCAGTCTCCGTCCTTACGGAGTCTCGGCGGCGAAAAAGTCAGCGTGTGCTCTTCATGGAGGTGGTGGTTCCCGCGGGTTCGTCGCCCTCGCTCGTCCTCACACGCCGGCCACGACCTCCCGGGCAGCTGCGGTAGCCCGTGCCTCGGTGGCGGGATTCCCGCCCCACAAGGCGTATCGCGGGACTTCCTCACCCTTCATGAGGAAGGAGTCGGGTGCGAGTACCGCTCCCTCGCCCATGGTCACGCCGTAGTGGACATGGGCAGCGACACCGAGGGTGCAGCCGACGCCGAGCGCGCTGTGGTCGGACTTGAAGGTGCCGTCCTCCTGCGAGTGGCACTGGATTCTGCTGCCCGCGTTGAGTGTGCAGTCGTCGCCGATGGTGGCGAGCGTACGATCCGTCAGGTAGCAGCCGTCGTCAAAGACCCGCTTGCCGACGCGCGCGCCCAGGAGCCGCCAGGCCAGAGGCTTGAACGGGGTTCCGTTGAACACGTGGAAGAATTCAACGGGCAGTTTCCACAAGCGCTCGTGCAGCCAGAAGTCCGGGTGGTAAATGGAGCACAACTGCGGTCGCAGCCTGCGGAACGCCGCGACGAAACGCTCCACGAGCACGAGATAGCCGGCGGTGAACACAAGGACCAGGGCCGAGGACACGGCGACCATCACCTCTCCCGCCACACCGCGCAACACCACGGCTGTCATGCCGAGCACCGTTACCACGAAGAAGTCCAGCCACCCCACCACCAGGAACAGGGCCATCGTCCGGAGGTTGTAGCGGTCCTTGGCAGCGAGGTGACGGCGCAACTCCTCCCCGGCGCGCAGATGATCGAACCGGCTGTCGCGCTCCACCGACCGCGGAATCTCAAAGGGCGGGGAACCCAGCAGGCCGACCCCTTCGCGCACCTCGCCGTCAAGGGGCACCATCACCTTCGTCGCCAGCAGACAGTTGTCGCCCGTCCTCGCGCCGACGGGAAAGGCAATGTTGTTCCCGATGAAATTGTGCTGTCCGATCGCCGCACGAGAGATACGGAAGGAGGTGCTCGAGTAGTCGGCGTTCACAATCGAGAGGCCGTCGGCGACCATCGTTCCCGTGCCGACAGAGGTCAGGAAGGGCGACTCGTGGTGCACTTCCGTCCCGAAGTTGGATCCGGTCTGCTCTACCGGGGAGAGTTTGTATCCGAGCCCTCGCAGATAATGAACGATGAAGGAACTGTCGCCGAAAAGCCGCTTGAAGAACTTGATGTTCGTCATGCGCGCGATCGCTCGGTGCATGGAGTACTGCAGGCCGTACAGCGAATAGACCTTGCCCGGCTCGACGAAGCGGGACAGCAGACGTGGGACCGTGCACAACGCGGCGACGCCCACGACGACGAATCCGAAGAACAGCACCAGGGACGTGCGCAGCGCGTCCGTGAAGAACTGCGACGACATGCCCCCCGCCGTGTCAGGGCCCCCGCCCAGCAACTGGTCTGCCGCCGGAACGGTGGCGAGCAGCATGTACGAGCCCCCCACGGCCAGCGGTACGACCAGACAGAAGATCTGGACCAGGGTGGCGAGGGCGTAGACGGCACGGCGCAGCGTGCCGCAGCGCGCCGGCGGCACCCTCACGTGGTCGGTCTCCGAGTGCTGCGCCGGCGAGCCGTGCCAGCTCTCGCCTGCCGGGACCACTTGGCCCCTGTGCAGTGAGGACGCATGACCGAGTTGCGCTCCGTCTCCCATCGACGTGTCGATGTCGAGAACGGTCTTCTCACCGACGAAGGCACCACTGCCGATGGAGACCCTACCGGGTTCGATACGCCCCGCATGCGCGCGGTAACAGAGGAAGTGCGTATCCTTGCGGATCACCGTGTCGGAACCGATGGTGAGCAGGTCGGTGCAGATCGGGACATGACGGGAAAGAATGGTGACGTTCCTTCCGATGTGGGCCCCGAGGGCCCGCAGGTACAGCACCTGCAGTGGATTGCCGACGAGGAAAAACATCGGATTGGCGTGGAGGAGAACCTTCACGGTCCAAAAACGCAGGTAGGTCAGGCCCCAGAGAGGGAATTCATCGGGTCTCCACCGGCCGATGAGGATCCATTTGGCCGCGATCGGTATGGCGCATAGCCCGACGAAACCTGCGCCACCGAAGACTACCGCCCGCAGATAGATGGCGGTCAGACCCGGGCCGGCGGCTACCCAGTCGTAACCCCGGGCAGCCACCAACCCGACAACGAGCACGTATGCCAGGAACACCAGCAACTGCATCGCTCCGCACAGGGCGTAACGCCTGGTACTGGCCCGCGTCACCACCGGGGCCTGCGCCGGGGGAGCTGAGCAGGCGGAGGCAGGCTCAGCATCCCGGACTGCTCTCGCCAGGCTTTGGATCGTCGGATTCCGGTAAATGTCCTTGATTGACACTGAGGGCAGGTCCGCACGCTTCCTGACCCGTGCGCAGAACTGCGCCATCACCAGCGAATTTGCACCGAGGTCATCGAAGAAGTGGCTGCAGACCGACACCCGGTCCATTCCCAGGACCTGAGCCAGTACCTCCGCGAAAAGCTTCTCGTCCCCTATCGGCTGACTGGTGTGCTTCCTCTCGCTGCACGGAGATTCATCTGGCCCGGTCGTCCAAATTTGGGAAAATTTCTCCACCATGCGAGCCTCTCGAGAATAGCGCCCCCCATCCGCCGAAACGGCTGCCCCGTGGCGTTCTCTCGCCGCGGCAATGGCCGAAGAGCGAGCTCTTCCCACGCCGTGAGGCGCGGCCTTCACGCGTCGCGGCGCACCTTGTCCAGTCTCCGACGTCCGAGGCGCAGATGCTACTCGGACACGATGGCAAGGGGCATCGGTGGATCACCGGGCATCCAGGCGTGTGACCATTCGTATAGGCACCGCCCGGCTGCCACGCAGGGAGCCTGTGCGAGCTGGCCCAGTCGCTCTGCACCTCATGCCGGATCACCGTCGAGCGGGTCCTGATCGACAGGGGGTGTGGGTGATGGATTTACTCACTACCGGCACACCGCCTCCGGACACTCGGCCCGCTACGGCGACTCCCACCCAAGGACCTGGTGGCCCGGGCCGCGGAGCGCGGCCTGAGCGCGCGCTCGCGCTCACCCGCTAACAACGGCGACCATTCGCAAACTGTGCTGGCGAGTCACAGCCCGTGATGCGAAGTCGCGCCCTCGCATGTTCGATCACAAGTTCGATAACGTGGGGTGCGGGAGGTGGACCTGGTGAACGCCGACGCGACGGCACGCACGGAATCGACAGTGATGCATGTGCGCTGCCCGGATCGCCTGCCGGAAGAGGTCTACCGGCAGGTCCTGGAGCAGCTTGCCGACCTGTCACCGGTGGTCCAGGCCCTGCCGCCGTCGGCGGCTCTGGTGGACCTCATGGGAGCTCTTCGGTATCACGGAACCGACGCCCGCCGGCTGGGCGAGGTGTTGCGGATCCGTACGATCTCCCGCCTCGGCGTGGACGTACGCGTCGGCATCGGGCCGTCCATCACGGTCGCCGCCACCGCCTCCGCCCAGGTTCCGGTGCCGGGCTGCCGACGTGCCATGCCGCGCCTCGGCCGCTTTTGCGAGTTCCAGCGCGGTCGCCCCGGGAACCCTCCGGCCTTGCGGACCAGGGTCGCGAGATAGGGGTCCAGCCTCAGACGAGCCTTGTCCTTGGCGATCAGCCGTTCGTGCCGGGCGACTTCCTTGCGCCCGTCGTAGACGACGACCTCGGAGGCGTGCGGCATCCACACAGTGGGCGTCCCAAAGTCACGCCCCACGTAACCTCTTCCTGTGCCAGCCTCCCGCCTGCGTCGCGTCGCCGTCCTTGTGCTCGAGGGTGCGAAGCCGCTCGATGTCGGCATTCCTGCGCAGGTTTTCACGACCCGCGCGAGCATGCCGTACGAGGTGCGGGTGTGCGGAGCGACACCCGGTCTCGTGACCGGCGGCGATGGCCTCGCGTACTACGTCGCCCACGGCCTCGACGCGCTTGCGTGGGCCGAGATCGTCTTCGTCCCCGGCTACCGGTTCCCGGACCGCGACGACCCGCCGCAGGCCGTCGTCGACGCACTGATCGCCGCCCACGACCGGGGCGCGCGGCTCGCCGCCATCTCGACGGGCGCCTTCGCGCTCGCCGCCACAGGACTGCTCGACGGCAAGCGAGCCACGACGCACTGGCACTACACGCGGGCTCTCATGGCCAGGCACCCGCTCGTCCAGGTCGACGAGAACGTGCTGTTCGTCGACGAGGGCAGCGTGCTCACCTCGGCCGGTGCCGCCTCCGGCATCGACCTGTGCCTGCACATCCTGCGCGGCGACCTCGGAGTGGCCGCGTCCAACCACGCGGCCCGACGTCTGGTTGCCGCCCCCTACCGCAGCGGCGGCCAGGCCCAGTACGTGCCGCGCAGCGTCCCCGAGCCGCTCGGCGAGCGGTTCGCGGCCACCCGCGAGTGGGCGCTGCACCGGCTCGGCGAGCCCCTCACCCTCGACATACTGGCGCGGCAGGCAGGGGTCTCGCCGCGCACGTTCTCCCGGCGCTTCGGGGAGGAGACCGGCTACACGCCGATGCAGTGGGTGATGCGCGTCCGCGTCGACCTGGCCCGCGAACTGCTCGAGCGCTCGCAGCGCAGCGTCGAACAGATCGCCGTCGACGTCGGGCTCGGCACCGGCGCGAACCTGCGCCTGCACTTCCAGCGCATCCTCGGCACCACACCGAGCGAGTACCGGCGCACCTTCACCCGGGGCGAGTAACACGCCCGGCACCGCGTGGCGGGATCCTTTTGAACCGTGGCGATGCCGCCACTGTTAGCGGCGCCAGCCGCGGACGAGCATGGTGGCGAAAGGAAGGGACATCACTCATGACTCGCATCGCCATCAACGGATTCGGCCGCATCGGGCGCAATGTGCTGCGCGCACTGCTCGAACGTGACAGCGCCCTCGAGATCGTCGCCGTCAACGATCTGACGGAGCCCGCCACTCTCGCCCGGCTGCTCGCCTACGACAGCACGGCCGGCCGGCTCGGGCGCCCGGTGACCGTCGACGGGGACGCCCTCGTCGTCGACGGCCGTCGGATCACGGTGCTGGCCGAGCGCGAACCGGCGCAGCTGCCGTGGGCCGAACTCGGCGTCGACATCGTCCTGGAAGCCACCGGTCGCTTCACCTCGGCCAAGGCCGCCCGCGCCCACCTCGACGCGGGCGCGAAGAAGGTGCTCGTCAGCGCGCCGTCAGACGGCGCCGACGTCACGCTCGCGTTCGGGGTCAACACCGATGCCTACGACCCGGCCGTGCACACGATCGTCTCGAACGCCTCCTGCACCACCAACGCGCTCGCGCCGCTGGCCGCGGTCCTCGACGAACTCGCCGGTATCGAGCACGGGTTCATGACGACGGTGCACGCCTACACGCAGGAGCAGAACCTGCAGGACGGTCCACACCGCGACGGCCGTCGCGCCCGGGCCGCCGGCATCAACATCGTGCCGACCACGACGGGCGCCGCCAAGGCGATCGGCCTGGTGCTGCCGAACCTCGACGGCAAGCTGTCGGGCGACTCGATCCGCGTACCGGTGCCGGTGGGCTCGGTCGTCGAACTCAACACGACCGTCGCCCGCGACGTGACACGAGGCGACGTGCTCGCGGCGTACCGCGCCGCGGCGGAGGGGCCGCTCGCCGGCATCCTCGAGTACTCGGAGGACCCGCTCGTGTCGTCCGACATCACCGGCAATCCCGCCTCGTCGATCTTTGACTCGGCACTCACCCGCGTCGACGGCCGCCACGTCAAGGTGGTCGCGTGGTACGACAACGAGTGGGGCTTCTCTAACCGCGTGATCGACACGCTCGAGTTCCTCGCCACCCGCTGACGGGACGCCGGGGTGGTACCCCGCCTCCGGCGACCGCGCCGGCCGTCACTTCCTTTGGGCGCTCTGGTTGACCAGTCGGGCAACCAGAGCGCCCAGTCATAGAAGCGGGTCCGCCCGGCCTCCGGAGGGTGCGGGATCGCCACGGCCGGTCAAGGTGCAGTTGCCCTGGATCCTGTCCCATGAGTTGTGGGCACGGATCGAGCCGTTGCTGCCGGTCGTGCCGCGCCGCGCGGAGCACCCGGGGCGCAGCCGTCTGGATGACCGCAACGTCCTGTGCGAGATCCTGTTCGTGCTGTACACCGGCGTTCCGTGGGAGTTCCTGCCCCAGGAACTGGGCTTCGGGTCCGGCATGACGTGCTGGCGGCGCCTGAGTGCCTGGAACGACGCGGGTGTCTGGGAGCGTCTGCACGAGTCACTGCTGGCCGACAGCCCCGCACTGCCCGCCGAGCAGGCAGCGAAGCATCGGCTCGGGCAACGACCACGTGATGGGTCATCCCTCCCGGTCCCTCACCGGGAACGGGGCCGGCGTGATGAGTGCGGAACACCTGTGCGTGGTCACCTGTGAGGTGTGTAGAAGACGTAGAGGGCGGAATAGGGGATGCTGGTCTGCGACGTCCCGGTGCAGGCGGTGGTGGGGGCGCGGCCGCCGCTCGTGGACAGGCGCTGGACGTAGGAGACCTTGCCGAACAGCCCATCGCCGCGGTTGGCGGTGGCCTTGAGCAGGAGTTCCGGGACGGCGTCCTTGTGTGGGGCGCTGGCTACGACGGCCGCGTTGACCGCGCTGCCGTCGATGGTTGAGACCCAGACGGGGCCGCGGGTATGGATGGCGACCGGGGTGTGCCGGGAATCGTCGCTCTTCCACAGCGTCGCGGCGGGTTCGAGCAAGGTCCAGGAGCCCTTGGTGCAGGCGTAGGTCTGGACTCCTTTGGCGGCGAGGAAAGCCACGGGCTCGTTTCCGGCGGGTACCTTGAGCCGGTCGGGCACCGGGGGAGTGGTGGCGTCAGGGCGTGCGGTGGGCGAAGCGGCATGGCCGGAGACCGGGCCGGCGAGCATGACCGCAGCGCCGGCGAGAACCACGGCAGCCTGGGTTGTCCATATGGCGGGCTTCACGGGGGCCTCCCTTGAGGCTGCTGATACGGGGCCGGATGTCCGTCGCCGAGGTCGCGCGGCCCCTCTCTGTCCGCTGTCACTGCGGCTCTGGTCAAGCACGCTCGCGACCACGGGGTGAGCACCGTCTTCCTCGCCTATGCGGAGGACGCCGTCGCTCGCATTTACTCCCGCCTGGGCTTCCGCCCCGCTGGCAGCACCCTTCTGATCGCCAACCAGCCCGCACGATCGTAGATTCCCAGCGCCCACGACGATGGGTAGGCGCGGGTTGCGGGCAAACAGGCGTGTGCCGCACCGCGAAGCTTGTCCGGACGGCCCTACTGCGCCACTTCACGGACGGCGAGCATGCCCTCGCTCTCCATGTGCTTGAGAACTCGGCAGCTCTGCTGAGTGGTAGCTGCCCAGAAGCCGACGGCGATCGTCGCACAGACAGGCGGCAGCGCCTGTTGAAGACATGACTCATCCCGGGACGGCGGCGCAACTGGTCGGGCGGTAGCCGGGCATGATGCCGCAGGCTTTGTGCCCGTACACAATCGCGGGCGTCTATCATCCACGCATGACCATGCCGCTGGACGCTGACGCGCGCATGACTGATCTGCTCGATCGGCTCTTGGTCTCGGTCGACTCACTGACCGACGAACTGACCGCCGAGATCCTCAACGGCGAGCGCGCGTACGCGGAGGGCATGCTGCTGAGCCATGAGCAGTTGCGTGCCCCCGTGCACGACAACCTGTGCACGCTGCTGACAGCCTTGAAAAACGGTGGTGTGCCCACCAATATGGACGCCCCGCGGGCGGCGGGCCGCCTCAAGGCCGAACAGGGCATCCCGCTGGCTGCTCTGCTGCATGCTTTCCGCCTCGGTGGACGTTTCATCTGGGACCGGCTGCTGGCGATGGCCCTCGGCAAGGACAGCGCCGCCTGGCTGCTGCACAGGGCCTCGGACATCTGGACGATCATCGACGAGTGCTCCAGCGCCGCCGCCGAGGCCTACCGCGCCACGGTGGAGGAACAGGCATGTCGCGACGACGCCGCACGGAGCGTCATACTCACCACGCTGCTTGACGGCACCGCAGGGAACAGCTCCAGGGCCTGGGAGGCCGTGCGGGTCCTGCGACTGGATCGCAAAGGACCGTTCCTTGTGGTGTGCGCCGAGATCAACGACGGCGTCGGACCTCTGCCGGCGCTCGAAGGACAGCTGCGTGCGATCGATATCGACGGTGAGTGGATCCACCGGGCAGGCAGCCTGCTCGGCCTGCTCGCTCTCCCGAACGAGCATCTGGTCGTCGCGGTGGAGGAGCGCCTCGGCGGCATCGCGCTGTCCCGCGTGGGCATCAGCCGGCCCTTCGCCTCGCCCATGGACGCGCCGAACGCTCGGCGGGAGGCCCAACTGGCGGCCCAATGCCTGCCGCCCGGGACCTCCGGCACGCACGTCTACGGGAGCTCGCCGATAGCCCTGCTCGCGGCGGCCTCACCCGACGCCTCTTCCGAGGTGGCCCGTACGGTCCTCGGGCCGCTGCTCACCCTGCCGACGGCGGAACGAGCCGTCCTCCTCGACACCTTGGGCGTCTGGTTCGCCACGGGCGGCTCGACCGCACGGGCCGCCGAGCACCTGCACTGCCACCGCAACACCGTCCTGTACCGGCTGGGCAGGATCACCGAACTGACCGGCCGGCGAACCAGCGACGCGGACTCCTGCGCGGAGCTCTACGTTGCCCTGCAGGCCGTGCGACTGGGCAGCATCCCGGAATGAGGCCTTGGCCGGCCTGGGCAGCGATACGCCCGGACGCGCCCCGGCGATCACACCGAAGGCCGACACGGCGCGTCTTGCGGTGGTCAGGGCACTGGCGGACCGAGGTTCCCCCGGCGCCGGCAGACCTCTGACTGTCTCCTTTCACCGCCTCCTTTCACCGTCTCCTTTCACTGTCTCCTCGTTTCACTCCCTCCTTGTGCGAATACCGGCTTTCCGTTGTGCTCACGCACAATCTGCTGCCCCGCTTCGCTAGTGCTCGGCCCAAAGACCGGGACTTTACGCGGTTCTAGGCTCTGGTCCGCTCGCCGATGGGGAGCCGCCAACTGGCTGTGCCCAGTGCTCCCTGCCGCGCTGGTCCCGGGAACGCACCTGTCTGCCGATCTCGAGAGCGGACGACTGGGAACAAGAAAGGAATGGCCGATGACCGACGTCCCTGCCAGGAGTGGCCGCACCACCGGACGTGGTGAGCGCGCGCGGGTCGGCCGCCGCACGTTCCTTGGCTATGTGCTCGGTGGAGCCACGCTTGCCGTGGCCGCCGATCTCGGGCTGGGCACGCCTGCCTACGCCGCGGTTCCCTCAGCGCCCCAGATCCCGGAGCTGTACGACCTCGAGGATCTGCAGACCGACGCCGCGCTCACCACTTCCTCGTTGATCAAGATCGTGATCAACGAGGACGGCACCGCGTCGTTCGAGCTTCCGCGGATGGAAGTCGGCCAGGGGATCACCACCTCGACAGCGATGATCATCGCCGAGGAGCTCGACCTGCCGGTCGACAAGGTGCACGTGTCCTTGGCACCGGCCCGCCCCGAGTTGATGTTCAACCAGCTCACCGGCGGATCGAACACCACGGTCTCGACCTTCACACCGGTACGAGTCGCCGCGGCGATCGCCAGGAAGACGCTGCTGGAAGCCGCGGCGATCGAGCTCGGCTCGGCAGTGGCACTGCTGAAGTCCAAGGAAGGGGTGATCTTCGCGCCTGACGGGTCATCAATGACCTATGGCTCTCTGGCCACCAAGGCCGCCAGCCGCACCGTCAAGGCGGTGGAGGTCCGACTCAAGGCCACTTCGAGCTTCTCGGTGATCGGCAAGCCCTATCGGCGGGAGGACGCCCGACTTGCGGTCACCGGGCGGAAGAAGTTCACGTTGGACCTTCACGTGCCGGACGCGCTGCCGACCATGGTCTGCCGCCCGCCCACTCTGAACGGCTCGCCGCAGTCGGTACGTAACCGAGCCGCGGTGCTTGCCATGCCGGGTGTAACGGATGTGGCGATGGTCGACACCGGAGTCGCTGTTCGCGCCGAGACGTTCGGGCAGTGCATCGACGCGGTGCGTGCCCTCGACGCGGAGTGGAACCCGGGCCCGGTCGAGGGCGAGTCCGACGAGACGATCCTGGCCCGGTTGAGAAAGGCCGAGCTGCCACTGGCGGTCCCGAAGGTCCCTCTGCTGGCAGGCACCGTCGAGGCGGACTTCACCTTCATGTTCCGCAGCAGCGCCGCACTCGAGCCGAACTGTGCGATAGCCGACGTCCGGTCGGACCGTGCGACGGTGTGGGCGGGACTGAAGGCGCCGATCGTGGTTCAGGGTGAGATCGCCAAGGCCGTCGGCCTGCCGCAGAGCGCTGTCACCGTCAACGTCGTCACCGGCGGGGGGTCGTTCGGACACAAGCTCTTCGCTGACCCCGCCGTCGAGGCGGCCAAGATCTCCAAGGCGATGGGCAAGCCGGTCAAGCTGATGTGGCATCGGGCCGACGAGCCTCGGCAGGGGCGGGTGCACCCCATGGCGACCTCCCGGATCCGGGCCACGTACCTGGCCGGGCAAGTGCTGACCTTCGAACAGCGGCACACCAGTGTGGTCACCGACTTCAGCCACGGACTCGGCGAGATGATCACTTCGACGGCCGACAGGCTGCCCACCGGGCTCGGGGCGCTGGGGTTCTCCGAGACCATCTTCACGCTGACTCAGGAACTCCCCTACAACTTCGGCGTCGTCACCCAGCTGCTCAACGAGACCGACGCGCGTTTCAACACCGGAAGCATGCGCAACATCTACTCGCCCGATGTGGCGTGTGCCAATGAACTGGTGGTCGATCAGCTCGCCCGGAAGATGGGCAGGGATCCGCTGGCGTTCCGGCTCGCGTTCCTCAAGAACGACCGGGTCAAGGCGGTGCTCCAGAAGGTCGCTGACGTGGGCAAGTGGGGCAGGTCGATGCCCGCCGGGATGGCGCAGGGCATCGCGATCCACAGCGAGTACAAGGGCGCGACCGCGGTACTCGTCGAGATCGACTGTCGACCCGAGACCGTGAACCGCAAGATCTACAACGCGGTCACCGGGCCCCGGGTGACGAAGGCCGTGGTCGCCGTGGATGCCGGACTGGTGATCAACCCCCAGGGCCTGGAGGCCCAGATGCTGGGTGGTGTCTCGGACGGGATCGCTCTCGCCCTCACCAGCAGCCTGCACCTGCGCGACGGGCACTTCCTCGAAGCCAGCTGGGACAACTACTTCTACACCCGGCAGTGGAACGTCCCCTTCGACTTCGAGTGCATCGTGATGCCTTCCACCTCCGAGCAACCCGGTGGTGCCGGCGAAGCCGGAGTCGCCGCATCGGTAGCCGCGGTCGCGGGCGCCTACGCCCGTGCGACCGGCACGGTGCCCACCCGGTTCCCGATCAACCACGGCACGGTGTCCTTCGAGGTCAAGCCCTTCATCCCACCTGTTCCCGAGTCGCCGTCCGACGGCCTGAGCCACACCTACTGAGGAGCGCACCATGAGCACGCACACCTTCATCCTCAACGGCAAGCGCGTCACCGTCGACGTCGATGACAACCTTCGACTGCTGTGGGTCCTGCGTGACGTACTGGACGTCACCGGACCGAAGTACGGCTGTGGCATCAATGTCTGCAAGGCCTGCACGTCCCACTTCAACGGCAAGGCCTTCAATCCTTGCTCGGTGAAGGTCAAGGACGTCGGGCCGGACGACGAGATCACCACGATCGAAGGCCTGCCCGACACGGTCGGCAAGGACCTGCACCCCATGCAGGAGGCCTGGCTGGAGTACGACGTGGCGCAGTGCGGCTACTGCCAACCCGGGCAGATCATGGCTGCGGTGGCCAAAGTCAAGCAGGCACGGGCTGCCGGCCATGAGATCAGCGACTCCGACCTCGACGAGATCCGCAACATCTGCCGCTGCGGTACGTACAACCGCATTCGGGAAGCGATCAAGGCGGGCGCTGCGCACATGTGACCCACTCCACCCGAGTGCGCGCCGCACAGGGCATGGCACGGCACCTGCGTCAGCTCTCGTGTTCCAGGTCACGTAACCACTTTCGCAGGAGTGGCACATCGTAGGCCTTGTACGGGCAGGCGTTGGGGCTTGAAGCGGCCCCCGGGCACCCTCTCCAACCGCATCCCGGACCTGCGGGAACTACGCGCGGCGCCGTCGTTCCCCGACAGCTCGAAGCCCCCGGCAGTAGGTGGACCTCGGCAAGATCAATCTGGAGACGCCTCAGCAGCTTCGCGATGTCATGCGCGGCCCGGAGGCCGGCGGCCCTCTTGCAGGACCGCCGGAAACACAACGGAAGGCCGGATTACTGCATCGGGTCGGGGTGCGGCGAGACGCGCGGAGTCGATGGCTTGCCGGGCTGGGGCTCGGCATCGCCGAGGTAGTAGACGGCTCCGGATTCCCGGCGCGGTGTGCTCACGAGTAGCCAGCCAACGATCTGACCCCGCGTGTCCCGGATTTGCCAGGGATCTACGCGTGCCCCCCAGTACACCCGCTGGTCGCAGCGTTCTCCGGGGGCGAGTCGACCGCTCATGTCATGGCAGTCACGTCCACGGCGGTCGCCGCACTCAAAAAGGACAGATGGCGAGTCGGTGTCGTTGACGAAGACGACGGTGCTGAAGTTGGCAGAGTCTGTGGGATCCAAGGTTGCCGGAACGCAAGCACTCAGAAGTCCCGCGACAAGTGCAGCAACCGGCCAGGCGCTGCGCGGACAAGTACTCAAGTCGGACCTCCCGTTCGGCGAGGGAGCCTACAGAAGGCCAACGTTGCCTGATGCAACACCAGCCACCCCCGGATCGTCAGCGAATCAGGCCTCACCTGAAGGAGTCAGCACGAGTCGGCCGCGAATCCCGCCCGCGGCGAGCCGATCGTGTGCCTCGGCCGCGCGTTCAAGCGAGGCACCCACAGACACATCGAGAGGTCGCGCAGCCCGATCACCCGCTGCCCCGGCGCGAACGCCGTCACGCCAGCTCGGAGCCGGTCGACCATGCCAGCGACGTCCCATCCGATGCCCGTGCGCTCGCGAGCGGCCATCAGCCCGGCTTCGACGAGCGCGCTGGAACGGGTAACCAGATCGACGGGATTGACCGTCGCGGCCTCGACGCGGATCCGTACCTGTCCGGGGCCGCGTGCAAGCCGCCCGCGTCGCCTACGATGCCTCGGCCTGACGAGCCAGGGCACTGGAGCCCGCCGAAGGCCCTGACGGCGCGTCGTAACGCCCGTCAGAGCTCCCGGCCGAGCGCCGTCTCCACGGTTTTGATCTTCCCGGAGGTCGACGAAGTCGCCGCCTCCCGCCAGAGAATCTCCGACTCAGGTCACTAGGGTGGCCCGGTGGGGTTTGAGCTGCGTGAACGATGGGGCGGACAGCCGTTGTGGGCGAGATGGGTTCTCACGGTGTACTTGATCGGATTCCTTGAGGGATCCTGCGTCCACGTTCTCGATCTGGCCCGTGACGGCATCCATGCCTATGCGTCGTTTCCCCAGGCTCCCCTGCAGGTGTTCTTCGTGAGCTTGGCGATACTGGATCCGCTGGTCGCCGTGCTGGTGGGACTCGTGCGGCGGGAAGGGGTCTGGCTGGCAAGCGCCGTGATGGTGACGGATGTCTTCGCGAACTGGTGGGGCAACCGGCACTGGTTGCGGGATGGACCAGCGGAGCTGCTGCCTCTGTTGCCCATCACCCTCTTCGGCCTGTTCGTCGTTGCGTTCTTCCTCCCCTTGCATCGAACGGTTGCCAGGACGGCGGGCAGGACCCGGGCGGCCCTGCCGCCTGCCTGACGGTTTACGCGTCGCGCAGCTTTGAAGCAGCGGCACTTTGCCGACGAAACGACACCTTGCCGACGACCGCCCCGCCGGAACCCCCACTGGCGGGGCGTCGCCGTCACCGCTCGTCGGCACCGTTAACGCCGCCTTCGTCGGCTTTCAACCCCGGGCGGCACCCTTCCGCCCTGGATGGACAGGTGGCAGTCCGGACAGCCGTCCACTGGTCACCCGCAGGAGGGCCGGCCGGACCATGTCGTCCGGCTCGGGGGAGTCTCTCTTCGAGCCCCAACCAACACCCGGAGGCCTATCGGCGCTTCGCGGCCCGGTGCGATCACGCCGGATACTTTCGCTGACGCCAGAAGACGCGAACAGGACTCGCTCCCTTCCAGTCGCTTTCTAGGAGGTCCGGACATGGGTCTGAGTAAGGGCGACGGCGGGTCGCAGGGCCGGCACGAGGAAACCTTCCGTCTGCTGGTCAGGTCCACCCAAAGCAGCTTCATCGACGTGAATCCGCCCGGCTCCAGCCAGGGAGACGCAATCGTCAGCAGCGGGGAACTGCTGAAGCAGGGCGCCACCGTCGGAACCTACGGCGAGGTGTGCACGCTGACGCGTACCGGCCCGGTCGACTATTTCGATCTGCAGTGCGTCGGAAGCTTCACCCTGGGCCAGGGGCAGATCACCGTGCAGGGACAGTTCCCCGTCACCCCCGCCGGGCCGGGGGAGGTGGACCTCGCGATCACCGGCGGAACCGGCATGTACCGCACCGCCGACGGGTACGTCCACGCCGTCAACATCAACGACACGGACACGGAAATCACTGTGCACCTCATTCGCTGACCACCGTCGAATCCGTTCTGGCGTCCCCGCGCGGCAAGGGACTCGCCAGTCCCACCGACCGTGACCCGCTCCACTACGCCGCGGTGCCGCCGGACGTGGCGCTGCTGCCTCGGCTGCAGCGGCGCGCCGACGCACTCGACAAGGCCCGCACCGCCGTCACCGACCTGCTGGACAGCTACCGCGGTGCGCGCCGGCGCCAGGACGCTGGTCAGCTCGTCGAAGTGATCACCCGCGCCCAGGCGTTGCGGCAGCACTTGTGGCAGATGCGGGACAGCGCCAGCCACGAGATGCTCTGGTTCTGTGATATCCGCGCGGGGGTGCCCTTTTGCGTCGGCACGGCAAGGTCGATCCCGGCCTCCTGGATGATCTCCCAGACGGTGGAGGCGGCCACCGTGACACCGTCCTGACGAGATATCAGATGCCGCTGCGCAGTTTGGCTTGGTGGCCGATGCAGGAGCGCGGCCAGGAATGCGCGATCCGCCGGGGTGCCGCATGGCCTGTCGATCTGCCGCTGGAGGGCGGCCAGCCGGTTCCCGAGAACCTGCGCAGCTCACAGACCATGGACGGGGTTTTCGGCACCGCAGCGTCACCAGATCGGCACCGATTATGCAGTGTCGGCAACGGCTGGCTCGCGCCGGCCTTCGGCGGGCGCCCGGGGAACGTCCGTTCCCCTGACATTCACGATGCGCTAACGCGTGGGCTTCGTGGTGGACTGGACCTGCGTCCTAGCGTCACAAGGTCCAGTTCGTCAATGTAGGCGAGGTCTAAATGTCCCTCCGGCATATACTTGCCGCTCTGGCCGTCGTGCCCGCGGTCGCCCTCCCGGCGACCGCCCAGGAAGCCGCGGCCGAGACTCAGCCCGATGTCCTTCCTCAGAAGACCCACTTCGACCTGCAGGCCCACCGCGGCGGCCTGGGCCTGACCACCGAGGAGTCCCCGGAAGGCTTCAGCAAGGCCCTGCGTCTGGGGGTGAGCACCCTGGAGCTGGACACCCACATCACCAAGGATCAGAAGGTCGTCGTCAACCATGACCGGCAGATCAGCGCCCAGAAGTGCAAGGACACCGGTCCGGTGACGCCGGGTGACCCGATGTACCCGTACGTCGGAAAGTACATCAAGGACCTGACGTTGGCCCAGATCAAGACCATGGACTGCGGTTACCAGCAGCTGCCCGGCTTCCCCGAGCAGGAACAGATCAAGGGCTTCCGCATGGTGGAGCTCAAGGACGTCCTCAACCTGGTCAAGAGCTACAACGCCAAGCAGGTCAAGCTGAACATCGAGACCAAGGTGGAGGCCGGCGCGCCCGAGCAGACCGCACCGCGCGAGTTGTTCGTGCGCCGCGTCTACGAAGAGATCCACCGCTCGGGCATCGAGCGGCAGGTCACCATCCAGTCCTTCGACTGGGGCGCGCTCAAGGAGATGCACAAGCTCGCGCCGTCCTATCCCCTGGTGGCGCTGACGAACTACGACTTCCTCCAGGTCGGCAAGCCCGGCGCCTCCCCGTGGCTCGGCGGCATCGACGCCGACGACTACGATGGGGACTTCGTCAAGGCCGCTGCGGCCATCCCGGGAGTCACCGCGCTCTCCCCGAACTACGGCTTCCCACAGAACGGCACGGTCGCGGACCCGAACTTCCGCTTCTACCCGGACGAGAAGATGGTCTCCGAGGCCCATGAGCGCGGTCTGAAGGTCATCCCGTGGACCTGTGACGACCCCGCCACCATCGAGGCGCTGATGGACATGGGCATCGACGGCATCATCACCGACTACCCCAACCGCGTACGGGACATCATGGCCGAGCGCGGCATGCGCCTGCCCAAGGCCTACCCCGCGCCGCGTCACTGACGACCGCAGGGACAGCGTCTCCTCCTCGGCCGCGGGCCTGTAAGGTGCGAAAACCGGCGCGTAGCCCTGAGCGGGCACTTGGCTGCTTCAGGTGATCACGGCATGTTCGGACTGCATGGCTCTGCGCGTGCTCTGCGTGATCTTTCTCCGACTCCTCGCACTGCTCGCGCTGCGCCATGAGAATGCGGTGGTGTGCCGCGAACTGGGCGTCCGGCCACGCTTCGTGTGGCCGGACCGTGCCGTGCTCGCCGCCTCGCCCTGAAACGCCGACCTCACCCCCGCGCCTGGTCGGAGCCCTGGCGGCGCCCCGGCCAGGCGCGAGTTCCTGCGCCCCCAGGCCTCCGGCCCGCTCGCCGCCGACTTCTTCCACGTCGACACTGTGACCTTGAGGCGGTTGTAGGTGTTCTTCGTCATGGAGGTCGGCACCCGTGCCGTGCACGTCCTCGGCTGCCGTTGCCGAAAACCTCATCCCTGCCCAAGGCAGGCCCAAGCGCCTGTCGGAGGCTCAGGCCGCTCGGCTTAGGGCCTGTACGGAGTCGTGATCAGTGACTTGGCTGAAGGCTGCGGATCCAGATGACGGCGCCTCGTAAGTGGAGTCCGGCAAGGTAGCTCTCG